>CP134492.1:316063-632127 GCA_031761875.1 Bacillaceae bacterium IKA-2 | reverse complement strand
TAATAATGCATGTGGTGTCCAAATAAAATAAAAAGTGTTTTTACTAAGGTTTTCTAAATTGTAATGAAAACACAACCTATTTTCATTTAGTACTACCTTCTTCTTTAATCGATAAGATAGCTTAGGGCTATTAACTGTAAACTCCAAATTACCTTGTTTCATTTCTACTTTCCACGGCAAAGTCCATACTTCACCATGGTCCGGGATTTGTGCTTCTGTTTGCGGATCAATACAAGGATCAATTGAGGGAAACACTTCATCAAAGCCACTTGAATCATAGTCACTAAACTTCGCACCATAAGGAGGAATAACTAATTGGTCTGCCGCTGATTGAAAAAGCAACTCTTCATTTGATGCTTTATCAATCAAGGAAGCCAACTTGCTTCCGTATTCAGGTAAAAATGTTGCCTTTAAATACTCATTTTCTAATTCAATGCAATCGATACCTTTATATAAGCCTTTTTTCATTTTAAAAACCGCCTACCATTTTTTAAAATTAAGCTGTATTTAGAGCGTGTTAACAAATTTAATAAAAGCTAGTTTTCCATTTGCATCGGTTTTAAAAACACCCGCATGTTCAAGGACTTTTTTAAACTTTAAGCCCACTTCTTGTTGTAAAGTTACATTTACATTTTCTTTTGTAAAATGATATTTTCCTTTAAGATCTTGGTACCATTGAAAATGCTTCAATATAGCTTCGTTCCAGCTTTCTCGCTCAGTATTATAAACAAGGTATTCCGCTAATAAACTAAGTTCCTCCAATAACCTTCCTGGTAATACTGCTAATCCCATCACTTCAATCAAGCCAATATTTTCTTGTTTGATATGGTGAAGCTCTTTGTGAGGATGAAAGATTCCAGAAGGATATTTTTCAGATGTGCGATTATTTCTTAGTACAACGTCCATTTCATATGAAGCACCACGACGCCTTGCAATCGGCGTTACAGTGTTATGAATAATATCTTTTACGTACGCATAAATTTCAACACTTGGGTCACTATATCCCTGCCATTGTTCCCATATATACGACGTTGCTTGTTCAACCTCTATTTTACTACCAGTAATTCGAATAACTGACATCGGCCAGTCGACAATCCCAAATTTAACATTTGGAAATTGTGCTAATTTAAATACATGGTTGATATCTGCTTTTTCAATCGCAAACGTGAATTTCCCGCCTTGAAAGTGATCATGAGACAAAATTGACCCACCTACAATTGGTAAATCAGCATTAGAACCAACAAAATAATGGGGAAAAATATCGACGAAATCTAGTAAGCGCCTAAATGTCGCTTCACTAATTTTCATCGGTAAGTGCTCATCACGAAAAATAATGCAATGCTCATGATAATAAACATAAGGGGAATATTGTAGATTCCAGGCTTCCCTATTTAATTTAATTGGAATGATGCGGTGATTGGTGCGTGCCGGATGACGAAGTGTCCCTTTATAGCCAACATTATCTTTGCAAAGCAAACAAGTTGGATAATTACCTGTTGGCAACTCTTTTAACAAAGCAATTTCTTTAGGATCTTTTTCTGGTTTCGATAAATTGATCGTAATATTCAAGTTTCCATATTCTGTTGCAACTTCCCAATCACGATTTTTCGCTATACGATCCATATGAATATAATTAGAAGCTTTACTTAATGAATAGAAAAAATCAGTTGCCGCTTCTGGACTTTTTTCAAAATGGGAATCAAAAAGCCGGGTTAGCTCTGAAGGTCTTGGCATTAAGCAATCGATTATCATTGAGTCTAGAATATCTCTTTGGGTCCCTGTGTTCTCTTTTATTTTTCCGTTCTCAAAAGCCCAATCTAGAATTTGATCCATTATTTCATAAATTTCCGATTCTGGATCTGATTTTTTTTGAACGTCATGCCAATGTTCTAAATCAAATAAGGCAAGGAGTTTGTTTTTAGAATAAATACGGTCTTCTGTTTCAATTAACTGATGTGTTTCACCATAATCCAGAAGGATGTCAATTTTTTGATAAATATTTATCAATTTCATTCACCACCATAACCGCGAGAATTTTTCTGGTGCCAATCCCAAGCCGAAGCAACAATTTCCTCAATATCCGGAAATTTCGGAACCCAACCTAGCTCTTCTTTTGCTTTAAAAGACGCTGCCACAAGCTTTGCCGGGTCTCCTAATCGACGTTGTTTCACACTAGCTGGGATCGGGTGATTTGTCACCTTTCGTGCAGCATCTATTACTTCTTTTACAGTGAAGCCATTGCCATTTCCTAGGTTGTAAATTTGTGGTTCAGATCCTTGACGTAACTTCTGTACAGCGAGAATATGAGCATCCACTAAATCTAAAACATGAATATAGTCTCTAATACATGTTCCATCATGGGTATCATAATCATCACCAAAAATACTTATTTCTTCTCTTTGTCCTAACGCAACTTTTAATATTAACGGAACTAAATGTGTTTCTGGATCATGATCTTCACCGAGATTAACTCCATAAGCTCCAGCTACATTAAAATAACGTAGCGAAATATAACTGATCTTATGAGCTATATTTGCCCACTTCATCATTTTTTCCATTGCTAATTTTGTTTCACCATACGTATTGGTTGGAACCGTATTAACTGTTTCTGTTATCGGCAATTGGTTTGGCTCTCCATAAACGGCTGCCGTTGAGGAAAAGACGATCCGACTCACTTGAAATTGACTCATCATTTCAAGTAAAACTTGAGTTCCAAATACATTGTTATCATAATACTTGAGCGGATTTTCCATACTTTCGCCAACCAATGAATTTGCTGCAAAATGAAGGACTGTATCAAAATCATACTTTGCAAAAACTGACTTTAAAAACCTACGGTCTCTAATATCCCCTTGATAAAAGTAAGCTTTTGGATGAATAGCCTTCTTGTGACCTGTTTGCAAATTATCTACAATAACTACCTCTTCACCCTTTTCAATTAATCGATAAACTGCATGACTTCCAATATAACCTGCGCCACCGCAAACTAAAATCATTAAATAACCTCGCTCTCCGTCAACTCTTTTGCTCCTTCTCCAATAGTTGCAGTATAAAAACTTGGCATATAACCAATTTTTTCGTTATACTCATTGCCTACTTTTTCTATAAAATCTCTAATTTCAGCATTTTTAACTATGTTTACTGTGCAACCACCAAAGCCAGCTCCTGTCATTCGCGCTCCAATTGTACCTTTATGCTTCCAAGCAGCTTCAACTAACGTGTCTAGCTCTATTCCTGTAACTTCATACAAATCCCGTAACGACTCATGTGATTGTTTCATTAATAATCCAAATTCATTTAAATTACCATTCTGTAATGACAAAGCAGCTTGTTTTGTGCGAATATTTTCACTGACTACATGCAATACTCGCTTTTGCTCTGTTTCTGTTAAAAAAGCTTTACTTTGTTCAAACTCTTCTACTGTTAAATTGGCCAATGTAACGATAGCACTCGACACTTTTTCTTTAATCTTTGCTAAAGCTATTTCACAAGTTGTGCGCCTTTCGTTATACGCTGAGTCAGCAAGACCTCTTTTTTTGTTTGTATTTGCAATAACAATTGAACTATCTTTTAAATCTAATTGTAAATATTTATAATCAAGAGTGTCACAGTGTAACAAAATTGCATGTTGGTCTTTTCCCATTCCAACAGCAAACTGATCCATGATTCCACACTTTACACCGATAAATTCATTTTCAACTTTTTGACTAAGTTTCACAAGGTCAATCATCTCTTCATTTGCTTGAAAAACTTCATTTAATAATACTGCCGTGACAAGTTCAATCGATGCTGAAGATGAAAGTCCAGCACCGTTAGGAATATTACCTTCAAAAAATATATCAAGACCTGATGTCATAACACCTTTATCAAAAAAGTCTTTCATAACACCTTTAGGATAATTTGCCCAATCATGCTCCGCTTTAAAAGAAAGTTCATCTAAAGTAAACGACACAACTCCTTTTTCAGGAAAGTTATTTGAATAAACATTAATTTGGTTATCGACTCTTTCAGATACAACAGCATATGTTCCAATATCCAAAGCACACGGAAGCACATAACCTCCATTGTAATCAATATGTTCACCAATTAAGTTGACCCTTCCCGGCGCAAAAAATCGTCGTAACTCTTTTTCACTTTTATTAAAAATTTCTGTAAACAGTGATTGTAAATGATTCATTTATTTCCCCACCTATACGTTTGTTTCTAACTCAAAAACAATGGATTGAAAATCACCAACAAAGTTTGAGTTTTCTAGTTTGATTGTCCCATTATAAAATGGTGGTAATAACAAACCGATATGCATCAATTCGTCACCGTAACATTTATGATTAAGCCCTTTGACTGTATATTCAAAATCAGGATCAAGACCTTTTAACAAAACGCGTTCAAAACCAGGATTAGGTTTTGCTAATGTTCGAATAAAAGCAAAAATCGCTCTTTGCTTGTTTTTTGCTACAACAATCCAAGCTGTATCATTCCCAGTAAACGGACTCAGCAGCCGATAAAATGTTCCATTAAAAATATCCTCACGATTGCGTTTTATAAATGAAACTTGCTTTTTAATTATTATTTTTTCTTCATTTGTAAGTTTTGTTGGATCTAGCTCATAACCAAATGCACCAAACATGGAAACATTAAACTTAGTTTCAATTGGAACATTTCTTCCTGTTTGATGATTTGGACTACTTGAAACATGTGCGCCAATTGTTGCTAATGGATAAATAATCGATGTACCATATTGGATTTTCAATCGCTCGATAGCATCTGTGTTATCACTTGCCCATGTTTGTGGCATATAGTAGAGCATACCTGGATCAAATCGATTCCCACCACTAGCACACGACTCAAAAAGTATTTCCGGAAAACTACTCGTTAAATCTTCTAGAATTTCATACAAACCCAATACATATCGATGCGCTACTTCACCTTGCCTATTTGCAGGTAGTTTCATTGAACCTAT
This sequence comes from Bacillaceae bacterium IKA-2, assembly GCA_031761875.1. Classification (GTDB taxonomy): domain Bacteria; phylum Bacillota; class Bacilli; order Bacillales; family Anaerobacillaceae; genus Anaerobacillus. Next base: position 627,167 of record CP134492.1, on the reverse strand, counting down.
TTCTGTCATATTTCTATTCATATCCCACTTCACATAGGAAATTTCAGCACTACTAAAAAGTTTCTTTAAGCATCTAGTAAGATAACGACGGACATCTTTTCTCGTTAAATCCAGGATATATTGGTTTCTCCCATGTGAATGAGGCCGATCTGCTACTCTCAATACCCAATCAGGATGTTTCTCGAATAACTGGCTTTTTTCCGAAACCATTTCGGGTTCAACCCACAAGCCAAATTGAATCCCAGTTTCGTTAATTTTTTTACTAAGATTAGCTAAACCACTAGGAATTTTTGTTTTATCTACAATCCAGTCACCAAGGGCAGTTGTATCGTCATTTCTCCCTTGAAACCACCCATCATCTAAAACAAATAATTCAATTCCAAGCTCTTTAGATGCAGTTGCTATTTGAAGTAATTTCTCTTCATTAAAATCAAAATAAGTTGCTTCCCAATTGTTAATTAGGATCGGCCTCGGTTGATCACGCCACTTACCACGAACAAGTCTTTTTGCAAATAGTTGATGAAACGTCTGACTCATTCCATTTAAACCTTTTGCTGAATAAACCATAATTATTTCTGGAGCTTGAAAAGTTTCTTTTGGTTCTAAGTTCCAGCTAAAATCAAAAGGATTAATACCCATAAAAACTCTTGAAGTGTCATAATGATCAACCTCAACTCCGGCTAGAAAGTTGCCACTATAAACAAGGCTAAAACCATATACTTCACCGCTGTGCTCAGTAGTACTTTTCCTTTTTAAAGCTATAAAAGGATTATGTTGTGAGCTACTTGTTCCTCGTTTACTATCAATATATTGAACTCCTCTAGAAAGAGCTCGCTCTGTAACATGCCTTTCACGGATCCACGCACCGTCTAAATGTAATAAATCGTAGTTAGCGTCCGGAAGATCGATAACAGCACTTAGAAATCTTTCAATTTTAATCGTTTCATCGCCATTATTAACGAGCTTAGCATTTCTTGTAATGACGTTTTCATCATGAAATACGGTATACGCTAAATAAAGTGTTACGTTTAGTTGCGTGTCTTTTAAAACAATTGTTAATGTATCTGCTTCTTGATTTTTTTCAACATATGTGGCTGGTAAGTCTTTTAGTTTCGGTTTCCCCTGACTGATAAAGTATGAATGAAATTTAAAGTTACTCACTCTACTTCCATTTTCCTGGAGTAAATGAAAAGCAGGTTCTCTAAAATCCGTCGTTCCATATGAAGGGTATTCTTGCTTAATCGCTTCTAGAGAAAAAAAATTATCACCCTTATCCAAGAATGTCGCATTACCTAATGGCTCGTTTGGCAGTTGCAGCAAATGAGAAAAACTGTTGCGATGTTTCACCTTTTTTCCATAGTAGAGTTGGCCTAACTGTTTATTTTTCAACAAAGTAAAGATGTAGCTAGTTTCCCTTGTTTGTAGGTGAAATTCTTTTGACTCTTCATTAATAAAAATAGACATGGTTATCCCCCCTTTAGAAGTACTCGAAACCTTTAGTTTTAACTTTTTATTCTTTAACTGCACTTCCTAACATTCCAGAAATAAAGTGCCTTTGTAACAATAAGAAAAAAATAATAATTGGGATCGTAGCGATCGTTACTCCTGCCATTACTTGACCGTAGTCAATTCTTGATAATCCAAATAAACTTGATAAGGCAACCGGTAATGTATACATGTCAGTTGACGAAACCGCTATTAGTGGCCACAAGAAACTATTCCACTGAAACATAAATATGAAAATCGCTGTTGCAGCTAAGGCTGGCTTCATTGATGGTAAAACAATTTTAAAGAAAATTCTCCACTCTCCCGCACCATCAATTCTCCCTGCCTCTATCAATGCATTTGGAAATGCTACCATGTTTTGTCTCATTAAAAAAATCGCAAATGGATAAGCTAGATTCGGTAAAATCAATGCCTTATATGAGTTCAACCAATCTAGTGCTGCCATCATTTTAAAGAGGGGCACGATTGTTACGTGATAGGGAACCATCATTGAGAGGAGGAAAACTCCAAAAATAAGATTACGAGCCTTAAATTCAAATTTCGCAAAAGCGTACGCCGCCAAAGTACATACAAATAAGCTTACAAATGTATAAACTCCTGATACAAATAATGAGTTAAACATTACCCTTCCAATACCAATTGATTCGTTTAAATTAACAACATTTTCCACAAGCATGGTTCCCGGGATTAACGAAGGAGGTTTCGAGAACAAACTACCGCTTTCATTTGTCGCACCGACAAATGCCCAATAGAATGGAAATAATGAAATGACCGCTCCAATAAATAAGACAAAGTATAATGTTAGCTTTTGTAAACCGATTTTTTTGATCATTTTTCATCACCCGTCACTTTAAACTGAATATATGAAATGATTGCGATTAAAACTACAATTACATAGGCTAGTGTAGATGCATAACCAAAATCAAAATATCTAAATCCCGTTTGATAAAGGTACATTCCTAATGTAAGTGTTTCATCACTTGGACCACCTCTTGTTAAAACAAATGGCTCATCAAATAATTGCAATGTTCCAATCGTTGATAAAATCATTGTAAATAGGATAACTGGCTTTAGCTGCGGTATAGTAATTGATAAAAACTGCCTCACTTTTCCAGCACCATCAATACTTGCTGCTTCATAAATATCATCAGAAATATTTTGCATTGCGGCTAAATATATCACCATGTTATAACCAACCCAACGCCATGTCATTGCCATAATCAATGCTCCCTTTGCCCAAACCGGGTGCGACAACCACGGAATACGATCAAAACCCAACGCAGTAACTATTTGATTAATTACACCATCATTCATTAAAATCATAGAAAAAATAATTGAATAAGCAACTAACGACGTTACCGCTGGTAAAAAGAAAGCGACTCGAAATAATCCTTTGAATTTTAATAAAGCTGAGTTTAAGCAAGTTGCTAAAATTAATGCTAGCGATATCATAATTGGAACTTGAATAATTAAAAGAATAAATGTATTTTTTAATGCCTTTATAAAAATTTGATCTGAAAACAACCGCTTATAGTTATCGATTCCGTTATAAGCCATTTCTCCACCAACACTCGTTTGAAAGCTTAAGACTAAAGAATAAATAATCGGATATAGCATAAATACCGAAAATAATAGAACGGCTGGAGCAATAAACATGTATGGAATATATTTTTTCGTTTTCATGCTCTTCCAACTTTCTTTAATATTTTAAAAATCAAGAGTGCCCCATATAAAGGCGAGTGGCCACTACCAAACTCAAACAATATATTTGGTTTCCCATGTTATATCAGCCTTTTTGAGACACCCTTTTATGAAATTAGTAGTTATTTAATTCGCGTTTCGTTCGACTAGCTAAGCGATTCGCTGCTTCTTCCAAAGCTTGATTTACGTCCTTACCATTAAACACATCAGCTTGCGCCTTAATGGCTTCATCTAAGCCGATTGCATAGTCGTTTGTATAGTACGCTGTTGGTACATCTTCCATTTGATTAGCAAATACTTTCCATATTGGTTGCCCTCCGAAGAAGTCGACTTCACCAATAAATAATTCTGACTCATATACAGATGCTAAAGATGGGAATAAACCGAATTCTTCCATTGCCATTAACTGAACTTCATCTGAAGTTGAGAAGAAGTTTAAGAAAGCATAGGCCTCATCAATATTTTTACTTGCAGCTGGGATCAACCAATTTGACCCACCTAAGTTAGATGCACGATTTCCACCTTTTTCAAATGCAGGTAGTAAAAATACTCCCCAGTTACCTTCACTATTCTTTGCTTGGTCAGTAATCGTTCCGTAATACCATGCACCAAAAGGAATGGCTGCAACAGAACCATCGATTGTCGATGAAACGATCCCGTTCCAACCATCAATGTCTTTAATTAAGTCTGCATCAGCAAAATCTTTTAACGTTTGCATTGCTTGAACTGCTTTTGGGTTAGTAAGATCAATGTTACCTTCCTCATCAAAGTAATAAACGCCTAATTGGTTTAACATCATCCGATAAGTAGGGTCATCTTTGTACATATCAAGTGGCATTGCATAAGCACCAGTCGCCTCTTTAATTTGCTTACCAGCCACTAAAAAATCTTCCCAAGTTTCGATATCATCTGAACTCACACCTGCCGCTTCAAAGATATCTGTTCGATAGAACATTCCACCTGGACCTGCATCAAACGGAAACCCGTAAAAATCTCCATCTTTAGAAACCATTTCCTTTTTAAAATTTGGAAATAAATTTGCATTTTCGTCAAAGCCTTTATCTGACAGATTAACGAAGCCATTAGGAAATGCCTGCAAATAACCTTGAACACGATCATCTTCTACTAAAAGGATATCAGGTAAACCGATTCCCCCAGCTGCTAATCCCGTCGACAGTTTGTCATAAACATCTAAACGTCCCATATCTTCTACTTTCAATTCTACATTTGGATACTCAGCTTTAAACTTCTCGGCCGCTTCATTTAAAGCACCCACATTAACATTCCATGCCCAAGCAGTTAACTCAACTTTTGTATCTGTTTTGTCAACCTCTTGATCTCCAGTTACTTTCTCTTCTTTAGAAGAACACGCCGCCATTGTTAGTACAACTGCAAAAAATAAAATAAATATTTTCGATAAACCTTTCATACACTGATATCCCCCTTATGATTTTTTAATTATGATGAAAATTCCTTCCGGCTAATTGAAAGCACTTTCATCACTTAGTAAAATTTTAGTTTAATTCAATGAAAAAGTCAACGTTTTTTTACTTAAATTTCAATACTTATTAACTAAAAATTTGTAACTCGAGAAACTTTCATCCTTTACGCTAAATTTTTCACTTTTTATTAATATTTTTTACTTAAATTTACTTTGAAATAGTAAAAGGCGATATACCATAAATTATTTTATGGTATATCGCCTTTTATACAATTATTGCTTATAGTTAATCTGATACAAATCTTTGCGACGATCTTTTAAATGAGTTACATTCCCAGATTTTCGATGTCTCCGTAAAAGTTCTAAATCAACATCACCAATAATGACAGTCTCGATATTCGTTGCACATTCTCCTTCAATACCGTCTCTTGGGAATGTGAAATCAGAAGGGGTATAAATTCCTGATTGAGCATATTGGATGTCCATATTTTCTACTTCTGATAAATTACCGACTGTTCCAGAAATTACTGTATAAATTTGATTTTCAATTGCTCTAGCTTGAGCACAATATTTCACCCGCAAAAATCCTTGTCTCTCATCCGTACAAAATGGGGTAAAAATTATGTTAGCGCCTTTGTCAGTTGCAATCCGAGCTAACTCCGGAAACTCAATATCATAGCATATTTGAATCGCAATTTTACCACAATCAGTATCAAAGACCTCGATCTTGTCTCCACCTGATATTCCCCAATACTTTCGTTCATTTGGTGTAATATGAATTTTGTATTGCTTTTCAATAGTACCATCACGTCTAAATAAATAGGCAATGTTGTAAATTTTTCCTTCCTCTTCAACAAAATGCGATCCACCAATAACATTAACATTGTACTTTACAGCAAGTTCAGTAAATAACGATATATATTCTTCTGTATACTCTGTAAGCTTACGAATTGATTGACTTGGTGATTTTTCCTCAATAAATGATAAAAGTTGTGCAGTAAAGATTTCCGGAAATACAGCGAAATCAGATTCATAGCTGGCTGCTACATCAACGTAAAACTCACACTGCTTTGCAAAATCTTCAAAGGCGTCAATTTTTTTCATACTATATTGAATTACACAAATACGAACTGGAAATGACGTTTTAAAATGTCGTTTCGTACTTGGTTGATAATCGACGTTATTCCATTCCATTAACGTTGCATATTTCATTGAAGCACTATCGTCCTCTAAATAATTTTTATTAATTCGTTTTAGTGTAAAGCCGTTCATTACTTGGAATGTTAAAACAGGGTCGTAGATGTTGTGGAGCATAACCGCTTCTCCATATTGTCTAGGTGTATATTCGCCTGCATGTTCACGATAATTTGGGATCCTTCCTCCGATAATAATACTTTTTAAATTTAAATTTCTAGCTAATTCATGTCTTGCTTCATAAAGTCTCCTACCAATTTTCATACGACGAAAGTCTGGGTGAACCATCACTTCCATCCCATATAAATTATAGCCTTCTGGGTCATGATTGCTAATGTAGCCTTTATCGGTGATTTCATCCCACGTATGTTGATCATCATATTCATCAAAATTTACAATTAAACTAGAACATGATCCGATAATTTCCCCTTCATATTCTACACAAAATTGTCCTTCTGGGAAGATTTCGATGTGACTTTCAAGTTGATCGAGCTTCCACGGATCCATATTACGAAAACATCTTTTTTGTAATTCCAGTATTTCTTGAAAATCTTCTTTTGTTATTAGTCTTAATTCTATCTTTTTTTCATATTTCGAAACATCAAGTTCTTTCATTTGGAAAAGCTCCCTTTTTATTATCTAAAATAATTTATATCATTTCTTATTTAAACACAAATATGAAGGATAATCTAATGAATTCAATTTTAAAATAAAAAAAGCCATAAATGCTATGGCTTTTACTATACTTACTTATTTATCTACTTTTTATAGGCGCCGCCCGATAGGTAAAAGTATAAGCACCTTGTTCACGAAGCGACAGACGCTTGCACTTTTCTTATCTATTTCCTTTTTCATACGGTTTTCCAATTGCTTTTGGTGCCTCAGCTTTACCAACAAAGCCTGCTAAAGCAAGTATTGTTAAGACGTACGGAGCGATTAGTAAGTATACTTGTGGAACGTTTTGCAATAAAGGTATTTGTTGTCCTGTAATACTTAACGATTGCGCTAATCCAAAGAACAAGGCCGCGGCGAGCACTCCCATTGGATGCCATTTACCAAAAATCAATGCGGCTAAAGCCATAAAACCTTGTCCAGCAATCGTGTTACCTGCAAAATTTTGTGACGTAGTAATTGCAAAGATTGCACCGCCTGCTCCTGCAAAAGCTCCACTAAGCATAACAGCAATATATCTCATACGATTTACATTTATCCCCATCGTATCTGCAGCCATTGGGTGCTCACCTACAGAACGAAGGCGAAGTCCAAACGGTGAATAATAGATGATATACCAAACAATAAATGCTAACAATATTGCTAAATATGAAGTCATATATGCTTTTTGAAAGAACATTGGTCCAATTAAAGGAATATCACTTAAAAAAGGTACGTTAAAACGAACAAATGGAACTTGAACATAATCAGTTTGACCTTTTTGGAAAATGATTTTAACTAAAAACACAGATAAACCAATAGCTAAAAAGTTTAACGCCACACCACTTACTATTTGATCAGCTTTTAGCGTAATAGACGCAACTGCATGAAACAACGAAAAGATTGCTCCAGAAAGAATTGCTACTATTAAACCAATCCAAGGAGAAATTCCGCCTAAACCTAAACCTTCAAAATAAAGGGTTGAAACAATACCTGTAAACGCGCCTATAACCATTAAACCTTCTAATCCGATATTTACAACACCAGATCTTTCACTGAAAAGACCTCCGAGTCCGGTTAAAATTAACGGTGATGCCGAGAAAATGGCTGCTGGTATAACTAGGGCAAGTATTTGCATAACATCCATTTATTTGTCCTCCTTTTGAAGACGATTAATAACCCATCGAATTAAGTAACTTGATGCTACGAAGAAAATTATTAAGGCGATAACAATTTCTACAAGTTCAGGTGGAACACCTGCTTGGGATTGCATGTTTGGTGCCCCTACCTTTAATGCTCCAAATAATGTAGCAGCTAGAACGACACCAATAGCTGTGTTAGCACCTAAAAGCGCTACGGCAATTCCGTCAAATCCAGTACCAGTAAACCCAGCTAATATGGACATGTATCCGTAAGTACCTAAACCTTCCATAGCACCAGCTACACCAGCGAAACTACCTGAAATAACCATTGCAAGAACAATGTTTCGCTTAACATTAATCCCCGCATAATCCGAAGCATGTTTATTATAGCCTACAGCTCGCAGTTCATAGCCTAACGTTGTTTTCCATAATATAAACCATAGAATAAAACAACCTAATATTGCAATTAAAAAACCGTAGTGAAGCCTTGAGTAATCGGTCATTGATTGTAAAAATGGTGAAGCAAGGGAAGCTGTTACTTGAATTTTTTCCGTTCGTTCTCCAGGAGCAAGCAAATATGAACGAATTAAAAAATTAGCTATGTGTAAAGCAACATAATTTAACATAATTGTTACGATAACTTCATGTACAAAAAACTTAGCTTTAAGTATTCCTGGTATAAAGCCCCATAATGCACCTGCAAGTCCACCTGCAAAAATTGCCAATGGTAAATGAATATACATAGGCGCATCAATTAAAATCCCAACTGTAACGCTAGCTAGCCAACCAACGATTAACTGTCCCTCTACTCCAATATTAAATAAACCAGTGCGAAACGCAAAAGCTACAGCTAAACCAGCTAAGATTAAAGGTGTCATCATGCGAAACATTTCACCCACATAATAAATGTCTCCAAAAACTCCAGAGATAAGAGCTCCATAACCTACAATTGGATTTTGACCAGTAACTAACATAATTATTGCTCCAACCAAAATACCTAAAAATACAGCAATTACAGGGATGAGGATATTAGTTATCTTTCCTCTATTGAACCATTTATGAATCATTGGCTCCACCTACTCTCTTACTCGTACCACCAGCCATAAGAAGACCAATTTCTTTTTCTTCTGTTTCACTTGGGTCAAGAATCGCAACTATTTTCCCTTCATAAATAACAGCAATACGATCACTAATATTGAGGATCTCGTCCAATTCTAGAGATATCAGTAATATAGCTCGTCCTTTATCTCTCTCTTCAATAAGTTTCCGATGAATAAATTCAATTGCACCTACGTCTAAACCTCGTGTTGGCTGAGCAGCAATAAGCAGATCAGGTGAACGATCTATCTCTCTTGCGATAATCACCTTTTGTTGGTTTCCACCAGACAGTGCACGAGCAATTGTGTGTTCACTAGGAGTTCGTACATCAAATTCCTCAATAAGGTTTCTTGACTTTTTAAAAATGGATTGAAAATTCATTATTTTATTTTTTGAATAAGGCTTTTGATAATATGTCTGTAAAACGATATTTTCTGCTACAGAAAAGTCGAGGATCAGACCGTGCTTGTGACGATCTTGGGGAATGTGCGCGATCCCTGATTCGGTAACCTTTCTGGTCTTTAGCATCGCTAAATTTTTGTCATTTAAGGTTATTGTACCGCTTTCAATTTTTCTTAGGCCTGTAATGGCTTCAATTAATTCTGACTGACCATTTCCATCTACTCCGGCAATCCCTAAAATTTCTCCGGCCTTCACTTCTAAATTAAGACTATTTATGATTGGCACTTTTCTGGCATCTTTGACAACTAAATTGTTAACTTTCAAAACAACTTCTTTTGGCTGCGCTTTTTTGCGCTCTACTGTAAAGTTCACCTCTCGACCAACCATCATCGCTGCTAGTCCATCCGGGTTTGTTTCTTTCACTTCAACTGTTCCAATCCCTTTTCCACGCCGAATTACTGTACATCGGTCACATACAGACATAATTTCTTTTAATTTGTGTGTAATCAAGATAATTGATTTTCCTTCTTTAACTAAAGCTTTCATAATTTGAATAAGTTCATTAATCTCTTGTGGTGTAAGGGCTGCTGTTGGTTCATCAAAAATTAAAATTTCAGCGCCCCGATATAGCGTTTTAATAATTTCAACCCGTTGTTGCATCCCAACAGAAATATCTTCAATCTTTGCTTTTGGATCTACTTTCAAACCGTATCGTTCTGAAAGCTCTTGAACATCTTTTTCTGCTTTCTTAATATCTATTCTTCCAGCTTTCATAGGCTCGCTACCTAGAATGATATTTTCAGCTACAGTAAAATTTTCAACAAGCATAAAATGCTGATGAACCATTCCAATCCCTAAACGGGTCGCGACATTTGGGTCAGTAATCGCTACTTTTTCTCCGCGTACTTTTATTTCACCTTTATCAGGTTGATAAAGGCCAAACAAAATATTCATTAACGTTGACTTTCCAGCTCCATTTTCTCCTAGCAAAGCATGAATTTCACCTTGCCTTAACTGAATTGTTATATTATCATTAGCAACTATCCCTGGAAACTCTTTTCGGATATTATTCATTTCAATCACGTTATTCAAAGGAAACACCCCTAACGTAAACTACATATCTATAAAATGAAAAATTTAAAATTTATCAACCAATAAATGAATTTTATAATACCAATAAACTAGCCACATCAAGCTCCATCTAGTTGACATTGTTTTAGTTTAACTAGATGCAGTATCCTAGTGGCACGGAATCTACATTATGAAATTCATTCAAATAGTAAAAACTTTTCAAAAAAATATATTTTTTCTAGTGTGTAACAAAGGCTAGTTAAAAACTAGCCTTTGTACATTTCTTTTTTTATTTCTTGAAAACTTCAAACTCTTCATCTGTTTTAGGTACGTCAATTTCACCATTTAAGATTTTTTCTTTATAATTTTCAACTTCTTGTAAAATTTCAGCCGATAAGTTTTCTGTAGTTGGTGCGATACCAACTCCTTCATCAGCTAAGCCAAACTCAATAATTTGTCCGCCAGGGAAATCACCATTCATTGTTTGTTCAGAAACTTGATACACTGCCTGGTCTACACGTTTAACCATTGAAGTTAAAATCACATTCTCTGGTAAACCTTCTTCATGTTGGTCTTTATCAACACCAATTGCCCAAACATCTTGACCTTCTCTTTTACGATTTTTTGCTTCTGTGAATAGTCCAATACCCGTCCCACCAGCTGCATGATAAATAACATCAGCACCGCCATCATACATTGCATCTGCAATTTGACGACCGATATTAGCGTCGTTAAAACTTTGTGCATATTGAACAACAACTTCAATATTAGGATTAACTGAATGTACACCTGCTTTAAAGCCATTTTCAAACTTCTTAATTAAGTCAAATTCAACTCCACCAATAAAGCCTACTTTGTCGGTTTTTGTTTGTAATGCTGCTGCTACCCCTACTAAGAAAGAACCTTCATGCTCTTTAAAAGTGATATGAGCTATGTTTCCAATTGGGTTACCTGCATCATCAGCAACAACACTATCAACAATTGCCAACTGAGCCTCTGGTTGTTGCTCAGCAACTGCTTTAATATCGTCAGCCATTAAGAAACCAATTGCTAAAACTAAATCGTTTCCTTCACGTACAAGCCTGTTTAAATTTGGTTGGTAATCCGCTGCGTCTCCAGATTGTAAGTAATCAACCTCACCACCGAAATCTGCTCCGAAATTTTGTAAACCTTCCCATGCGGATTCATTAAATGACTTATCGTCAACCCCGCCAGTATCAGTTACCATCTTTACAGAGAAATCAGTTGCTTCTTCTACTGCTGCATCATTTTGTTGCTCTTCACCTGGCGTTTCTGCTGGATCCTCTGGTTCATTCTCTTGACCACAAGCTGCAAGCAACGTCCCCGCCGCAAGTGCAAGTGATATCAAAATTGGAAATTTTCTTTTTTTCATCTTATTTCCCCCTTTTTTTATGATTTTAAGTATCATGCTTACAGTTTCCATTTTGTTTAAACTTTAAACAAAATGAAAATATTGTTAAAGTATGACGTCTGACCTCTTGGTGTAATAAAAAATACTTTTGTCGTCATTCCCTAAGCTTCGTAAGCGTTTACTCTAATCAAAATTAATATATCATGTATTGGGAAACTTTAAAAGTTGAATTTTCAAGACAAATAAAAAAGTTTCTGATTATTCTCTCGTCCTTGAAAGAGAGATACGCTAAAAAATTTATACTACCTCTATAAGTGCGGGTCTATTTAATGTAGGAACAAAAAAATCCAGGCATAAGTATCGCCTGGATTTTTAATGAAAATTACTTGAAGTTTTCTATCAGTAACTGCGTTGGAACAAAATATCCTCGGCATCTTTGATCTATTATTTTTTTTACAACGCCTAAGCAATACTTTTCAGTAGTTTTAGGTTATACATCGACCTTTAATATTTAAGAAAGGGTCATATGCTCGGTTTCTGGACAAAAGTCTAGTTTCTTATTTTCGAAAAGCCATTGATCATTTTCAGTTATAAAAAACTTCACGCCGTCTTGTTCAATAATAAACGCCTCTTTTGGTACTTCATCCTTTTCTACACCTAAAAAGAATCCTTCTGCACCACGAACAAATAAGCGAATTGCTTCATTAGTTTGTAAACTAAATTCATTTTTATAAAAATTTGCTGCGCTTTGACTAATTTTAAACACCATTTGAAGTTCCCCCTCAGTAGTCATTAGTTGTAATCGCTTCTACAGTTCTATTAAAAAAGATAACTCCCGTAAAGCTTTTTTTATTAAGTGAATTTTTATCACTTTCTTTATAAACCAACTATACTACTGTTTTTCAACGGGAACAATAGACTTCACAAGACCTACATATCTTTGTTAATATTTACTAGTTTGTCTAGCGTTAGAGTAGGTTTTTACTTGGCCAACTGGCAGGCTAAATCACGAAATAGAGTATACTGAATTTAATGAAATTGACAATATTGATAACACAGATTTGTTCTCTTAGAACCTACTAATAGGTGAAACCTTAGCTCGATTCTAATAAATTTAGAATAATTGTGTAGTTATAACGATCTATCTTGACTACTTGATGAACGGTAATTTGATTGTGCTTATTTTGTTTTTGTTCTGATTTAACAATCTCTAATAATTCTCTTCCTAAATCTTCACTATCTAGCAATTCAAGATCATAAAACATTTGGTCAACAATTACCATTATAAAATTCCCCCTCAAAAAATAGTTACTACTACATATGTACTCGCTTTGGTCTCTAACTTGTTAAAAATTTTTCGACAATAAAAAAAGCGCAAGGCGCCTGCTTATCGCCGAAAACCGGTGGAAGCCCTTTGACAGAAGTCGCTTTTTGACTTCCGAAAAGGCCTGAAGCTAAACAGACACGCAAACTTTATGCTTTCTTACCTCCAAAAAAAAAGAGACTACACTTCAAATCAGTGCAGTCTCTTTTCTGTTGCATTTTAAACCTGTGCATTTTATGTAACTGTTCTTCAGCTAGCTTAATTGGTATATTATCAACTTCATCATCATTTTAACACCTACTATTTAAGGTTTTATTAGAATATGGTGGTCAACCGATATGTCAATTCTTAAATAGTATCTGATTACCAACGTTTTTTTATACTTCCTTCAAGACCCCTTTTCCATCGTACCGTCCACGGTTCCTGCTCTTCTCCTAATGGTTTTACGAGTATCGTTTTCATTTTTAAGAGTTTACCACATATGATATCCGTGAATAGTTGATCTCCCAAAAAGAAACTATCACTACTCGTCACACCAATTTCAGCCATGATTTTCAACATTCTACTTGTTGTTGGCTTATTACATCTACCAAATCCAACTATATCGTATGGCTTTGTAAAACGATCTACTCGTCCTTGGCTATTATTTGAGACAACTACAAGCTTCACACCAATACTCTCTAGTTTTTCATGCCACTTCGCAAACTGCTCGTCTCCTAATTGATTATGAGCGGTCAACGTGCTATCTAAATCGGAAAAAATCGCCCTAATATTATTTTCTTTTAAAAGTTCCAGAGAAACATCTGTAAAATGTTCAAATTGATAATCTGGTTTAAGATACTTCATAACTTTATCACTGCTTCCTTATTTAAAGTAATGCTTAGCTAACCGTTGATCTCGATAATACCTTGTCAATAGATTCGTTAATCCGTTCTGCATTAAAAGGCTTTACGATAAAATCTGCCGCCCCTGATTGAATTGCTTCAATAACCAATATTTGCTGGACCATTGCAGAGCACATTACTACTATAGCTTTGGGATTAATTTTCTTAATTGCCTTTAGTGCTTCAATACCATCCATTTCTGGCATTGTAATATCCATCGTGACAAGCTCTGGTTGAGTAGACTGAAAACTTGCTATTGCTTCTATACCATTTCCAGCTTCACCGACAACTTCATGACCTGCTTCGATAACTATATTTTTTAACGTCAGTCTCATCAGTGCCGAATCATCAACGATTAAAATCTTAGCCAAGCAATCATCCCCCAGGTACTATTAGTTCTCTTAGTTATTTTACTGTTAAACGCGATGCGATTCAATCATTTTAAAAACTGTCATGCTAAATCTTTTCTTAAAACAAATATCGACTTGAAAAATTGTAGAATTATTAAAAAAGCATAAGAAAAACAAATGCTTCCCCTCTTGTAAGGATAAGTGTTCGTTTTTCTTATACTTAAAGTTAAAATGTTAGATTTTAATAATTTTTTCTAATCATGTTTCTCTCATTAATTATTTTGCTTCGGAAAAAAATTATTTGTTGCATGAATGTGCTTCTCAAACGGATCTTCTTCATTGTAAACCATTGTTTTGACTTTCTCAATTTCACTGCGTAATTCATCTAAGTCAATATTTAGTTTCTGGATTTCCTCAATTGCTAATTTTATAGCTCTATTTGATGCATTTGAAGCCATTCTCAGAGTATCCATTGATCCTTGTGGATTATGGAATCCATCTGAATTTTCAGCTGCAATAATATCGGTATACCACTGACCTTCACGAACATGCGCTTGTGCTTCATTAATTTTTTCTTGAGTAACTCCCGCTGTTATCATTCGATTGACAAAATAGTGCGCTTCCACAGTAATGTCTTGAGCTTCGTGAACAGCTTCTAAATGTCGCTCTTGGATTTCTCCAACTCGATCAATAATGTACCTCTCTGTTTTGTCCGAGTGACACGTTCTACAAGCTGTTTCTATATTTTCTAGAGGTGAAGCCCAATAGTGCGAAGAAATTTTCCTCTTGTCATCTCTCCGTTCAAACGGCATATGACAGTCCGAACAGGAAACTTCGGCTCTACCATGGGAACCGTAACTCCACATTTCATATTCTGGATGCTGCGCCTTTATAATTGGTGCTCCAGAAACGGCATGGATAAAATCATAATCAAACCCTTCATCAATTGCTGTCGTTTCAAAATACTCAAATATTTCTTCAGGTTTTGTTCCATAATCCCATGGAAATCTAACTTTCTTAAGCTCGGGCTCAAAATAGTATTCGACATGACACTGGGCACAGACATATGTCCTCATTTCATTTCTTGTTGCTTCTGTCACATCAATTCCTTGACGGGCTAATGCATGAGTTAAGGAAGGACGGGTTATTCTTAACTCCATTGATACTGGGTCATGACAATCTGAACATCCAATTGACACATGACCGTATTCACCTAGATCTTCGTGACCACCGGTTTCCGCCAATTCCTCCATTCTCGGAAAGATTTCACCCCTGAAATTAGCAGACCAATAATCATCACCAAATTCTTTTAGAAGTGGCGTTACTGTAGTACTTTTACAAGTCATACAAGAACCTATTGATCGATCACTAATTCTAGCAATGTTTGACACATCCTCAACAGCATAGGGGTGGCCCCTTGTCGTGTTATATTCCTGTTCAAAAGGATATCCAGCAAACAGTATCGGTAAGTATGGTTCATACTCAGGGATAAATTTAGATACAGGAGGTCTCCCATTCCCCATATTCCTTAAATAGCTTTCATAGTGAACTGGAAATGCATCTTTAAAAGCTGTATTTAAATATTCATCAGGAGACAGATCTGTTAATGGCTCCGGATCATCTACTGCTAGTTCTTCAGGAGTTTTGCATGCAGATAACATCACTAAAAATATACATAAGATAAGTAGTTTATGAATATATGCCACTTTTTTCAACATAATCACCCTTTCTTTTTTTTTATTACGATCATTTTTTTAAAAGTGCTGTAGTTTATTTGGCAGCGTCAATATTTAGATTTAAGTGCCAATCAGCTGATTTAAAAATTCCTAATCCATGAGGGACTTGACGATGGCAGCCAATACACGTTCCTTTAGAATCGTGAGCGACGTTTTCAATTGTATGCTGATGACAAGAAATACAATTTTTATTAACCACTTCAACAGAAGTTTCAGTTGCATGAAGTACGTCTGGTATTGAACTTGCACCAAGTGTGTTCATGTAAATATGTCCTAAACCCGCTCTAGCCTTGAACATCAATTTATTAACTTGACTATCTGTTGGTGCGTGACAATCATTGCAATCTAACCTAGCGTGAGCTGACCTTGTAAAAGCTTCATAGACAGTATCCATCACGTGACAACTAGAACAAAATTCCCCAGTATCTGTTGCTTTTATGGCCGTTACTGTACTTGTATACAAAACAATCCCAATAAAAGCTCCTACTAATACTAGTAATAATAGTTTGTTGTTTGATTCTTTAAACCACTTTATCATCAAACGTCCTCCTTTCATTTAAGTCCTTATCTCTTGTATATCCAATCTACATATTTTTACACATTTTACTTATTTTTTAAAAAAATTTAACTTAAATCCACTCACTTAAAACTGTTATTATTATCGTCTAGCTCTTAATTCGTTTATAATAGGTGAATAAACCTAGATTTTTTGTAAGGAGTTTTTATGATGCTAAATTGCCGTGATGACATTTTATTTTTAACAAATCAGCTTGTAAATATTGAGAGCATCGTTAACACAGATGGAGAAAGAGAAATCAGTCAGTCTTTATACACGATTATCTCCTCTTACCGATATTTTCGAGAAAATCCTGATTACGTAGTGAAGCAGCAAACTTTAAATGATGATAAAGAACGCTACAATATTGTCTCCTTCGTGAAAGGCACAAAATCAAAAAGTAATAAAACTGTCATTTTAATGGGACATATGGATACCGTCGGGGTAGATGATTTTAACCAACTTAAGGATCTAGCTTGTCAGCCAGAAGAACTTATGAAAGCTTTAAAACACGAACAGCTTCCAAGTACTGTCGAAGAACATTTAAATTCTGGAGATTATTTGTTTGGTAGAGGTGTCCTGGATATGAAAAGCGGAGTTGCTAGTCATCTTTATTTATTAAAATACTATTCTGACCACCCTGATGAACTAGAAGGCAACTTAGTAGTTGTGATTGAGTGTGATGAAGAAGACGGTTCACATGGTATTTTATCAGCTTTACCACTTTTAAAAAGCTTACGACAAGAACACCAATTTGAATATGTAGGGGCGATTAATTCTGATTTTGTCGCACCTCGTTTCGAAGGTGATATAAACCGTTATATTTATAAAGGAACAGTGGGCAAGCTGCTTCCATCGTTTTTTATCTCAGGTGCCGAGACTCATGTGGGAGCATGCTTTGAAGGACTTGACCCTAATTTTATCGCTGCCGAATTAACGAGACAAATCAACTATAATCCAGAACTTTGTAATGAAGCCTATGGTGAAACTACTTTACCACCAGTATCTTTAAAACAAATGGATTTAAAACCATCGTACACTGTCCAAACCGCTTTATCTGCTTATGTATATTTTAACTTTTTCATTCATTCTTGGTCTCCTAAAGAAGTATTAGACAAGTTGAAAGTTCAGGCAGAAATTGCTTTTGATCATGCATTAGATTTATTTAAACAGCGCTACCAATTATATAGCCAAATAAGTAATCAACCTTATGTCGAAGTTGAATGGGCATCGCGAGTAATGAGTTATGAAGAAATGGAAGAATGTTTAATTGCTGAGTGGGGAGACCGTTTTGTAACCGAAATGAATGAGTTTAAAGACAAACTATTGCTTAATGAAAGTTTAGATACAAGGATGTTTTCGGTGAAAGTTGTTGAAGAGGCCTGGAAATGGATGACCGACAAAAGTCCGGCTATCATCGTCTTTTATTCATCCTTATATTCACCACGAATTGAAGTCACTGGCAAAAATGCTTTGGAAACAAATTTAATTACTGCCTTAGATGAAGCCGTAAGTAAAGTTCAGCCCAAATATGCTTACCCGATTGTAACGAGAAATTTCTTCCCTTATATTTCTGATATGAGTTTTGTTGCCTTAAGTGATGATGATGAAGGAATAAAAGCTGTTTCTAATAATAACCCTGGTTGGGGAACTAAGCATTATGTGAATTACCAGGACATTCGTGATATTAATGTTCCAGTAATTAATATCGGTTCTTATGGTTTAGACGCCCATAGACAATATGAGCGAGTTGAGTTGACATATTCTTTTGAAGTTGTTCCAACTTTAACAAATGAAGTTATTAAGAATTTGTTAAAAATGTAATATTATTCCTACAGGAAGAATATATTGGTTGATTTGAAGAATATATTTAATCATTTGAAGAATATATTCGTCAATCAGAAGAATATAGCACTGTTAAATTCCTTTTTATAACAATTGCTATTAAATCCTTTTCCACAAAAAAAGAAAACTCCTAAGAACACGTGCTGTTAGGAGTTTTCTTCTTATTTAACTATTTATCAACTTTATTTTTGATAAGGAATGTTCAGTAATTCAGGTACAGTCACAAATTGATACCCTTGTTTCTGCAATGCTGGAATAATTTGACGCAGCGCTGCTATTGTATTGGTGCGATCTGCATCCCAGTCGCCACCATCATGCATTAAAACAATTGCCCCAGGATGGATGTTGTTTAAAACATTATCAGCAATAACCTCTGGCGGATCTTCTTGCCAGTCAAGAGAATCAATAGACCAAACAACAACAGAATAATCCATATCTCTTAACTTTTCTACTAGCTCATTATATAAAAAACCATACGGTGCTCGAAATAATTTTGTTCGGTAGCCAATAATCTCATTCAGAATATTTTCAGTTCTAGTCACTTCCCTTTCGAGGGTTGCTAGATCTCCTTCTTTAACTAAATTTGGGTGGAAATAAGTATGGTTCCCGATAACATGACCTTCAGCAATCACTCGTTCAATAATTTCCGGATAGGCAACTGCCCTTGAACCCATTACAAAAAATGTCGCCGGGACATTATACTCTTTCAACAAATCTAACACGGTCTCTGAAAAGCGCGGATCAGGTCCATCGTCGAAAGTTAAGGCAATTTTCTTTTCTGTCGTTGATCCTTGCAAAACAATTGTCTCAGGGTATCTTTGTTGCAAAATAATATTTGATACTGGTTGCTCTTGAATGCGCTCTGGATTTTCAGACCCGCCACCTAGACGTGGTAACTCATCCTTATCTTTTTTCTTCCACCATAGTTGTTGATCGGTCATACTAATAGGCTCTTCATTAGCCTGAACTCCAGCAACAGTAACGCTGATAGCAGCAACAAAAATCATCACTGCAACCAACATTTTTGCCATTTTTTCCTTCATAAATCCAGCTCCTTTATTTTTCTTTTCTAGGACGCTGTTATTTTCTGTTATTTGTGGCGGTTTATTCATAAATTTCACATCTACTTGAACAAGTTATCAATAAATCTCTCAAAAAAAGATCGCCCCTACCAGAAATTCTACTAGTAGTGATGATCTTTTTTTTAACCCCATTCTTACTTCATTACTTTATTATTACTACCTCACTTTTAATCCATTGATAAGCACTTGAATCGTGTATTCCATTTCTGCTTCATACTCCCAATTTTTTTTAGGTAAAATTAAAAACATCGACAATAGTGTACCTGCAATAGTAGTGATGATTAGTCTAATAATCGTATCAGGAGGTAAATCAACAATTTCACCTTTTTCTTGAAATTTGATGATGGTATTTCTAAATTCCTCATAAATATGTTCTTTAAAAACTGCTATAAATGGCTCCTTTAGTTCATCATGAAACGAAATTTCTTGGATAAATATTTTTACAACAACTCTATATCTTTTTACAAACTGATATCGATTTCCTGCTAAATTTCGGATAAACTCCTCAAAATTATCATACTTAACTTCAAAAATATCCTTCGCAAAATCCTTTGCAACAATTGGTCCAAAAAATTTTGTCATTAGTGGTTTTACAATAGCAAATAATAAATCTTTTTTAGTTTTGTAGTGCCGGAAGATTGTTCCTTCAGCAACACCAGCTTTTTTTGCAATCTCACTAGTAGATGTCGCGGCAAAGCCTTTTTCAGAAAAAGAGTCGATCGCCGCTTCTACTATTTTTAATTGTTTTTCACTAAACTTCACATCATTATTTGACTCGTTGCTCAATAGCTCTTTTAATGAATCATTGGGTGTCATTATTGGGTGCTGCTACTAAAAACATAGACAAACGTCCACATTTTAGAGTGTTCCTGCTTCAACGTGTCCGATTTTGCGCTTACTGTTGGTAAGTCACTACTCTCGTTTGATGTAACACTCCACAGGCGTAAATTCCGACGATAGCCCGCCGTACACATATACGTCCTCTTTAAGTGAGGAGTGTATATTCTTTTGCTTGCATTAAGTTGACAGCCGCATTTAAATCTCGATCCATCTTGTTCCCACAACCGCATTCATATTGGCGATCTTTCAGTGTTAAGTCATTCTTGAGTTGACCGCAACACGAACACAACTTGCTTGATGGATACCACAGGCTAACTTCCCTTAATTCAATACCTTGTTGGACGCATTTGTTGATCAACCACTTCTTGAACGTGTAGAAACACTGTTCCGCTATCGCTTTTGATAAGTGACGATTCTTCATCATGCCTTTGACGTTCAAATCTTCAATCGTAATGTAACTCGGTTTGGTTTTTACCACGCTAGTCACCACGGATTTGACGTACTCCAAACGGATATCGGCAAGTCTTTGGTGGAGTTTTTGCACTCTATAACTATTTTTGTCGATGTTTGCTCTCGTTTTAGTAGCAGATTCACCACCCTTCGTTTTGGATTTTTTTACCGCTTCGTACTTACGGGAGAGGGAACGTTGTTCTCGCTTTAATTTTTTTGTTAGTTTTTTTACTCTTGGTGTTTTGTTTACGTTTTTAAATTCTTGATTATCGCTACATACCGCAAAGGTTTTGATGCCAAGGTCTATGCCTTTACCTTTTTCAGACATTAACTTCGGTTGTTGTGGTACGTTTTCTAACTCACATAAAACAGATACAAAGTATCGTCCTGCTTTTTGGCTGACTGTTCCACTTGTCACTTTCATCGTTGTAGGAATGTAACCAAATTCTTTTAGTCGTACCCAACCAAATGTCGGGATTTTGATGCGGTGCCTCTCGACTGTCCAATCACCTTTGTTGTTCTTTGGAAAATAGGCTTTCACATCTTGGTTTTTCTTCTTCTTGAAACGAGGGAAGTCTGATTCTCCTTTAAAAAACCGTTTGAACGCGGTATCCGCATTCATAATTGCTTTTTTTCGAGCTTTTGAACCAACATCTTTGATCCACTCATAACCTTCTTGCTTGGAGAGTTCGTTGTTGACGTACTGATCAAAGTCCATACCACTGACAAATCCGTAGGGCTGTTTTCCTTCAAGGTACTCTTTGTAGCGCTGTTGATTGTAGGAAAGGAATTTATTATACAAAAAACGGCACACACCCAGGGTTTGATGAAGTTTGATGCGCCCTGCTTCGGCTAATTTGATCTCCGTCTTGAAAGCCCGTTTCATTCGTTCACCACCATTTCTGTAGCAACTATTTCATCACTATTATACTACAAAATGGAAAGTTATACGAACAAAAGTTCCCTTAAAAAGAAAACTTATAGGAAAATCCTAAAGCGACTTTTCTTATAGCAATTCGCTACGCTACTGATTGTTTTAAAGCGAGTGAGAGTTAGTGATATTTATCTACGATTGTCTATGATTGTCTATATTTTTAGTTACTGTTATTAAGCTCCTTTTACTACCTAGAGTACTATTAGAGGATGTTCAAAATGGTAAAAATCTACCTTTTTGAATATCCTCTATTCTAAACTTTCATTCATGAACAGACAATTATTTACAACTACTTATATTTTACGATGTTTTTTTAGAGCAAAATTATTTAAGAGCATAAATACAACTGAAAAAACTAGTAATACTAAAATGCTAGTAGTGATATCTGTCAATCCTTTTCCTCGAATCATAATATCACGCAATGCTTCCCCACCGTAAGATAAAGGCATGATAACACTTAACGATCTTAGCCATGGAGCCATTGTCTCGATATTAAATAATCCTGAAAAGAAAATTTGTGGGATGATCACAATCGGAATAAACTGGATCATCTGCAACTCAGTCCTGGCATATGCCGAAAGCAACGTACCCAGAGTAAGAGCTGTCATTGATAACATTAGCGTAACAAGCATGACTAGCCATATCGAGCCCGTCATCATCATTCCTAATACTTTAATAGAAAACCAAACAATAATTGCACTTTGGATTGTCGTAAAAATGCCAAAACCGACCACATAGCCAACGACGATTTCCCACCTTCTAAGCGGTGTTGATAATAATTTTTCTAGTGTTCCACTTGTTCGCTCTCTAAGAAACGATACACCCGCGATAATAAATACGAAGAAGAATACGAAAAGGCCTATTAAAAAAGGTCCAATGTTATCAAATAAATTCATTTCCGCTGACCCATAATAGTAAACAACTTCAGGTTTAAATCCTTCTCCACCTTGATCTTGAAGATCTTGCAAAGATTTTTGAACAGTGTGAATTACGATATTATTGACACCTGGATCGCTTCCTTCAATCACTATTTTCGGTAAGTTTCCTTCCATGTTTATCATTCCATGTATTTCATTAGTCAAAAGTGCACTGAGTGCTTCCGCTTCTTCGTCAAAAAGAATAGCATCATCAAACTTTCCAAAGATAAATTCATTTCCATTTACAATGCCTATCTTTGGCTCAAATGAATCGCCCGAAAAAACGAGTGAAACTAGCCAAAGAATAAAAATTGGTGCCACGATAATCATTGCTAATGTACGTTTATCACGGAAAAATTGACGACTAATTCGGATTACAAGTGCCTTAATCCTCACTATTTTCACCTCCAAGCTTTAAAAATGCTTCTTCAAGTGTTCCTGTTCCTGCCTGATTTTTAATTTCAGCTACTGAACCGGTTGCAATTAAACGTCCGTCTCGAAGCATAGCTAGTCGATCACACTTTTCTGCCTCATCCATCACATGAGTTGTCATTAAAATAGTCGTACCATTATCATTTAACCTTCTTAATTCCTGCCAAATTGACTGTCTAAGGACTGGATCAATTCCTACTGTTGGTTCATCAAGAATTAAAATTTCTGGTTCATGTAATAAAGAGATTGCTAACGATAATCTCCTTTTCATACCACCTGAATATTGGTTCACAGGCTTCTTTAAATCATCGGTCAAGTTGACTAAATTCATTACTTCTCGGATTCTTTCTTTTCTTACTGGTCCTTTTAATCCATAGATAGCTGCAAAGAACTGTAAATTTTCCAAAGCTGTTAATTCACCATATAATGCATCTGATTGAGCCATGTAACCTATTTTAGTTAATAAATCAAGGTTAGGCATTGTCACATCCAAAACTGTGATCGTACCGTTATTAGCTGAGTTAATTCCAGCAATCAACTTTACAAGCGTCGTTTTCCCTGCACCCGAAGGACCTAATAATCCAAAAACCCCACCTTGACTGACACTTAAATTAATATTATTTAAAATTGTTTTGTTACCAAATTTCTTAGATATGTTAGTAACATTAATCTTAACTGAACGATCCATTTCATTTCTCCTTTACAATAAAATGAGTGATTACTCACTTTTTATTGTACTTAAAAATTTAATTTTTTACAAGTGAATGAAATTCATTCAAGTCAATATTGAATTTTCTGTCTAGCTTCATCCGCCTTGCGTTTTTTTAGAGCAATTTTTTTATAAAAAAAGGTACTCATATACAAGAACAATGAGTACCTTCTAATTAATATTTTATTTCCGATTCATCAATTATTACTGCTTCCAAACTTTGCTTATTACCTTCATCCATCATTTTCTTTCAGTTTATCTAACCTTGAGATTGTATCAACTAAGTGATTATTAAAGATTTGACGAGCGACAACTAATAATTCTACAATCATCGGATCTCTCAAGGAATAAACAACTCGATTACCATCTTTAATACCTAAAACAATATTTTTCGCACGTAATATCGTCAATTGTTGAGAAACTGCTGATCCCTCACTACCAATTATACTTTGAATTTCATTGACATTTTTATCTCCCTCAGATAATAATTCTAAAATCCGAATTCTCAATGGGTGAGCAAGCGCTTTAAAAAATTCAGCCTTAAATTGTTGGATTTCAAGTTCCAATTGCAAAACCCTCTTTTTTGAAATTCTTCTCATTTTATCAAGAAGAAGCCCTTATTTTTTCACTTCTTTAACTTCTGCACCCGTTTTAGAGAGGCCAACGCATTCTCTAAATGCAAAATGTTTACAGCCAACACATTTATTTTTATCTAACTCTTTCAATGCACAATTTATTGCATCACCTGTATGTTCAAAGAAATGATCTTTTCCAATGATATCATATAAGCCTGTTTTGATTAACACACTTTTAGATTGCGGCTTTATTCCAGAAATCAATACTAAACCGTTTTCGGAAAAATTTCTAACAATACTTGCTAGATAAGATTCTCCAGTGATATCCACAAACGGGACATTTCCCATTCTTAATAATAAAATCTTTGGTTTGTAATTGATTGTTTTCATAATTTTTTGTTCAAAGGTCTGAGCAGCTCCAAAAAACAAAGGACCTTCGACATTATAAATACTTATTTGCGGACAATCATGATTTTCTGTTACCATTTGTGTTTCTACTTTTTCCGACTTGCTCATTGGGTTCGGAAGCACTTTTTCCGTTACCATAATATCACTCATTCGTTTCGTAAATAAGATGACTGCCAGTATTAAACCAACCTCGACAGCGGCAACTAAATCGACAAAAACTGTTAATAAAAAAGTCACTAAAAGCACAAGTGAATCTCCAGTTTTTGTTTTTATTATGTGTAAAAATTCCTTTCTTTCACTCATATTCCAAGCGACAACCATCAGAACTGGAGCCATACTTGCTAACGGAATACTTGAAGCATAAGGTGCGAAAAGTAGTAAAACAATCAAAACTACTAAACTGTGAACCACACCAGAAATAGGTGAAACTGCACCATTTTTAATGTTAGTTGCCGTACGAGCAATTGCACCTGTTGCAGGAATACCTCCAAATAATGGTGTAATCATATTCGCTAGGCCTTGCCCCATTAATTCTCGATTACTATTATGTTTACTATTTGTCATCCCATCAGCTACAACTGCCGAAAGAAGTGACTCAATAGCCCCCAGAATAGCAATAACAAAAGCCGGTCTTAAAAGCATTATGACCCGATCATAAGTAATGTCCAACATTTCGAATTCGGGCAATTTACTTGGGATTTCACCGAAAGTCGATCCAATAGTCGCAACTTCACTTGGATATATGAAAGCGGCTACTAATGTCGATGCAAATAATCCGATTAATGGACCAGGTACTTTAGGAAGAATTTTTGGAGTTAATACTAATGTAACTAGACAAATCGCTGCTGTTAATAAACTATAAACATTATAAGAATTTATATGAAGAACAATTTCTCCGATGTTATCAAGAAATTTCTCGTGATTTTCGACACCGCTTAAACCTAAAAAATTAGAAATTTGTCCTGTGAAAATAATGACCGCTATTCCAGATGTAAATCCGATTGTAACTGGTTTGGGGATAAACTTAATTAAGGAACCTAATCTTAAAACTCCCATAAAAAATAGAATTATACCAGCTAAAAATCCAGCAATTAATAAATTTCCAAATCCATAGGTAATCACAATCCCAAATAAAATTGGAATGAATGCACCAGTTGGTCCACCAATTTGATATCTTGAACCCCCAGATATTGAAATAATAATCCCTGCAATAATCGTTGTATAAATACCATATTCTGGTTTCACGCCTGACGCAATCGCAAATGCCATCCCTAAAGGAATCGCGATGATCCCGACTACTAAACCTGCTAAAATATCCTTTTGTAGCTTCCTTAATGAATAACCATCAAATCTGTCTGAAGAAAATTTTAGCCTTTTAAACATTTTAACCCTTCTTTGTTTTATATTTTGCAACTACATATATGTATATCTGATTATATGAATATATACAAGTAAATAATCCTAGATAACTATAATTATTACTATTCTATATTTTGATTATTTACCTATTACTTTATGAAACCTTAATGCATCGCTGCAAAATGCTTTTAAAGGAGGATTTTCAAAAAATTCAGTTACCAAATTTAAGAATTATTTAAGAATTCCTTTAGCGACAGTTTATATTTACTAGGTATATTATAAGTAAGTTAATTTCACGAGGGAGCACAGTTTATCAAAACTGAACTATGCTATCGATTGACACATTTAATAAAGGTATCAATGTTTAAAAAAATAGGAGGTAATTTATTATGAAAAAGAAACTGCTAACAATAGCGGTTGCATCAACTGTATTATTATTTGGTGTTGGAGTTTATACGGTACTTGCTACTAACTCGTCGGGCTACGAAATTTATAAAGAGGCTTTGAAAGAAACTCATAAAATGAAGAGCGCTGTTGCTAATATTGAACTAAACATTTCAAATAACGATAAACTACTTCAAGATTTAACTGTTCAATCAATTTATAATCTTGAAGAACAACGTGGATCAACAAACATTAATTTAAAGACTTCAGATCAAACCATTCAACTTGAAATCAATTCAGATGAAAAACATATTTATATCGACAATGATCAATTAGATACAACCTATATCCTTGAAAGTAAACGAGATTCTGATAAAATGAGGGAACGTCATGAACGTGTCCATAATAAAGAACTAATGAAAGTTGCTGAGCTCGTTGTAGATACGTTAACTCGTCCTTTACATGATAGCTTTGTGATCGGCCCAGAAAATACGATATCAGTAGATGTTACAAACGATGAGATACCGACTGCCATCCATGCTATTGGATCTTATATGGTAAAGAAAGCATCTGGTCATCATGCAAATATGGAAATGACAATGGATGACTATCCATTTCTAACAAGATCATATCAGCAAGAATTCCCTAATTTAACTGATGAGATTACATTTGAACAAATAAAAGTCGATGCACAATTAACTGAAGCTGGGTTAATGAAAAACCAACAAGCCATCTTCCGGATTTCAGGAAAAGATCAAGAAGGAAAATCGCATACGTTAGATATTCAATTAGATTTTAGCTTTGAAAATATAAATGAAACGACACTTCCACCTTTAAATCTTGACGGGAAAAAATTAGAAACGATCGAATTAAAAAAGGGTCATCATTTCCATTAATATTAAAATCAGTTAAGATTACAAATAGGGCAGTAAGTGGCCCTATTTGTTTAAATTCTAGTTATGTCCAAACGAACATAGGAGGTGGCGTTTGATGTCGCTTCAAAAAAGACTTAATTTATCATTCATGGCGATGATCATCATACCGTGTATTCTTTTCAGCTTCGCTGTCTTGTTACTTTTTTTTACGTTTTCAGGGCAAGAAGGCAGAATGAATTCTACGGTTCAGTTAGAAAACATTGAAAAGAAAAATTTGATTTTTACAGATATGAAATTAATGACGACAGCTAAACCAGCGTCATTTTATGATGAAAATTTTTTAAACAAAAGAGCTCTCGAGCTTGAGGAACTTAACATTGCCTTATTCATACGGATAAATGATGAAATTACCTATAACTCAAAGTTGTTTAACGACCAACCGATCAAATTATCTTTAACACCTTTCGGCGAGTTTGTTAGCCATGTTCATGATTCAATTAAAATTGGAGAGGAATCCTATAAATTTGAGCAGCATGATTTTTATTTTCCTGATCAAAGTAAAGGAAGTATCTTTTTAGTAAAGGAGGCGAGTTTCTTTGAGCAATTTGCAAGTCGTTTTCTTCCGTTCTTATTAATTCTATTAATTGTCATCTTAGTAAGTACGAACGGAACACTATCTTACCTCGTTTCAAGAAGTATCTTGAAGCCATTAAAAGCACTCCAACATGCTACGGAAAATATTAAATCTGGAAATCTTGATTTTAAAATAGAAGTTGAACGAAAAGACGAAATTGGCAACCTTACAAAAGATTTTGAAAGCATGCGTCTCAAATTAAAAGAAGCAGTAGAAGTTCAACATCAATACGAAGAAAATCGAAAACTGTTAATCTCTAACATTTCTCACGACTTAAAAACACCAATTACTTCAATTAAAGGCTATGTCGAAGGAATTAGAGATGGAGTCGCAAATACAGAAGAAAAACAGCAAAAATACGTCAATACGATTTATAAAAAGGCAGTAGAAATGGACTCCTTAATTGATGAATTGTTTTTATTTTCAACACTAGATTTAAGACATGTCCCGTTTTATTTTGAAAAAATGAACATTGTCAACTTTATTAAAGAGTCTATCGATGACTTATCTTATGACCTTGAAAAAAATGGCTTTCAAATTCAATTTTATAATGAGCTAGGTTCTAATGTTTATGTGAAAGCTGATCGGGAGAAATTAATGCGTGTTTTTAACAATATCATTCAAAATAGTGTGAAGTATTTAGAAAAGGAAAAAGGTCAAATTCTGATTTCGGTGCGGGAAACAGAAGAGTTTTTATTCGTAAAAATAGAAGATAATGGCTCTGGTATAAGTAGTGAGGATCTACCTCACATCTTTAAAAGCTTTTACCGGGCTGATAAATCAAGAAATAGTAAAACGGGTGGAACGGGTCTTGGTCTCGCTATTTCAAAACAAATTATTGAAGCTCATGGCGGAATGATTTGGGCCGAAAGTGGCGCTGAAGAAACAGGAACTGTTATTAATTTTTCGTTACAAATGGCAGACAAAAATGAGGATCAAAAATGAGGAAAATATTAATTGTTGAAGATGATCTAAGTATCGCTGAGCTCGAGCGCGATTATTTAGAGATTGAAGGGTTTAACGTTGAAATAGAAGAAAACGGAGATACCGGTTTAGAGCGTGCTCTGCAAGAAGATTTTAGTTTAATTATTTTAGATTTAATGCTTCCAAATCAATCTGGTTTTGATATCTGTCGCGAGATCCGAAAGGTAAAAGATACACCAATTATGATCGTCTCTGCAAAAAAAGAAGATGGCGATAAAATTCTCGGACTTGGATTAGGTGCTGACGATTATATGGTAAAGCCGTTCAGCCCTAGTGAGCTTGTCGCTCGTGTTAAAGCCCATCTCTCACGTTACAATCGCTTAGTCGAAAGAAAAGAAACCGAGAAGAAGATCCTAACTATAGGGCACATCTCAATCGATAAAGAAGATCATCGCATTTATGTTCGTGGTAAAGAGGTGATCACAACAGCCAAAGAATATGATTTACTGTTATTTTTTGCTTCTAATCCTAATCGTGTACTGAGTAAAGAGCAACTCTTTGAAAAGATTTGGGGATTCGATGCTTACGGTGATACATCAACAGTTACCGTCCATATCCGTAAATTAAGAGAGAAAATCGAGCTCGTTTCTTCCAATCCACAGCATATTGAGACAATCTGGGGTGCAGGTTACCGTTTTAAAATTTAGACATAAAAATAATTTAGACATAAAAAAGGGAGCGCTAAATTAGGAACAGGTTCAGTTTCGGGCACGATCTTACCCTAATGTAATGGGAGTATGAATTAGTTACTAATTCATACTCCCATTGTGTTGTTATTCGTATTCTTTATTCCCAAAGTGAAACCCGTTAAATAATTATCGCGCTTTATTTTAACATTTACTAACTTATCAAATTCTTGCTGCCAACAAAGACTTCCCTGAAATCCCTGGTTCCGTCATTTCATTTGGATCTAATATTTCATCTAATTCTGCTGCAGTTAAAATCCCTCTTTGTTCACAAAGCTTACGGACAGGTTCTCCTGTTGCAAGAGCTTCTTTGGCAATCGATGCTGCCGCTTCATAACCAACGTGAGGATTGATAGCTGTAATTATCCCAATACTTCGGTCCACGTAGTCCTGCATCTGCTCTTGATTTGCTTCAATTCCCGCTACACAGTGCTTTCGAAAAACAGTCAAGACATTAGTCATCATTTTTAATGACTCTAGCAATTTAAAGACAAGGACAGGTTCCATTACATTGAGTTCAAACTGCCCTGCTTCTGAAGCCATCGTAATCGTATGGTCATTACCAATCACTTCAAAGGCAACTTGATTAACTACTTCTGCCATGACAGGGTTAACTTTTCCAGGCATGATTGAGGAACCTGGCTGACGAGTTGGTAACCGAATTTCATTCAATCCTGTTCGAGGACCAGATGCCATTAGCCTGAGATCATTAGCAATCTTCGACATGTTTATCATACAAATTTTTAATGCGGAAGAAACTCCTGTATATGCATCTGTATTTTGTGTAGCATCTATTAAATTCTTTGCTGTTATCAGTGGATAGCCACTAATTTCCGAGAGTTCTATCGCTACTTGTTTAATATATTCAGGATCGGCGTTCAGGCCTGTACCAACTGCAGTCGCTCCCATATTAATATCATAGAGGTACGTTCTTGTTTGACGTAGACGTCCTATATCACGAAGCAGGACATCTGCATAAGCTGAAAACTCCTGACCAAGACGAATTGGCACAGCATCCTGCAAATGAGTTCGCCCCATTTTTAAAATAGAATCAAACTCAGCTGCTTTGTTTTCAAATTCAGCGTGCAATTCCTCCATTACTGCCAAGAGCCCCTGGATACGATTTAAAAGACTAATCCGAAAAGCAGTTGGAAAAGCATCATTTGTTGATTGGGACATGTTTACATGCGAGTTAGCACTAAGAACTAAAAAGTTGCCTTTTTCTTCTCCTAACATTTCCAAAGCCCGGTTCGTAATAACTTCATTTGCGTTCATATTAATCGACGTTCCAGCTCCACCTTGAATTGGGTCAACGATGAATTGATCATGAAGCTTACGATCGATAATTTCTTCTGACGCATTGATAATCACATTTGCGAGTCTTGGTGATAGTTGGCCTGTTGATTGATTAGCAAGTGCTGCTGCTTTTTTCACCATACCCAATGCACGAATTAATTCAGAATCTAGTGAATAACCACTAATCGGAAAATTCTCCACTGCACGTAACGTTTGAATGCCATAATAGGCATTTTTCGGAACCATTTTTTCACCAATAAAATCTTTTTCAATACGGTACTCTTCATTTTTTTCCATGTTTTACTCCTTCTTTCTAAGGTGAATGAATTTCATAACACCAATAAACTAGCCACATCAAGCTACAAAGTTGAAAACGGTTCATTTCAACTTTGTTGAAAACTTTTTAATTCAACTAGATGTTTATCTTAGTGGCACAGAATCTGGATTATGAAATTCAGTCAGGTATTTACAATTATTAACTAATTACAAAACAATTGTTGACAAAAGCACTCCAATAATGACAGCGCTTATTGTGGAAATAAGACCTGGTATCATAAAACTATGGTTAATGACAAATTTACCAATACGTGTTGTACCTGTTGTATCAAAGTTAATTGCAGCAACAACTGTTCCGTAGTTCGGGAAAAAGAAATATCCATTTACAGCTGGAAACATTGCAATTAATAGTGCAGGTGAAATACCTAAGGTAATTCCAAGCGGAACCAGTGAGACAACTGTGGCTGCTTGACTATAAAGTAAGATTGATAGAGCAAACAAGGCAAGAGCGAACAACCATGGTGCCATCATCACTAAATCACTAATTGAGCCTTGAATAAATTCCATGTTTCCTTGAAAGAAAGTGCTTCCCATCCAGGCAATTCCAAAAATTGCTACAACAGCAGTTGCACCTGCTTTAAAGACACTTCCGCTAACAATTTCTTCTACTACTGGCTTACATAACACGATCATTAGAGCTGTAATAGTTAACATAACAATTTGGATTGTATATGGCATTGACATAATAACTAGCTCGCCATCAATCATCCATGAAGGACGAAGCCCTTTAAATGAACCCATCAGGACAACTAAGAAAGCAGCAAATAAGAATAGATAAACTGATAATCTCCCACCTAGCGTCGGTACATAATCTTTTTTATCTTCTCTAATTGTGACAAGACCTTTTTCTAAACGATCTAAATAAATTGGATCATTCTCTAATTCTACGCCCCTCTTGCTAGAAACAAAGGCCGCTATCATACATCCTAAAAATGTTGCTGGTATCGTAATTAATAAAATTTGCATTAAGGTAATATCGAACGGCGATAATAGAGCAAGTAACGTAACTGTTGCGGCTGAAATCGGGCTTGCTGTAATCGCTTGCTGTGAAGCAATAACTGCAATTCCCATTGGCCGTTCAGGACGAACTTTCGCTTCCTTAGCTACTTCGGCAATTACTGGCAAAACCGAATAAGCAACATGGCCTGTTCCTGCAAAAAAAGTAAATATATAGGTAACTATTGGTGCCATAAAAGTAATGTTCTTCGGATTTTTCCGAAGTGCTTTCTCAGCCCAAAACACAAGATGGTTCATTCCTCCTGATGCTTGCAACGTTCCAGCAGCAGTTATTACTGCTAAGATCATGAAGATAACATCGACTGGCGGAGCAGTTGGCTGCAAACCAAACATGAAAATTAAAACTGCTAGCCCGACGCCTCCCATTACACCAAGACCGATACCACCCATTCGGGCTCCTACAAAAATACATGATAAAAGAATTGCAAACTGGATCCAAAATTGTAACATGTAAATCCCTCCTCAAAATTTGTTAGAATAAATGATGAAACTTGTTAATTACCTGTTCAAATAACTTTGCCTAGATAGTAGAACTTCTTAGTGAAAAACTGAGCAAGATGGATTATAATATATAATAGCTATTTAAAAACGTAAACTTTGTTTTTATTCTCCCTCTTTCTCTTAACTTCATTTTATTGATAAGCTACTAAAACTAACAGAATCTAATGCAAAGTAACTCTTGTCTAATTTACAAACAAACTAGTAACCATTATGATTGGGTGGGAGCTGATTTATATCGCACACATAAAAAACAATAAATGGCTAATAATCATTGCCATGCTTACGATTGTTCCTATTGCAGGTGAAATTCAATTTTATCCTTTTACAGGTTCATTTCGGATCAGCTTTGGCACACCTGTTTTTTTATTCTTCCTATTATACTTCCGGCAGCTCCCTCCAAGATTTTCTGGAATATTGGTAGGACTTGTTGTCGTCTCGTTTAGAGTTATCTTAGATCTTATCGCCGGTATCGATATACAGCTAGCTCTCGCTGCACACGCTGCCGTATTTTTCTACTACTTTAGCTATGGTTGGATTTTCACGATACTAAATATCCGCAAATATTATCAAGCTCCTCTATTAATCGGCTTATCCGCATGTGGTCTAGAAGTAATTTCTAGTATGATCGAGATTACTTTCCGGTACATCTTTACCGATATAGCTATTTCCTTGCTTGGATTTTTCACGATACTGGTTATTGCGGTTATTCGCAGCTTTTTCGTAATGGGATTTTTTACGATCATTATGTATCATGATTTGAAAATTCAAGAAAAAGAACAACGTGAAAAAAATGAACAAATCTTACTTATCGTCTCAAACCTTTATGTCGAAACAATTCAGCTTAAGAAAACAATTACTACAGCAGAAACAGTGACAAGAGACTGCTATCATCTTTATCGTGAACTTAAAGAACTAAACCTTGATGAACAAGGAAAACGTGCCTTGAAAATTTCTGGTGACATTCATGAATGCAAAAAAGATAACCAGAGAATTTATGCAGGATTGTCTAGGCTAATGCAGAACCAAAATCCAACAGATGATTTAGAAATAGACGAAATAATGACGATGATCGTCAATACCAATGAAAAATACGCTAGCCACCTAGGTAAGAAAATTGAGTTCAAGATTGATATCAAAGGAAAACATACTCGTTACCAAGCGTATTTTGTGTTATCAATACTAAATAATCTCGTTGCAAATTCAGTAGAGGCAATCAAAATCGAAGGAATTATTTTCCTAAGATCAATAGTTAGTCCTGAAACGGATAAGATAACCTTCTTTGTCATTGATAATGGTCCCGGTATCCAAACCAAGAAAAATGAAATTATTTTCACTCCTGGTTACACATCGAAATATAACTTAGATGGAATACCTTCTAACGGGATTGGATTATCGTATGTAAAAGGAGCAATTGAAGACGGTGGGGGAACAATTCAACTGATTGAGTCGATTCCAGATGAAGCAACAATCTTCAAAATAGAAGTTCCAATACAAGCTTGTGTAAATAAAGGAGATGAGAATTGATGAGATTTTTAATAGTAGATGATGACCCAGGGGTACGAGCTATGCTTAGAGCAATTATTGAAGACGAAAACCTTGGTGAAGTAGTAGGAGAAGAAGCAGATGGCATTTATCTTACTCCAGAGCGATTAAACCGCGATCAAATTGATATTCTTTTGATCGATTTATTAATGCCAGAAAGAGATGGAATCGAAACTATGAAGGCGTTATACCCATCATTTAACGGTAAAGCCGTGATGATTTCTCAAGTTGAAACAAAAGATATGATTGCTGAAGCATACTTAAGCAAAGTAGAACAGTATATAACAAAACCGATAAATTTATTTGAAGTCATTAGTGTATTAACGAAAGTAGCAAATCATATTAGATTGGAAAGCTCCATTCAAGAAATTCAAAAATCTTTAAAAATACTAGGTTTACAAGAAAAGTTGGATACTAAATCAAATGCCCATTTTAAAACTAGTCCAAGTGAAAGGATGTTAAGGGCAGGTGAAATCATTTTATCAGAGCTTGGAATCCGTGGTGAATGTGGTAGTGACGATTTATTAATTATTCTTCAATACCTTAATAAAAAAACAACTGAGATTGACCTTTACTACTCTTTTCCGCCACTTAAGGAAATTTGGCAACATGTTGCCAAAACTCATTTAAAACACTCCTTAAAGACAAAAAAGGATTTCGAACAAAAAGAAATGAAAGCAACTGAGCAAAGAGTCCGGAGAACCATCCAGCATGCGCTAATTTATGTTGCATCTTTAGGGACTCTTGACCATACTAATCCCAAATTCGAAGATTACGCTACCAAATTTTTTGATCTCTCACAAGTGCATCAAAAAATGCAAGAAATGAACCATGAAAAAGAAGCTTCAACACAACAACGCATAAATATCAAAAAATTCATGCGCGCATTTTACTATGAAGCGAAGGAAAATCTCAATTGATTTTCTTGACCTTTACCGCTAATGAATTTATAATTGAAATCTAAAGTCTCAGTAGCTCAGTAGGATAGAGCGACAGCCTCCTAAGCTGTAGGCCGTGAGTTCGAATCTCGCCTGGGACATATTTAATCAACATATAAAAGGAGCCCAATCAATAGATTAGGCTCCTTTTATATGTTTTATTACTCTTCAGTACCGTCTTCTAAAAGTGTTTCAAACGGGGATGATGTTCTCCCGGAATTAATTATATTAGCACCCGTCTACTAATGCTACTGCTACGTCATGTAACGGTGTTGCTGATGCGTTAGGGATTTCACTTAGCGAGGTCAAACAAACATAAAAAAATCCCAAGTGCCTTCCTACCTGGGACATCACTGGAGCACTGTTAATTGCATTCTCAACTTTGGGTACAGTTAACACGCCGAAGTGAGCGCGCACTTCGGCGCAGAAGCTAGACCGACTCGAAAGTTTTATACTTTTCTATCTCTTGAAAAAGCTAAAATCCTTACTATTAGTTTTTTTTACTGATAGTGAGGGTTTTTAGATTATCTTGCTAGGAAACAGTGGACACTTTTTCCCCGATCGCTCTGTTTACTTGCCTCATAAATCACCAAAATTCTCAACCTCAACATAATGTGAGTACTTCCCTTGACCAATTCGTTTGAAGTGTCTAGCTAAAATCCTGTTAATCGTTTTCTTACTCGCTAGCTTTTCGCACCATTCAAAAATTACATTGATTATGATTTTTCTAACAGAAAAAGAAGTTTAAATTCCCGCACACTCCTCATTACACTTGATACAACCCCTTCAGCGTAACCACACTTCATACTTTTGAAATTTCAATTAATCAATTAATTATAAATTATACAATCCTTACTCAATTGGCAAACTAATTTAATTTTAGTCCCTCAATTACTTTTTTTGAAAGTTTACTAACGTTCATATTCCCTTCACAATAATTTCACATTTTGGTCACACATATCCCGCCATGCTCATACGGGTAGTGGTATTATAAAAGTAAGGAAATTACTTGGACTGACACCTTACATCGTTATTAAAGAGGTTGTTCAAAAAATATCCTTCTATCTAATTTATTATTCAAGTACTACTTATTCACTTTCCTATACAGTGTAAAGTAAATTAATAACAATAAGTTTGAGTTTTGAAGAGAAACTCATGCATGAAAAGAAAAGAGGCGGTAAACATGAAAAGGATTTTAATTCTTGGCGCTGGGACAGCAGGAACAATGATGGCAAATCACCTTATTAAGAAGATTGACAAAAAGGAATGGGAAATAACCATTATCGATAAGCATGAAAAGCATTATTATCAACCTGGTTTCTTATTTATTCCTTTCGACATTTATTCTGAAAAAGATGTTGTCAAACCAAAAATAAATTTTCTTCCAAAAGAAGTTGAATACATTCAAACATCAATTGATTTAATCGATCCTGACGCAAAGCGAGTTGTTCTCGCTGACTCCACTTCCATTAGCTATGACATTTTAATTGTTGCGACTGGATGCGATATTGCTCCTGATGAAACGGAAGGCCTTAGTGATGGTTGGAGAAAGGATATTTTTGACTTCTATACTTTTGAGGGCTCTGTTGCACTTAGAGATAAGTTAAGAACATGGCAAGGTGGAAAATTAGTTGTCCATATAACAGAAATGCCAATTAAATGTCCCGTTGCTCCTCTTGAATTTATCTTTCTTGCCGATTGGTTTTTCAAAGAAAAGAAAAATATTCGAGATCAGGTTGAGCTGACGTTTGTTACTCCTCTCAATAGTGCTTTTACAAAACAAAAATGTGCTGATGTCCTTAGTCATCTCTTTCCAGAAAAAAATATTGAGATCGTTCCAAATTTTAACGTAAGTCATGTTGAAGCGGATCAAAGAAAGCTAGTCTCTTTAGATGGAAAAGAAGTCAATTATGATTTACTAGTTACGATACCGACAAATATGGGTGATGAACTTATAGAACGATCAGGATTAGGCGATGAGTTAAACTTTATTCCAACAAATAAGCACACTTTACAATCAAAAGCACATGAAGATATTTTTGTGATCGGTGATGCCTCTGATATTCCAGCTTCAAAAGCAGGTTCAGTAGCACATTTTTCAGGAGAAATATTAACAGAAAATATTATCAGCTTTATGAATAATAAACCACTAACTGCTCATTTTGATGGCCATGCCAATTGTTATATTGAATCAGGCTACAACAAAGCATTGTTAATTGATTTTAACTACGACCAAGAACCTGTTAAAGGAACTTTTCCACTTCCAGGAATCGGACCATTCTCTTTATTGAAAGAAACAAAGATTAATCATTTAGGAAAAATGGCTTTTAAACACATATATTGGTACATGTTGCTGAAGGGCATTCCAATTCCAACGGTTCCCCCTCACATGAAAACAAGTGGCAAAAATTTATCATAATATAATCTCGGTTAATTTTATTATTAAGTTTTTTAGATTTTGTATATAAATCAATTATAAAGGAGTTTTTTAAAATGGCAGAAAAACTAATTGCAGGAATTAATGTAAGTGTAACAGAAGAAGGTTATTTAACAGATCCGTCTCAATGGACGAAAGAAATTGGGCTTGAAATTGCAAAAGAATTAGAACAGGAATTATCAGACGAACATTGGGCGATCATTGATTACTTACAAAAAGATTTTAAAGAAACTGGGAAAGTTCCTACTATTAGAAGAATGAAAAAAGTTGGTGGAATTGATACAAAGGTATTGTATAGCTTATTTCCAGAAGGACCCGTTGTAAAGGCGACTAAAATTGCTGGGCTTAGCAAGCCAGCAAGCTGCGTATAAAAAAGGAGGCTATAATCATGGCAGAACAAGAAAAAATCAAGAAAATATCAATTGTTATTTCAAAAGGATCTTTAGAAGCTATTTATCCTGGTCTTATCATGGCAAATGGTGCTAGAATGCAAGGAATTGAAGTGAATGTATTCTTTACCTTCTTTGGAATGGATGCAATTGTAAAGAAGAAAATGAAGAATATAAAAGTAGCAACTGTTGGTAACCCAGCAATGGGAATTCCAACTTTAATTGGAGCCCTTCCCGGAATGTCAGCTTTCGCTACTAGTCAAATGAAAAAACAAATGGAAACCCTTGATATCCCTCCTATAGATGAATTTATTGAAATGATAAGTGATGCTGGCGGGAAAGTTTATGCTTGTTTAGCTACTGTTGATATGTTTAAACTAAAAAAAGAAGACTTTTGCGATCAATTAGATGATATTCTCACAGTTGGTGACTTCTATGATATATCAGCTGGTGGTCAAATTATCTTTACTTAACAAAATTAGCATATATTAAAACTAACACCATCTTAGAGGACTTTAAATATGAAAAGTTTTATACTTGCAACTGATCTTCCCTATAAATTTATGTTTTCTTAATGTGTAACAAAAAGCCCGTCAATTAATTAATTGACGGGCTTTTACCTTGTCTATATTCGAGACTACTGCCTTATTATGTCATTTACAGTTGTTCTAAACGTCTAATTCTTTCATCTAAATCAGGGTGAGATGAAAAGAGCTTCATCATCCCGCCTTTTCCACTAATCTTCATCGTCTGGATCGCTGAATCGTCAGTACGGTCATTGACTTTGGCTCGATCGACGTATGATTTCAGTGAACGTAGCGCATGGGCCATTTTATCGCTCCCTGCAAGATCAGCACCGCCACGGTCAGCATGAAATTCCCGATGACGTGAGTACGCGCTGACGACAATACTTCCAAGAATCGAGAATAAAATTTGGAAAATAATAATTGCCGCAAAACGGACGATCATCTGCATTTCAGAACGTACTAAGCGCGACACAAGGATCGCGGCAATTCTTGAGAAAAAGACTACAAACGTATTGACGACACCTTGCAACAACGTCATTGTTACCATGTCGCCGTTTGCGACGTGCGCTACCTCATGTGCAATGACGCCTTCAACTGCAGCATCATCCATCGCGTTCAATAACCCTGATGAGACGGCAACGAGTGAGCGTTTTTTTGAAGGACCTGTCGCAAAAGCATTCACCTCAGAAGACTGATAAATCCCAACCTCTGGCATATGCATTAACCCAGCGGCGCGAGAAAAACGGTGAACCTTCTCAACAACGGCACGTTCATGTCCTGTTAATGGCCCATCTGGATCCAACACTTTGACCTTCATCATTTTCTTGGCGATCCAACGTGACATCGCAAGTGAGATGAAAGATCCTGCGAAACCAACCAGTAAGCTGAATACCATTAGCGATCCATAATTAATCCCTAATCCGCCAGCATTATTCTCAAATGAACCGTCGATGCCAGTAAAAGTTGTAATTAACGACCAAGCAATAACTATCGTCGTCATAACAAGAATATTTGTTAAGATAAAAAGTAAAAATCGTTTCCCCATTCAAAAGCCTCCATTTTCATAATATACTAATATATTTTAACATGATTCTACTAATATATCATAGAAATATGATCAGAAGTCTTTAGAGAGGATGAGGTGTTTATGTATGCTCATAGCTTTTTATATTATAGGATAAAAATAAATAATGTCCCCAAAATATGGGGACGAAAATAATTATGCGTGTACAGGCTCAGGCGTTTTTACATTTAGCGGAGGAGGGACTAACCATCCTTTTTCCTTTTGTAGTTTTAATAAGCGCAGACCAGCTTGAGCTTTTTCCATATGGAACTGACCGCACATTGTCGCAATATCTTCTCGTGTACAAATGCTCATGATCAGGCTTAACGAAGTTAAACCTGTACCGATATTTTTCGCAATCGTTGCTGCAATTTCTAGATCAGAGAATTTTGCACCCACAGGGATGCTTTCTAAATTAGCAATAGGTTTCTCAGCAGGTGCTGGTGGAACCGCTATCCCATTTTCACGAAGTAAATTTTCAATTTGCTGCATTTGCGGTTTCATTTCATTTTTCAATTTATCTTCAATATACTTCTTTAAATCCACATCGCCGACATGATTTAAAAATGTAGAATAACCCGCTTGCGCACCATTTTCTCCTTGTAAAAAAAACCATAACCCTGAAATTTCACCATAATGCATTGGCTCTTGCTTTTGATTACCATCTAAAATTCCCATATAATATTCCTCCTTCTTAAATGTGTTTGTAAACGGATTAATGATAATAATCCACAAAAGTTATTTTGCCTCATTTAGCTTACTTTATTTTAGTAATTATTAACATTTCATACATCCCGGATAAATAACGACGAAACTACAATGAATCTTTATTCCAACGTCTACCACACGAAAGTTAATGTACTTTTCTTGGTGATTTATATCACCGCGCCCTAACTCTCCTTCATGCTAAGATTTAGTTGAAAGTAAATATCATTCTCAGTTAAGCTTACAACCGGAGAGAACATCAAGTAAAATTTCTGTTAAAACAAATATGAAATTTAAACTGAATATTGATTTCTTCTTTTACCTATGGCTATTGAAAAGCTCACAGAGGATGAGTGGCTAAAGATTGAACGCGAGGGTGATGTGATCGGGTATACGTTCATCGACCCGCCCAAAAAATGGAAACCCGAGCGCAAGGATTTATTAGATAATGCATTTATGAAAGAAGGAGTTATTCAGCTGGAGACTGGTATCCTCTCCATGAACCAATTGGAGTTGATGATGAACCATCTGCCTGTCGATATTACCTTTATTGATGAAAATGATGTCGTACGCTATTTTTCACACGGTAAGGAGCGGATTTTCCACCGCACAAAGTCAATCATTGGACGAACGGTCCAAAACTGTCATCCACCCCAAAGCTCTCATATTGTCAATGCATTATTGGACGACTTTAAATCTGGCAAAAAAGAGCTTGAAGATTTCTGGATTAAGTTTCACGATAAATTCGTGTTAATTCGCTACTTTGCTTTACGAGACAAAGATGGTACGTATAAAGGAACAGTCGAATTCACACAAAATATTCAATCGATCCAAGAAATTACTGGTGAGAAGCGCTTGGTGTCTTAGTTTTTAAGATAGTTGGCTAGTGATATATTTCAATCCTTACTACCCATCGCAACTGGTAGTAAGGATTTTCTCTTTATTTATCCAACCCTTATTCTTCCCTTCCTTACGAAACCACCTTTAATCCTGTGACACCGATAATAATTAACACTAAACTGTAGATTCTAGCTAAGCTTTTCGATTCTCCGAAAAAGATCATATTGATTATTACAGCCCCTGCTGTTCCCAAACCAATCCAGACAGCATAAGCGATACTCAACTGCAAATAATTAAACGATTGATATAATAAGGCTAATGATAACGTAAATCCACCAATAAATATTCCTACATGCCGTAAATTCTTTACCTGACTATATAGTTTCAACCCAACAACGCCAACAATTTCACTAATAGCAGCTAATGCAACAAATAACCATCCCATTATTTCTTCACTCCTTCTTCCACTTGATTATCGGCAAGCTTTAACCCAACTACTCCGGTAACGAGTACACCGATAAAAAGTAATTTAAGAAAATTAATACTTCCATCAAATAAAAAGTAATCCATTAAAACCGCTCCAATTGATCCAACAGCAGCAAAAACCGCATATACCGTTCCTATTGGCAATCCTTCACAGGCTTTTGAAAGAACATAAAAATCAATCAAAATCAAAG
This sequence comes from Bacillaceae bacterium IKA-2, assembly GCA_031761875.1. Classification (GTDB taxonomy): domain Bacteria; phylum Bacillota; class Bacilli; order Bacillales; family Anaerobacillaceae; genus Anaerobacillus. The sequence continues at coordinate 585,357 of CP134492.1, read as the reverse complement.
AAATAACAAGTAGCCAGTGCCACAACGATTCAGCTGTGCTGAATCCAAAAACCCAAAGTATTTCAAATAAGCAAGTTAAAGCTACATAAACCCAATATTTATTCATCTAAACACTCTCCATAAAATGACTGAATGTCAGTCATTTTCACCGAAAACAATACACAGCTCAAGAGCGTAATGCCTGCACTAAAAATGTCAGTAATTCAGCTTTTTGATTTTTCTCCTTCTGAGAATCATAGGCATCATACAAATAAACTTGTTCAGCAGCAGATTCAATCAACCCAACAACTAATTTTGAAGAACAATTAGCATCTACTGTGTCACGAACTAATTGACGTTTTTTATTGTTCTCTAACATCGCTGCTACTAAATCATAAAGAGGTGAATATATTTTTTCCCACTCATTCATATGCTCAGTTGATGAAAGACCTGCATAGACAAGCGCTGAAACATCACGAAATTCACTTGTTACTTTAAAAATCGATCCCAACAATTGCGACATCTGTTCATTTAATGAAACATCAATATCGACGTTTGCTTTTATTTCTTTTATAAATTGTAAAACAATCTTCTCGGCAATAGAAGGCATGACAGATAATTTAGACGGAAAATACAAATAAAACGTCCCTTGAGCAATCTCTGCTTTTTTGACAATGTCTGAAACCTTTGTCTTTTCAATCCCTTTTTCTTTAAAAACCTCAATAGCCGCTAGAATAATTTTTTCTCTTTTATCCATAATAAACACCTCAACTATAATAAATGACTGACTATCATTCATTTATTATAGTTCCAAAAGTAAATGATGTCAATGTAGTTCCAAACCTAAGATCTTCTGTTTATAGTATCACTCCAGAAAAATCCCCTTTTAATACTTCTTTTCCATTTTGATTTGAACATATAAACGAGGTACTAATAAGTGATCTCTCTTTTTGTACTTCAAATTTTTCGATTTTCACTTCGCAAAGAATTGTATCATTAGTAAATACTGGTCTTAAAAACTCAAAAGCGATCTTACGGGCGAGTATATTGTAGTCTCCCCCTACCTTTGTTGGCAATGTAGCAGTAAGTAAGCCCTGAATGATTAATCTTCCCTGTTCATCGGGAGTAACATGATGAGAGCCTTCATCACCTGAAACTTTCGTAAACAATTCAACATCCTCTATCTCAAAAGTCCGTTTAAATTTAATAATATCTCCAATTTTTAACTGCATTTACCTCGCCCCTTCTAACTATCCCTTTGTCAACGACCCATCACTAAAGTGACGGGCTTGTAACTGCTCGGAAGTGAAAGCGGTTCTTGCGAACCTCCTTCCTTTACGTTGAATAACAACGAGGTAGCGTTACAATAGGCGGGTTGACAGCCACCCGACAACAGAGGTCATGCCTGTGTTGCCACTTCGTTTAGGTACTGAATTCCCTTTGCACGAAGGTTCATGGCACCAATGCGGTCGTCATTTGTGGTATAGCTACATGTTTTGCATTGGAACGTATGCGTTTTCTTGTTACGGTTGGATTTTTCAATATGACCACATTTTGGGCATTGTTGAGACGTGTACTTTGGATCAACGACCAATACGTCACTCTCATTCATTTTTGCTTTGTACTCGATCATGTGGCGTAGTTGATAAAAAGTCCATGAAACCGTTTCATACCGATTTCTCTTTAACACTTTTTCAGTAGCGGTGCGAATACCTGTTAAAGCTTCTAAGACAAATAAACTGTTTGTTCCTGCTTGCTCAACGAGTGCCTTACTGACACAATGATTCACATTGGTCATCCAACGGTTTTCTCGTTGACCTATTTTCTTTAAACGGCGACGCGAGGATGCAGTTTGTCGCTTTTGTAAAGAACGTCGGCATTGTTTATAATTGGCACGTTTATTTTTAATGTGTCGGCCGTGAAAAAAGGTGGTGTTGTCCTTTGAGTCAAATGATACGGCTGTAAAGTTAATCCCAAAATCAACACCAATGACATTTTTGATGGTGGTAAGATCAACGTCAGCGATTTCATTGGTCATCGGAATATGGAGATAAAACTTGCCCTTTTTATAGACTAGTTTAGCGGTTCCGAACTTCCATGCACCATCAAAAAAATGTTCCATGTGTTCGATTTGAAACGGTACTTTCACACGCCCTTGTAAGGTGTTTAGTGAAAACAACCCGTCTTTTGTTAACGAATAATCACGGTTCCTTACTAAATCGTATTCCGTTTTTTTAAAACGAATGCGAGTACGGGGGTGTCCGTTACTTTTAGCAGATTTATACTTAGCAATGACGGTTTTTAAGACACTTTGTGCCATTTGAGAGCGTAAGCAAAACAGTTCTCGTAAGGGGCGATATGTCACTTTGTGTAGGGTTGATTGAACCAAACACTGTTGATCGAAGATCACGTCTGAAGCATAATTACAAGCTTGTTGAATCGCTTTTGTTGTAGCTAGCAGCGGGTGGATTTGGCCATCTGTGGGTAAGATTTTAAATTTTGCTGTAATGGTAAGAGAGCCCATTTGATGATCACCTCCTTCTTTTTAAATTATTCACTAGATATATTTATATTATAACATTAGTGAGGTGCTGTCTCAAAAAAAAGACCGGCCGAATTCCTCTCACGACTGAAGTCACGAGTGTCCTTCGCTCCCATTATGAAACCTCGGGTTAAGTTGGTTTTTATGGGGTAGTTAGCCGCTTCCGCTAGTTTTGGGTGGAAGTTAGCCTATCTATCCCCTAATAGTCTAACTTTATTACCCATTTTAGTGCTTCCATGTACATACTCATAAATCTTTCCTGGGTTAGGCTAGAAAAATATCTTTCAGTCTCTGTTTCATTCCAATTTGATTTTTCATAATTAAGTACTAAATCTAAGGTTTTTCTGATTTGATTGTCCTTCCCAAGCAAAGCTTCTCTTACATCTGTAGATAAGGGTAATTCTTTCACAATTTCTCCCATGCTGCGATTTAATAGAACATCGATAGCTGAAAACATTCCAGTCATAAAATGTTCTAAATGTTTATTTTCCATGTCTATTTCGCACGCCAATAACTCCATTAATTTGGCTCTTATTAAACAAGTTTTTATTAGTTCTTTATTTTCTATAATTTGGATATCATTTAACATCATTAAATAAAGCCATTTTTTAATTTCTGCTATACCTAATCGAACTAACGCTTGCTTTATAGAATGTATTTCATATCTTGATCCGAAATAACTAGAATTAGCTACTCTTAACAGTTTATAAGAAATACCTAGATCTGTTTCAATAATTTCAGTGATTTTTTGAAATTCTGGTTCCTCGTTATTTAATTCGTTAATGACTTTTATAAGATTTACATTTAAACTATCTATCTCTTTCCCCTTTATGATAACAGGCTTACTAAAAAAATATCCTTGAAAATAATCATACCCCATACTTAAAGCCAATTGATATTCTTCCCTTGTTTCCACTTTTTCTGCTAAAAATTTTATTTTATTTTTATACAGTTTTATTAGTTGCTTTTGTTTTTCAAAGCTGACAGTAGAAAATTCTACTTTAACAATATGGGCTATTTCTATGAGGGGTAAATAGGATTCTTGAAATACAAAATCATCAAGAGCTATTATGTAACCTTTTTCTCTCAGATTTTTACATGCATTAATTACCTTTTCGTTAATTTCCACCCTTTCTAAAACTTCTACAACAATTGCTTCTTTAGGCAATGATAAAGGTATTTCCTTTAAAAGCATCTCTTCAGAAAAGTTTATGAATGCTCTAGTTCCACTTGTGAGTTCATCGAACTTCATAGCAAAAAAAGCATTATTAATTAACGCTGCTGTCGATTGATTATCATCAAGTCCTTCATAAAAATTGTTCATACTTTTTCGATATAAAAGTTCATAACCAGAAACGTTCATCTTCCTATCAAATATGGGTTGACGAGCTACATAAACCTCCAACAATTCTCCTACCTTCTATAGTTTTTTTTTAAAAACCGATTATTATCTTATTTCCCATTAAACTATCGGTCTATTCTGCTAATTAACACAAATGTCAAATATCTTGCACAATTAACTTGATTCGTTAGTTTAATTACAAATTTTCACATTATTTTCTTTATATTTATACTTTAACATAAATAACCAACGGTATCGATCACCGTTGGCCTGTAAAACTTGAAACATATTTTTTTAGCAACGCTTTCTTCTGATTATCACCAAGTTTATGGTAAGGATCCACCGAATTAAGAACTAGATGACTGAGAAAAATACCACTCCATTTCCGCTTTTCGCAGATATTTCCTGGCCGTTGATATCGGCAATAATGCGGGATTTTTTTCGAGCGGTACAACCCTCTTCAGTTTCATTTTCCGCTGAAGATGTGTTTTATATGATTCGCCAATTTGTAGGTCTGAATATCATCTTCATCAATGAAATGATTAACATCTCGTTAATAGGGGTAATAAAGAAGTAATACCTTTTTAAAAGAGTGAATTTCATAATACCAATAAACTAACCACATCAAGCTGCATCTAGTGGTTCAAAATCTGCATTATGAAATTGATTCAAATATAAAAATTCACAAATTTCCACTATATCCTTTATTATTTTCAAAATACAAGAAAGGTTGTGAAAGCATGAAGAAGATATTTTTTACAATTGCAATTATATTTTCTACAATTACATTTCTTATTTTTACAATAGGCGTCAATAACGGTGGGGCTACCCAAAATAATGTTACGCCCGAAGAAGCCAGTTTTGATGGTCTAATCTTTATTGGAGATACAATGGATGAGGTTTTACAACAGATTCCTGATCTTGAACTAACCTATCTTGAGGGTTGGGCATTGGTTGATATGCATTACGCTTATATCTTCAACGATGACGGCATATTGGTTTTGATCGCAAAGAAACTAGACGATAGTAACTGGGATTGGCTAAAAAAAGAAGGAACCAAATATGAAGACGACGGTTATTTTCTTGGGAAAACTAGATATGAAATCATAAAAGATGATCTCTTATTTACTTTTTATGAAAACGAAAATCAAAATATTGTAACGCTAGAAAAAGTAGCTGAAAAGAAAAACTAATTTCAAATAAAAATCCTTACTTTCAGTATCTCTACTGTCGGTAAGGATTTTTATCTTATTAAACTCTTACACTGGCCACTTCTCTAATGTATATGCCATTTCCCAAAACATATATTCGTAGCGGCTGCTTGTAATAAAAGTAGACTCCATTCGTTGTTTTTCTTCTTCTGATGCTTTATCCGCCCATTCATCTAAACGGTTGATTTGTTCCTTTACTAGCTTTTCAAACCACTCGTCCCCATAAGTATCAATCCACTTTTGATAAATCGGTTGACCTGGAGTAGACCCTTTATACATCTCTCCAATTTCCCAATATAGCCAGTAACAAGGAAGAATTGCCGCAATAACATCGCCTAATGATCCTTTATAAGCAACGGAAAATAAGTGATTCGTATAGGCAACAGCTGTAGGTGCAGGCACATCAGCCATATGACCTTCTTTATTTTTAGTTAGTCCCAACTCTTTTGAAAAGCCTTCATGCAACAGATGCTCTGCATCATAGGTTGACTTAGCATGAAATGCCATTTGCGATGTTGTTTCGAAATCTAGTGCTTTTGCTGCTCCAATTGATTGTACTTGGGCAAATCGAGAAAGATAAAACGAATCTTGCTGAACGTAATAAGTAAAACATTCTAATGGCAGTGAACCATCCGCTACCCCTTTGACAAATGGATGTTCAAAGCTAGCATTCCAAATTGAATCTACCTTTTTTCTTAACTGTTCTGAAAATTTCATAATTATTCATCCTCTCTTATTTGAATTTCCCACCACTTTCGAAAGAACGGACACATTCTTTGAAGTAGCAATCTTCTTGCTTGTTTAAGCTTAGGCATTGTAAAAGAAATAATGGATCAGTATGGCGGTCTATTATTTCTTTTACAATGCCTTAAAAACACTCTTTCATTACTTTTCATACAACGCATTCATTAACTGTGCCTTTATTTTTAAATATTCGGCAGTTACCGTTATTTCTTTTTTTCTTGGCCGAGGCAATGTTACTTTCACTTCTAAAATGACCTCCGTGGGGCGAGGTGCTAACACATAAATACGGTCCGATAAGAAAATTGCTTCATCAATACTATGCGTAATAAATAATATCGTTCTTTGCATTTGACTCCATACCTGTAACAGCCATTCATGCATCGTCTCTCGGGTTAAAGCATCTAGTGCGCCCAACGGTTCATCTAATAGCAATAGTTGTTTTTTGTGCATAAAGGTTCTTAGTAATGCAGCACGTTGCTTCATGCCCCCGGACAATACTCTTGGATAAAAATTCTCATACCCCTTTAAACCAAACAGTGGGAAAAGAAAAAGAGCCTCTTCCTTTATTTTTTCTGTGTTTTGTTTCGTAATAGTCGGGCCTAAAAGGACATTTTCAAGAACCGTCTTCCATGGGAATAGTAAATCCTTTTGCATCATGTAACTGCTATGCCCACGTATCCCTGTCATATCTTTTCCTTCGATGTAAACATTCCCTATATCTGGAACTTCCAGCCCAGCGATTAAATTAAATAACGTACTTTTACCACAACCGCTTGGTCCAATTATTGAAACAAATTCACCTTTTTCAAGAGAAAGGTTAACACCTTTAATTACTAGTTCCCCACTAAAAGAATGATGTATATTTCGAATATCTAATTCCATATTAAACTCCTAATTAAACTAAGATTTAAACATATAGTAAGGCATTTCCAAAAAATAATTGCTTAGTATAATGGTTTATTTTGCATCATCATACTAATCAGTTATTTTCCTTACGAAGCCTTAAAATGGCTTGACCTTGTGAACTTGTTCGTTACTACAGAAATTATGGTAAAAATATATTTGTCATCGCTTCATTCGTCTTTACATCTGTTTCAATTAAACCAGCCTCAAGCATCCATGCTGAAAAGTTATCCCAAATTTCTTCTTTTTGTAGTCCCCACTTTTCTGCATCTCCTTGGTATCGTGGGCTCAACCAGAGTTGTGATGCACGTATCAATTCCTCATCTGATTCTGGAGTAGCGTTAATTAAGATTTCAGCAGCTTCCTCCGGATTTTCAATTGCAAATTGATAGCCTTTCGACACAGCTTTTAAAAACTTTTCAGCAAGCTCAGGCTTCTCTTCAATAACCGAATTATTACTAAAAATAACTGGAGAGTAGTAGTTAAACACTGGATCAATGTCCTTTAGAAACATCATATTAATTTCTACGCCGCGAACTTCTGCTTCAATTCCTGTCCACCCGTAAAAAATCCATTGAAAATCTATATCTCTCTTCGTATTAGTAAAAAAGTCAGCTGAACCAACGATTACATTATCTACTGTTGATGGATCGACATTGTGCGAATTCAATACAGTTTTAAGAATGGCTTCTTCTTCTGCACCGCCCCAACCACCATATGTTTTTCCTTCAAAATCTTTTGGTGATGTAATATTTTTTTCAACTGGAGCAGCAAAACCTGATGTATGCTCTTGAATAACTGCTGCAATTGAAACAACTGGAATATCTATAGATCGAGCAATTGTGATACTTGTTTGTGAAGCAATCCCAAAATCAGCTTTTCCTGCTGCAACAACTTGAAGGGCACCGTCCATCGCAGGTTCAATAATCGTTAAATCAAGACCTTCTTCTTCAAAAAAGCCCTTTTCCTGAGCAACATATAGACCCGTATGATTCGTATTTGGTACCCAATCTAAAATAAGGGTAGCTTCAATTAGATCATCCGAATATTCTCCCGGCGCTTCTGTATCAACTTCTGATTCATTACTCGTCTTCGTTCCTTCACCTTGGTTTTGCTCATCAACTTGATTACAACCAACTAACAGTAAAAACATTATCATTAATAAAAATATACTTAATTTCTTTAACATCATTTCATCTCCTCAAATTTCTATTTTTTGATTTTGTATTTCCATGGCATCATAAGCCTACTAATTAATATAACAACTAAAAATAATAGACAGCTTAAGATAGATATCAAGACAATTACCACAAATACTTTGTCAGTTGCAAAGGAGCTTTGTGCTTTTATTAAATAAATACCTAGACCTTTACTAGCACCAACACATTCTGATATGACTGCCGCTAATACACTGTATGTAGCTCCGATCCTTAGCCCCGTAAATAGGTAGGGAAGTGCATGTGGAAACCTAACAGAATGAAATACCTGCCAATATGATCCTCCCATTGAACGCACAAGTCGAATCATATCACGATCACTAGACTGTAATCCCTCGACCATACTTACTACAATTGGAAAAAAAGTTACTAGTGCTACAACTAATACTTTAGGTAGAATTCCATACCCAAACCAAATAATTAACAAAGGCGCAATTGCAATAATTGGAATCGTTTGTGAAAATAAAAGAATCGGATAAAAACTTTTACGCAGCAGTGGTGAGATATCTAAAATAAAAGCCATCACCAACGCAACAGTAATTCCTAATCCAAAGCCGATTACTGCCACCATGGAAGTCATCCAGATATGTTCGGGTAACAAATGCAACGTATTACTAAATGTTTGAACGATTAAACTCGGAGCTGGTAATATCCATTTTTCAACACTCCATTTCCAAACAGCCACTTCCCAGACGATAAGAAAGATCAAAATAGCAATTACAGTGGGTGCAGCTGAAAATCCATACATACGTAATTTTTTCATGATACCCCCTTTTCATAACAAAAAAGTCTACACGCCAAGAGGGCAGGTAGACTTACATTCTAAAATGTAGTTCATCTAATATCCCTCCGCTGGCATTATCCAGATCAGGTGAAAGGGTCGATATCTTCATCCAGATATCCTCTCAGCAAACGTTATAGCTCCCCCGTATAATTTTCATAATTTTCTGTTTTAGCTTAACATACTTCGATATTTCTAACAACTTATTTTCCTCGATACCACTATTCGTTGAGTTAGCTAAGATACCCACTTTAATCACGAGGGAGACCTAGCCCAGTTATAAGTAGTTCATTATATCCGCCTGATGAAGTTTATTAACGATTCAATGAATATAAAAAAGGTACCCCCATCAATCGAGGTACCTTTAACACTCTAACTTATTTTGATGCAGGAGCTAAAGAAGCTTCAGGTGATGTTACCTTATCATAGAAATCTATAAATTTATCACGGTCGTCGCTTGCTCGGTAAGCCATGGCGACACGAGGATGTTCATTAAGCATACCAGAGACCATGAAAGGAATGATATAGCCCCATTCCCATTTTTGGCGCATTTCTAGCATGTGCTTTTCAATAACGCCAAGAACAGGTTTAAGCTCATAGCTTGGCTTTTGGATATGACTAACGAGAAGCTCTGTATTGCAGTTACCAGCTGCACGCCCCATGCCATAAACAGAAGAATCAAGGAAAGTAACTCCGTTTCTTTTCGCAACTAATGTGTTGGCGAATGCTAACTGCATGTTGTTATGTGTATGAATTCCTAGCTCTTTATTAGGGATCATCGCTTTGAACTTCTTCACTTGATGTTCAACATCGACAGGATCTAAGCTTCCGAAAGAGTCAACGATATAGACAACATCGACAGGACTTTCATTCACCATTTTAAAAGCTTCAATAAGTTGGGGTTCAGGTACATTTGATAGCGCCATAATGTTAAGTGAAGTTTCATAGCCCATATCATGAAACATTTTAACCAGCTCCAAGCCTTTATCCACTTCACGAATATAGCACGCCACCCGAATCATATCTAAAACACTTTGCTCACGTGGCAGTATGTCATTTGGATCTACTCGGCCAATATCTACTAATGCTGATAGCTTTGTGAATTTTTTCTCAGGAATAATTTCATTCAGGAATTTATCGTCAAGACATCTCCACGGATTGGGCTCAGTCATATTAAGAAGCTTTGCAGAATTCTTATAGCCAATCTCCATATATTCAACACCCGCAGCACTTAGACCGTTATAAAGGTCTTGAACAAATTCAACACTGAAATCCCAATTGTTAATCAAACCGCCATCACGAATGGTGCAGTCTAAAATTTTACTATTATCCCCCATAGTAATAATCTCCTTCTGTAATTATATTTTTTAGTAATAATTTAAAAGCTCAAACGCTTTTATACTTTTATGCGCTAAAATATCTTATAACGTTTTTATCATAATTTGTTCATAATTGTCAATCTATTTTCCTTATAATTTATTTATTTTTTGCTCGATCCCTTCAACCGAGCGCTACTTTCTGCAAAATTTTCAGAAGGATTACTTCAATCAAAAAATCCTTACCGCTATTTATCTTAATCTGCGGTAAGGGTTTTTCTTTTATAAAACTAGCATTTCTAGCTTCTTTTTGTAATCATTTGAAGCTTAACCTTAAATAAATATCCTGACTCGACATTTTTCATAATTAATCAAATGGCCTAATTCGTGAATGAAAATTTCATTCCAAATTAATATTTTATAACAGATTTTTTATGTTAGTCTACAACGATATAACCAATCATTGGACCATTTTGTTCAATTGTTTCATGCGCAGTACAAACAATTCGATATATGCCTTCTTTATCAAACTTAACTTTTACTCTTGTTTCTTCACCTTTTTTTACATTTCCTTTAATACTCGTTCCCTCAATATAAAACGGATGCAATTCTCCATTGACACCATAAATACTTAACGTGACTTCTTTACCTTTTGGTACAAAGATCGTGCCTGGATCCCAACGGTATGCTTCAATTTCTTTTCCATCTTTTGTTTTCGCTTTAAACTCTCCTGTTACCATATGAATTACAAACTCATCTTCTTGTGCACTCGTTAACCCCGGTAACATTAAGTTAAAAGTTATCATTAAACATGAAAGAGCAATTAACATCCACTTTTTATCTTTTAGAAAACATTTCATATTCTTCACCTCATTGACAGTATGCGTAAACTTCCATTTTTTATGCAATTCCCTTCCATAAATCATCGATATTTTAAAAAATGAGATATAGTATTGATAATTTATCTATTTCAGTAAAAGATAAACCATTATCTCAAAAGGAAGTGACTAAAATGGAATTTGATATTAAAGCAAAAGATGGCTTCTTCCCTTGTGAAGTAACCGCCGACCCTGATAATGGAAGATACATGATTAGAAAGAGTGATACTTCAGGCGAAGTTTTTCAAAATGTTAATGATCTAAAAGAGTGGATTGCACAAAACTGGAATGTAAATGAGTTTGAAGATCCGTTACAGTTTACACAATTATTAAATGAATTAGGAAGTATGCCAGAAAGCTTCAGTTAAACGCATTGGATCTGCTCAGAACACAACTCCACAAAAATGCTCAATTCCTTTTTTAAAGGAATTGAGCGTTAATATATTAAAAACCGTTCACTTGGATTATCTTCTTACAAACCGGGTAACAAATAATTTCCCTTCTTTATTACACCAAAGGTATGGATGGTCATAATTTTGGACAAAACTAATCAAAAAAGGAGTAATCACATTAATGAAGCATTTAAATGTCTTATTGATTAAGTTTGTTGCCAGCATTTTTATTTTTTGGATCAGCTTAGGTTTGTTATTTAATGCAAGCTTTGCGGTAATCATTTCATTTAGCCTACTTGTAACGATAATTTCTTATTTTATTGGTGATCAAATAATTCTTCCTCGAATCGGAAAAAAGAACACAGTTGTCGCAGATTTCTTCTTAATATATATACTCGTCTGGGTCTTTGGCGGAGTTTTATTTCACAGCTATTTAATGATTGGTTGGGGAAGCATTATCTCGGCAACACTTTTTGCAGGTTCAGAAGTGTTTGTCCATTCTTATATTCTAAAAAATATAAATCCCATTGTCCCAGAAAAACAAAGCAGTTTCAATCAAAGTTTCGCTTTTGAATTCGCTAAAGAGCAGGATCCGAATCCTACCAAAGATAAGTAACCATGATCGTCCATAAACTAATTTCTCTTCATCTAGGTTTCTCTCGTTTTAAAAGAAAAGTTCAGCCTGAAAATTAAAGATTCAAAAAAAATACTTTGGATTCAAGGTATTTTTCTTGCATTTTATTCACTTGATGTGTAAAGTGATGGTAGTGAAAGGAATGAGTCAATTGAGAAAAAATACACTTGGTTCACTAATTTGGTTGCGGATTGCCCGTTTTACACATCAAAGTAATTTACTATCGAATGAATTCTTAAAACAGTTTGGTATTACCGCTGCACAGTTTGATGTATTAAATCAGGTTTCGACTTATCAGCCGATCACGCAAAGTCAGCTAGCTGTAAAAGTAACGGTGTCGGAGGGTGGAATTTCACGTATGCTCACTCGACTTGAGCGAGAGAGATATATACAGCGTAAGCAGGATTGGAAAACCAAATGGATTACCCTTACTTCCAAAGGGGAAGAAAAAATGGAGGAGGTCTTTGATCATCAACTTACCTTCCAGACCTCGATTCTCAGTGAGTGCTTATCAGAGGAAGAACAAAAAACACTTTATAACCTTATGACTAAGTTACAAAAACATACTGAAAATAAAATAGAAAATTAGGAACCTCATTATAAGTGGCAAGATGCTATGTACTAATTTTTTTTAATTCATCACTTGACTAGTAAACCGAAATAAAGGAGCAATTATCTATGTATAAAATTCCAGGACATCATCACATTTCAATGATTACAAAAAACGCAAGTCAAAATAATTACTTTTACTGTCACGTCCTTGGTTTACGTCGTGTTAAAGTGACAGTCAACCAAGATGATCCGTCGATGTATCACTTATTTTACGGAGATAAGACAGGTAGCCCAGGTACTGAACTATCATTTTTTGAAATTCCATCAGTAGGAAAAACTTATCGTGGTACAAATGCCATTACAAAAATTGGTTTACTTGTACCATCAGAAGCAAGTTTATCCTATTGGAAAGTACGTTTTGAGGAACGCGGTGTTGAGCATAGTGATATTACAACGTATGCCAATCACCCAGCTTTACACTTTGAAGATTCTGAAGGTTTACGTATGGTACTTCTTGTCTCAAACGGTGCGAAAGTAGTGGACTGGCAAACTTGGGAAAAATCTGAAGTCCCTGCCGAGCATCAAATTCAAGGAATGGGCTCTGTGGAAATGACGGTACGAAGACTTGATAAACTAGCAAGCACACTTATAGAAATGTTTGGATATACAAAGATAAGCCGTACAGATGACGAAGAGATTTTTCAATCCGTTAATGGAGAGGTGTTTGGAGAAATCGTAGTGAAATATTTTGACGGTCCTTCTGAAAAACCAGGTCGTGGTAGTATTCATCATTTAGCAATTCGTGTAAAAAATGAAGAAGAACTCTCTTTTTGGGAAGAACAAGTAAGAGCACGTGGCTTCCAATCATCTGGCATAGTCGATCGCTTCTACTTTAAGAGCCTATATTTCCGTGAATCAAACGGGATTCTATTTGAAATTGCAACCGATGGACCAGGTTTCACAATCGATGGAGATATCGAAACACTGGGTAAAAAATTAGATTTACCACCATTTTTAGAAGACCGTAGAGTTGAAATTGAAAAAAATCTAAAACCGATTGAGGAGTATTAATTAACAAACGAACAGTTTACATCAATCAAACCAAATTAACTATTAAATTTGAATTTCCTAGGAGGAAAATAAAATGAACCAACTAAAAGGAATACACCACGTAACAGCTATTACAAGTAGTGCAGAAAAGAACTATGAATTTTTCACTTATGTTTTAGGTATGCGTTTAGTAAAAAAAACGGTCAATCAAGATGATATTCAAACTTATCATTTATTTTTTGCAGATGATAAAGGCAGCGCAGGCACAGACATGACTTTCTTTGACTTCCCCGGCATTCCGAAAGGCGTACATGGTACAAACGAAATTTCAAAGACATCGTTCCGTGTACCAAGTGATGCTGCATTAGACTATTGGGAAAAACGGTTTGATCGTTTAGAAGTCAAGCACACTGGAATTAAAAAACAATTTTCTAAGAAAACTCTTTCATTCGTTGATTTTGATGATCAACAATATCAATTGATATCAGATGAATTCAATAAAGGGGTGGAATCTGGAACGCCATGGCAAAAAGGTCCAATTCCACTGGAATATGCAATTACTGGTTTAGGGCCGATTTTTATCCGTATTGCGAACTTTGATTACTTTAAAGAAATGGTGGAAAAAGTCCTATTATTTCAAGAGACAGATGAAGAAGGTTCATTCCATTTATTTGAAGTAGGGGAAGGTGGAAATGGTGCCTCAGTCATTGTAGAATATAATGCAACCCTTCCTGAATCCCGACAAGGTTTTGGTACGGTACACCATGTGGCATTTCGAGTAGAGAATCGCTCAGTATTAGATGAATGGATTGAGCGGATGAGTAGGATGGGATTACCTTCATCCGGTTATGTAAATCGACACTTTTTTGAGTCATTATACGCAAGAGTTGTACCACAAATTTTATTTGAGTTTGCTACAGATGGTCCTGGATTTATGGGAGATGAACCTTATGAAACGCTTGGGGAAAAATTATCTTTACCTCCATTCTTAGAGCCTAAACGTGCAGAAATAGAAAAATTAGTTCGTCCAATTGAAACAGTAAGAAGTACAAAGGAATTCATCAAAGAATGAAAGGTAAAATATTAACCCTAACAGATATTTACACAGAAAAGTGGCAAACTTACGCTAAGCGTTTGAACATTTTATACTTACGAGGGAGGTTCACCATTTAACTAAACACATCATTTAGAAGCGTCATGATTGTATCCCCACTTTAGCGAAACAATATCAGTATCAGTATCATTTTAATAACTATACCACTTCAAAGTACGTACTTAACAAAGTTAACATTATTTTCGGCAAACATTTTTTAAAGAGTAAAACAAAAAAAAGAGCCTTAAATAGGCATCTTAATTACGAAATATGGAGAGAAGCCTCTCCCATTTTCCTTTTGGTTTTTTCATCGCTTCTTCTAAACGTTTGTTAAAATCATTTTGTGTACGCCATTCTTTTTTCTGCTCGTTTCGCATAGTTTGTATTTCATTTTGTAAGGATTCACTTTTTTGTTTTTCTTGTTGAAGTAAATTTTCGTAATGGGTCTTTTGTTGCTTAGTTAATGTTTCTATTTTAGCTTGAGTTTTTTGTGCTGAATTTCCAATATTAGAACTTATCGCATGATGATCTTGTTGGAGCCGGGAAACCGTTGTTTTAAGTTGTGAAATACCTTCTGTTAGTTGGATATTCATTTCACGTGTGGCTGCGAATTCATTTGCTAAAAACATTAAGGTCTCTTTTAATTGATTAGGATCGTGAGGCAAATTGTCATATGTATCGGGTATTGCAATCTCTGTTTTATTCGATCCTTCTAAGCTTTCTTTTTGTTTAAATACAAGGTTTTTAGCTGTATCGTCTAGGGGCTTGTCCGTATCGCGTAACGCTATAAGCGCTTCGATGTCGGATTGAACAAAGATACGCCGTTCGCCATCTTTTAAAAATTCATATCCATTTCTCTCTAAAATTTGACCATACTTTCTAACAGTAGGTGTTGCAATCCCCACTTCTTCTGCCACTTCCTTGGAAGCGAAAGCTCGTTCATTTGTTTGTATATCATTTCGCATATCGGACCTCCCTTCCTATTAAATATGAAGGTTTTTTGATGAATTCGCAAGTTATATCGCCTAGCGATACGAAACACTTTTAACATGATGATCTTGCTGGATCACGGAAACCTTTGTTTAAGCTGCAAAACAACGACTCTCAGTTGGACATTCATTTTCTAAAAACATTAAGATCTCTTTTAATTGATTGGGATCGTCAGGTAAATTGTCTTATGTATCGGGTATTGCAATCTCTGTTTTATTCGATCCTTCTAAGCTTTCTTTTTATTGATATACAAGATTTTTAGCTGTATCGCCTTGGGACTTGTCTGTATCGCCTAACGCTATAAGCGCTTCGATGGATGGTTGGGCAAAGATATGCCGATCACTATCTTTTAAAAACTCGTACTCATATCTTGCTAAAGTTTAACAATACTTTCTAACAGTCGGTGTTGTAATCCCTACTCCTTCTCCTACTTCCTTGGAAGCGAAAGCTCGTTCATTTGGTTGTATATCATTTCGCATATCGCCTCCCTTTCTATTAAATATGAAGGTTTCTTGATGATTTCGCAAGTATATCGCCTAGCGATACGAAACACTTTTACCATGACGATCTTGCTGGATCACGGAAACCTTTGTTTAAGCTGCGAAGCAACGACTCTCAGTTGGAAATTCATTTAATGTTTGCCTGCGCATTCATTAGCAAAAAATTAAGGTCTCTTTTAATTGATTGAGATCGTGAGGTGAATTGTCATGTGTATCGGGTATCGCAATCTCTGTTTTATTCGACCCTTCTTATCTTTCTTTTTATTGATATACAAGATTTTTAGCTGTATCGCCTAGAGACTTGTCCGTATCGCCTAACGCTATAAGCGCTTCGATGGATGGTTGAACAAAGATATACTGATCAACATCTTTTAATACTCATATCCATTTCTCTCTAAAATTTGACGATACTTCTAACAGTCGGTGTTGCAATCCCCACTTCTTCTGCCACTTCTTTGGAAGCGAAAGCTCGTTCATTTGGTTGTATATCACTTAGCATATCGGACTCCCTTTCTATTAAATATGAAGGTTTTTTGATGAATTCGAAAGTTATATCGCCTAGCGATACGAAACACTTTAAACATGCTGATCTTGCGGGATCGGAATTTTTTTTAAGCTGCTCAAGATCTCGTCCACTCTTCGTCCTGTCCGAACACAGCACACCTTCGGACAAGCTCGCGCTTTACACTCCTCGTCCTGTCCGAACACAGCACACCTTCGGACAAGCTCGCGCTTTCCACTCTTCGCCCTGTCCGAACACAGCACACCTTCGGACAAGCTCGCGCTCTCCACTCTTCGCCCTGTCCGAACACAGCACACCTTCGGACAAGATCGCGCTCTCCACTCTTCGCCCTGTCCGAACACAGCACACCTTCGGACAACCTCGCGCTTTACACTCTTCGCCCTGTCCGAACACAGCACACCTTCGGACAACCTCGCGCTTTACACTCTTCGCCCTGTCCGAACACAGCACACCTTCGGACAAGCTCGCGCTCTCCACTCTTCGCCCTGTCCGAACACAGCACACCTTCGGACAAGATCGCACTTTCCACTCTTCGCCCTGTCCGAACAAGGCGCACCTTCGGACAACCTCGCGCTTTACACTCCTCGCCCTGTCCGAACACAGCACACCTTCGGACAAGATCGCGCTTTACACTCCTCGCCCTGTCCGAACACAGCATGCCTTCGGACAGCGCATGCTAGTAATTCGATAATACTTCTGCCGAACTAATGACCCAATTGTGGAAGATCTAAATTTATTTATTACAAATCAAAAATCCTTACCCCAGAATTTCACTGGCAGTAAGGATTTCCTTTTATTAAACCAATGACTCTTGTTCCTTCTTAAAGAAACTCTTTAATGCTCGATAGACATCGCCTTTTTCTTTCAAAATATAATGGCGGAAGCGTATGTCATCGATGTTTTTATAGGCATTCATGAGTGTGCTATGACGGTTATACTGGTTCACCTCACCATACCCAAACATACTTGACACTTCCATAAGATCATTAACCAGCTTCAAGCAGCGCCCGTTATCGGAGGTTAGATTGTCTCCGTCAGAGAAGTGGAATGGATAGATGTTATATCTAGAAGGTTCGTACTTTTCGTCAATAAGCTCTAAAGCCTTTCGGTAAACACTGGAGCAAATTGTACCGCCACTTTCACCTTTCGAAAAAAAGTCTTCTTCTGATACGACAATTGCCTCGGTGTGGTGAGCAATAAACTCGATCTCTACTTTTTCATATTTTGTTCGAAGGAAACGAGTCATCCAGAAAAAGAACGAGCGAGCCATATATTTTTCCCATTTCCCCATACTTCCTGACGTATCCATCATTGCTATTACAACTGCTTTTGAATCCGGCTTGACGATTTCATTCCAAGTTTTAAATCGTAAATCATCATTATTAATTGGAGATATTCCTGGATTACCTTCCATCGCGTTACGTTTCAATGCTGTTAGAATGGTCCGTTTTTTGTCAACATTGCCCATTAGGCCTTTTTTTCTAATATCGTTAAATTCTATGTCTTCGATTACGAGGTTGTCTTTTTCTTTTTGTTTGAGATTAGGTAATTCTAATTCTTTAAATAACATTTTTTCTAGTTCCATTATTGAAACTTCCGCTTCATAATAATCTTCACCAGCTTTATCTCCTGCACCCTGCCCACTCCCAGAACCGTCCTGAGCGCTTCCATCTCTAGCAACTATATCTCCAACTTGACTGTCACCATCACCTTGGCCAACATGTTTATTTTTGTCGTAATTATAGCGGATTTTATACTCATCTAGAGATCTAATCGGTATTTTTATGACGTCACGGCCATTGGACATAATAATATTTTCTTCACTGACAAGGTCTGGTAAATTCTTTTGAATTGCGTCTTGAACTTTTTCTTGATGTCTCTGTTGATCCTGATAGCCTTTTCTGTGAAGGGACCAATTTTCTTGGGAGACAATATAACTCTTCCCATCATTAATTTTCATCCATAATCCCCTCCTCTTGTTGTTGTTTTTTTTCAATTATAGATACGTCAAAAAATTGAAACGGTCATTCACTTTTCTTGTTTATTCCGCATATAAATAATTCGATAGGATACGATTGGATAGTTTTTAGCAGACTAAGGAAAAACTGTGTATTTACTTTATCCTATGCAAACTCAAATTAGAGTTGACAGAAATTCTAATAAATTATCAATTCACTTGTTGGACATGTTTTTTAGTTTAAGGAAATATAAGATATCTAAAAATTAAAACTATAGGACAGTATTAATTTTTTTCAAAGCAAAAAATTCTTATAATGTTAAACAACAAAAAAACAACTTTGTGACCACGCTGTATTTCACATTTAAAACGCGGTGATCATAAAGTTGTTTTTGACTTGATGCAACATTATATTGAATATTCATTATTTTGTCGTCTCAAATAAGCGGTATCCATTTTTTCCTTGTTCTTTTGTTTGATACAGCGCGATATCAGCATTTTTCAATAATGTACTAATATCCTCACCGTCGTGCGGAAACAGACTAATTCCAACGCTTGAAGTAATTTTCAGTTGTTGACCTTTAATATGAAAAGGAATTCGCATAATCTTTTTTATTTCAGTGCCAACAGAAATGGCAGCATCTTCATTATTCAAGTCGGGCACAAGCAAAAGAAATTCATCGCCACCTAAGCGGGCAAGTGTATTTCCTATTGGGAAAAGATTTTTCAGTCTACTTGCTACTTGTTGAAGTAATTGGTCTCCAGCCAGATGACCTAAACTATCATTAACAAGTTTAAAGTTATCAAGATCTAGCAAGAATACGCCAAGGGATTTTTCTTTATTTCTATTCTCGTGTATGTATTTTTCTATATAGGAATGAATATACCAACGATTCGGCAAGCCAGTTAATTCATCATGATAAGCCATATGTTTGATCTGCTTTTCTGCCTTTTTTCTTTCACTAATATCCCTACTCCAAGCTAAATATAATTCTTTATCACCTAAGTTAATTAATCCGAAATTTGTATCGACAGGTAATAATACCCGATCTCGGTGAATCAAATCATGTTCTAGGTTAAATGGTTTATTTAGTTGGATTCGCTTATAAATATTTTTTATCTCTTCATCAGTAAGAGACATAATATCCTCATATGTAAGACGCAATAATTCTTCTCTTGTGTAACCCAAGTAATGACAAGTGGCTGTATTTACATCAAGTATTTTGCCTTTACTATCATAAAGGATAAAATTGTCTGCTGCCTGTTCTACTAATTTCCGAAATTTTTTCTCGTTTTCTTTTAATAACTTTTCAGTAGTTACTCGGTTCGTGATATCTAATCCAAAACCAAGTAAATAGGCATCTTTCTCCACCTTTATAATAGTTTTTCCAATTAACATGTGCATTTTTTTACCTTGAAATTTTGCAACTGTCTCTTTTAAACTTAACTTTTTCGATGCCCATATTTCAAGATCCTCATTTCTGAAATTCTCCGCGATTTCTTGAGGGAAAAAATCAAAAACTGTTTTACCGTCTAACTCCTCTTTAGTCTTATTATTACATTTACATGCTTGCTGATTAGCAAACAAAGTTTTCCCTTCACGATCTTCTAAAAATATATTAATAGGTATAGAATTAAATATTTCTTCATATATATTCAGCTTATTCAAAAGTTCTTTTTCACGTTTTTCTAAAGCGTCGATCCGCTTTCCAAGGATTTTTTCGCTAGTTGACTGTTTAATCAGATTGACGTATTTTTCATTCATTTCACTTTTCCTCTTTTCAACAGTTTTACACACGCCTTCACTATATAGTTTAAAGTATTCTTTAAACTATCGTAAGCCCAAAACAAATAAAATAATGTCCAAATTGCATCTTTTTCAATTTTTTTTATTTTTAAATGAATTTCATAATGCAGATTCGACGCCACTAGGATACTACACCTAGTTGAATCAAAACATTTTCAACTAGATGTAATTTTATATGGCTAGTTTATTGGTATTATGAAATTCATTCTTTTAAATAAAAAAAATAAAGATCACACAACTATTTAGTGTGCTCTTTATTTTAATTTCCGGAAATGTGTTAACGGCCAATATGTTATATCTGCTTTTCCAACTATTTCTTCAAATGAAACAAAACCAATGTGCCTGCTATCCATGCTATTGCGCCGATTATCACCTAAAACAAATATATGATTTTCAGGTACATACATTACATCTGTTATTTCTTCTAGCTTAAAGTCCTCGGTATAAGAGTCTGATTTATATTTTTCCTTTACTCCGTTTAAATACACTTCTTCGACAGCTTCTCCATTGATATACAGAAGATCATTACTATAAGTGATTTGATCTCCAGGTAGTCCAATTACCCTCTTGATATAATCGGTTTCTTCCGTTGCGTGAAAGACAATCATATCAAACCTTTGCGGAGTTCCAATATCATAGCCAATTTTATTTATTATAACTCTATCTCGATCTTTAATTGTTGGCATCATTGAATTGCCATAAACAATATAGTTTGTAAATAAAAATGCTCTTACAAAGACTACTATGACAAGAACGATAGCAAGCGTTTTACCCCAACTTAACATTTCTTTTTTAATTTTTCTTCTTTTTTCTTGTCTTATCATCTGTTGTTCTACTTCCATATTCTCACCTCTCCCCATTTAAATTTATCACTATTGGAATATTCAAACAAATTATATGTTTAGTTTCACCTATTTTTCTTATTCCTAAACATTTCACTTGTTATATATGTAAAAAAAACACCTATCCGAAGATAAGTGCCTTAACCAACTATTTAACAATCATTACCGCACAATTGACTCGTTTGGCAACTTTATGACTTACGCTACCTAAAACCATTTCTTGGAGAGTGTTAAGCCCTCGGCTTCCGATAACAACTAAATCAAATTTGTGTTCGTTAGCGTATTTTATTATAGCCGGTCCTGGTTCACCGTGAATAAAATGGAATTTATGTGTAACCCCTTCTTTTTCTAACATTTCTTCAATTGGTTGAAGCTTAGCCTTTCTTTCAACAGCGATCGTATATTTGTCTGCATGGCTCAATACATCTGTCTTTGAAGTAGCACCATCGATAACATAAAAAACATCAATCATGCTATTTGAATTAGCTTTTACGACGGCTATTGCCTTCTCTGCCGCCCTAATCGAATGTTGTGACCCATCTGCTGCTAATAAAACTTTTTTAAACATAATTTTCCCTCCATTCCACTTCTTCTATTAAGTATAGTTTAAAAACAGATATTTTTGTATTAGGTTTCCAAAATTGTTCTTAATTTTCTAACAATCCTTAGCTTTTTCTCGATTATTACTCAGTCGGAACAACGAATCCATAACTCTCCATAACTGGTTTTCCAATTGGACCGCGAATAAATTCAATAAATTCTTTTGATTGTTGTTGATGGTTTGTCCGCTCGACTACTGCAATCATTTGTTCTAATGGGGCATGCATTTTTTCATCAATCAGAGTAAAGCTTACTTCGTCTTCTTTAACCAATGAAAGAGCAATAATTGCGACTTCTGCATTACCGGTTTCAATATAAGTCAAGGTATCTGAAATATTTCTTCCAAATACAAGCTTGCTTTCTATTTCTCCCCAGACACCTGCTGTTTCCAACGCTTGCTTAGAAGCTAAACCATAAGGAGCATGGTCTGGACTAGCAATTGCAATCTTAACGACCTCTGGTTTTAATAAATCATCGATTGTTTCAATTGTTAGTGCGCTATCCGCCTTAGTTGCAATACCTATACGGCCTAATGCATATAACGTATTTGTATCGCTTAGTAATAAGTTCTTTTTATCTAATTGCTCAATAAAAGATTTATTAGCTGACGCAAATACATCAAAAGGCGCACCATTTTCAATTTGGTCTGCTAATTGTCCTGTTGAGCCAAATGAAAAAGTCACTTTTGTACTTGTTTCGTTCTCAAACAATTTTCCAATTTCCGAAAAAGCATGTGTCAGATCTGAAGCAGCTGCGATCGTTAACTCGATTTTTTCGACTGTTTCTGATTTCGAGTTACTGCAACCTACAACTATTAAGCTGAAAAATAAAAAACTAACTAAGATACGTTTAAGATTGATTGATTTCATATTTATTCTCCCCGTCGATGCCACGATTACATCAATAAGTTATCCATATCTTATTTTATCATAATTTGTCAGAAAACGAGACAATATATAAGTGAATGAATTTCATTCAAGTGCTTATTTTAAAAAAGGACACTCAGCAACGAGGATTGATTTTTCATAATTATTTTACCCCCGTCTAATTAAACTACCACAAAAAAAATGAGGGTAGCCTCACACATAAAGTGAATAGCTACCCGATATAAACTATCTATTTAACAAACTTCCCACATAGCGGAGTAAATCATTCGCTGAAACTGAATTGTATCCATGCTCATCAATAAGCCTGGCAATAACTTCGTTAACTTTCTTAAGTTGATTTTCATCTGGTGTTTTTGTCGAAGTCGTTATTTTAACGACATCTTTAAGATCAGCAAATAGCTTCTTTTGGATCGCTTCTCTTAAACGTTCATGGGATTTGTAGTCAAACCTCTTCCCTTTACGTGCATATGCAGAAATTCGAATTAAAATCTCTTCACGAAATGCTTTTTTTGCATTTTCTGAAATGCCAATCTGTTCTTCAATCGAACGCATTAACTTTTCGTCTGGATTCATCTCATCTCCCGTTAACGGGTCACGAAGTCTATTTTTATTGCAAAACGCTTCTACATTATCTAAATAGTTATCCATAAGTGTTTTTGCTGACTCTTCATAAGAATAAACAAAGGCTTTCTGGACTTCTTTTTTGGCAATTTCATCATATTCTTTGCGGGCTACAGAAATGAAATTAATATAACGCTCACGGTCCTCCTTAGAAATAGAAGCATGTTGATCAAGGCCCTCTTTAATCGAGCGCAATACATCTAATGCATTTATTGATGTCAGTTCTTTGCGAATTATTGCCGAGGAAATACGATTTATGACATAACGTGGATCGATTCCTGTCATACCTTCGTCTTGATACTCTTTTTTCATTTCCTCAATGTCTTGATTATTAAAACCCTCAACCACTTCGCCATCATACAACTTCAATTTTTTAAGAATATCGATACCTTGTTTTTTTGATTCTTTTAGTCTCGTAAGGATCGTGAAAATTGCTGCCACTTTCAAAGCGTGTGGCGCAATGTGAACATTTGCAATGTCACTATCTCTAATCATTTTTCGATAAATTTTCTCTTCTGCTGATATTCTTAAATTGTAAGGTATTGGCATAACAATGATTCTTGAGTGAAGCGCTTCGTTTTTCTTATTAGAGATAAACGACTTATATTCAGCTTCATTCGTGTGTGCAACAATCAATTCATCTGCTGAAATTAATGCAAATCGCCCAGCTTTAAAGTTCCCTTCTTGAGTCAGTGATAATAAATGCCAGAGAAATTTCTCATCACACTTTAACATTTCCTGAAATTCCATTAACCCTCGATTAGCCTTATTTAATTCCCCATCAAAACGGTAAGCTCGAGGGTCAGATTCTGAGCCGTACTCAGCGATCGTCGAAAAATCAATACTACCTGTCAAATCAGCGATATCTTGCGATTTTGGATCTGAAGGGCTAAACGTCCCAATTCCTACTCGCTTATCTTCAGAAAGTAAAATCCGCTCAACTTTTACGTCCTCAATGCACCCATCATACTCCTGCTCCAGACGCATCACACTTAACGGCGAAAGATTCCCTTCAATTTTAATCCCATATTCCTGATGAAAATCTTCTCGTAAATGATGCGGAATTAAGTGAAGTGGATCTTCATGCATTGGGCAACCTTGGATTGCATAAACAGCTCCAGCATCAGATCGTGAATACTTTTCTAATCCTCGCTTTAAAATTGAAACAATTGTTGATTTACCACCACTAACAGGACCCATTAATAAAAGAATTCTTTTTCTGACATCTAATCTTTTTGCTGCTGAATGAAAATATTCTTCTACTAACCTCTCAACAGATTCTTCCAACCCATAAATTTCGTCACTAAAAAATTTATACTGCTTTTTCCCGTCAACTTCATTGACTCCAGCATCTTTAATCATATTATAAACACGCGAATGGGCAGTCTGAGCTACTTCGGCGTTCACTTTAAGGATTTCTAAATAATCACTGAATGTCCCTTCCCACAATAACTTCTTTTCTTCTTCACGAAATTTTTTAATTTTATCTAAAATATTCATGAAATCCTCCTTTAAACTAGTTGCTAAAATATCACTTAATTCATATTATGCGGAAATTAATTCTTCATTCGTCCAACAGTTCTTAGCCATTCAAAAAAATGACTTTTTTCCGTTTGAAGGTGCTACAATAAAAGATAGTTGCTAATCTATAGGCTACCTAGATTGTGAGATAGTATATGAAGAAAGAGTGATTTTGTTGCGAATAAGTACAGGATTTTTTCTTATTTTAACTTTTATTTTCGTATTTTCTGCTTCCTTTATTGGTTTTACATATGAGTTTCAACAAGTTCAACGCTTTGAGAGTGTCTTAGAAGAAAGTATCAAACTTGATGACTTTTTCTTAAGTTCGAATAGTTACATGTATGATGCAAATGAAAACGTCATATCCGAAATTTATAGTAGCAAAAATCGAATCTACATTCCGTATCAAGAAATACCAACTTACTTTATTGAAGCTATCATCGCTACTGAGGATCAGCATTTTTTTTCGCACAAAGGGTTTGATATGAGTGGAATTGCCCGAGCTTTGTTCGTAAATGCAGAAAATCAAGAGATTAAACAAGGTGGAAGCACCGTTACACAGCAGTTAGTTAAAAATATCTATCTAAGTAGCGAGCGTACATATAACCGGAAATTAACAGAACTTTTGTATGCATATCAGCTAGAAAAAATGTTCTCTAAAGAAGAAATTATAGAATTATACCTTAATACAATTTACTTCCAAAATGGCGTGTACGGGGTTGCGGCAGCTAGTCAATTTTATTTCTCCCTTCCAGTAGATGAATTGTCGCTTGCAGAAATAGCATTTTTAAGCGCAGTTCCTAATAACCCGACACTTTTTAATCCACTGCTCCAGATTGAAAACACTCAAGTGCGTCAAAATTGGATTTTAACGAAAATGCAGGAAATGAATTTTATTGATCAGACTCAATATAGTCAAGCTGTTTCTGAAAAAATTAAGTTACTATTATCAAAGAAAATTGATTTTTTCCCAGATTATGTAACCTACATTCATCACGAATTAGAACAGTTAATTGGGGAAAAAGAAGGTTTTAATGACCTAATCAATAAATCTAAAACTGTTGAAGAAAAGTCCCTTTACTTGAAATTACGCGAACAAAAAACAGTAGAACTTTTAGCTAGTGGGATCCACATTTATACCGCATTTCAGCCGGAAAAACAAAAAAAAATAAACCAAGTAATTAAGCAGCATCTTCCTGAGCCGGAAATTCAGGCGACAGCAGTAATAATTGATCATCATAGTCAATCTATTGTAGCGATAAGTGGAGGTAAAGATTACCAAAAATTTAATTTTCACCGAGGCTTTCAAGCATTTCGACAACCTGGCTCAGCAATCAAGTCTTTGCTCGTTTTTGCTCCTTATTTAGCAGAGCGAAAGATTCCTATTTCAACTACTATTAGCGCTGCCCCATTTTGTAAAAACGACTATTGTCCACAAAATTTCGGCGGGAGTATTTACGGCAGTGTTCGCCTTGAAACTGCTTTTAAGAACTCATATAATACAGCCTCGGCAAGAATGTTTGATCAAATTAGTGTTGAACGTGCTTTCTCTTATTTTGATAAATTTGCTTTTTCAAAGATTGTTCATGAAGATTACCGAGTTCCGGCTGCCTTAGGTGGACTTACATTTGGAGTTAGCCCATTAGAAATCACTAGCTCTTATACAATTTTTTCCAATAATGGAAAGTTTACAAATGCGAAGGGAATTGAAAAGGTTGTAGATCTTCAAGGAAACACCCTATATGAGTGGGAGACTGGGGCTATTCAAGTTTGGGATAAACAAACGAACGAAAAAATGCGGATTCTTCTAAATAAAGTTGTCACTGAGGGCACGGGACGAAAAGCTTTTTATAGTACCCCCTACATTGGTGGGAAAACAGGTACGACCAATGAGTTTCATGACCTTTGGTTTATCGGTCTTAATGATAATTACACGACAGGTGTTTGGGTCGGTCAAGATCAGCCTCAAAGTTTAGCTGGTATTAATTCACGAAGCCCACACTTATTGATTTGGCGAGATATAATGAAGTAGTGATTTCAGAATTTATCATGACTAAAGTCACGGGTTTTTTGGGCTAAATCATATAATCACCTGATACACGTTAATTTTTGGGGCACAATTCAGAAAAATGATTAGTTGCCCCTGGTAAATTCATCAAATTGGTAAGCCTGCAATGAAGCCATTGTAAAGCTTGATAATTGCATAAGAAATAGAAAGTACAAAAGCAGACCAGAAAAACATATGAAAAAAGATGATCCCAATTAGCCCTACATTAGACAATGAAGAACTGACTTTATAAACAAAGAAGATAAAATATCCAAAACTAACTAAAACAACGATTGTTAGTACAAACAAAATGTACTTGAAGGTGAAAACGGAAACAGCACTTCCCACCAAATAGAGCCATGAACCAGAACGGATTTTTGTTAGTTCCTTCCCTTCTTTATCTTTAGAAAAAAATAAAAGTGATAGCTCGATAGTAGTATCGGCAATAAGTTTTAAAGCAGCAAATACCATAAAGAACAGTAGCATTAATAAAAATAATAAGGTTAATTTAATACCACTTTCAGAAATAAATTCAGTCATTCCACTATAAATACCTAAATCATGGAGTTTATTAATTACTAATCCTTCTGTATACAAAGAAAAAGAAGTGCTAAACAGCAGGATTGAAATTAATGGGAAATGGCTAGTCAAATACGTATTTTTCACTTCTAATCCATCCTTTACATCATTCACACATTATCCAAAATACAGTTAAAATAGGTTTGAAACTTTTCCATTCACATTGTTTGATTTATCGACTATAATGAATAATAAGAGTAGGACTTAATTATTGATAAAGGGAGGCTCTAATTATGGCAACTTTTCTAATTATTGGTGTTATTGTCGCTTTTTTAGCAGCGATTTTCACTGCGGGATACGATGAAAAACCAAAACATAACTAAATTTACATACAAAAGGACTAACTCTTTAGTTTCTATCGACTCAAAATAACTGAGTGCGATGTCACTATACTCGGAGTTAGTTCCTTTGTTTTTCACCCAAATGTAGCTTATTCAACGTTATTTTTATTTTAGTGAAGGGAAATTTTGCTGACGCAATGCTTCATATACAAGTATTGCTGCTGTGTTGGAAAGATTGAGTGACCTAACTTTGTCTGTTTGCGGAATTCTCAAACAGCGCTCAGCATTTGCTTCAATTAAATCATTAGGTAACCCGCTTGTTTCTCGACCAAAAACAAAAAAATATTCTTCATCAAGGCTACTATAATCAAAATCTGTGTAGTTTTTCTTCCCTACTGTTTCAATAAAATAAAATTTTCCCTCTGAAAACGCATCAAATAGCTCATCAATAGCATCGTAATAGTTTATTTTTACGTCTGGCCAATAATCACAACCTGCTCTTTTAAGCATTTTATCATCAGTTGAAAAACCTAGCGGGCGGATTAAGTGCAAAGACGTATTCGTCCCCGCACAAGTCCGTGCAATATTACCCGTATTGGCAGGAATTTCTGGCTGGTATAAAACAATATGTAACCCCATTTTTTCACCTCTAATTTTTTCGAGTCTTTTTAGACTAAACTTATTATAGCATTTCTAGATAAGCTGAAAAGGGTAGTTAGATTATTTAATTATCGGCAATATGAAAAAATTTATATTTAATGTTTTCAGTCCATGCAGTTGAGTCCTCGTAAGCCCAATATCTCATCCTGCTGTTTGTCGTTTGGGCATTCACCAATGGCATTTTATTCACATCTTTTGCAACGACAATCGTTGTATGCTGCCACTTACCATCTCCATCAAAATCATAGCAGATAACATCACCCTTTATTAATTCTTCAGGTTTTACTACCTCAATAGCCCTCAAGCCAACTTTCGAACCACTTAAATACCAGCGTAACGAGTGTGCCACTGACCAACTGAAACTCCAATTATTCCCACGATACCACCATCCCTTACTACGGCTAGTTCCAACTGCCATTGGCGCTCCACCAGCATGTAAGCATTGTGATATGAAATTTGTACAATTATCATCAAATTTTTTATAAACGGTATTATAGTCATTCCACCATCTCTCAGCATAGCGAACGGCTTCTAATCTTGAGTATTGAAATCTCAACTCTTCTTCTGAATAATCGCGCTCTGCCACATCTGGTTGTTTACTTGATAGTATCTTTTCATTTATAAGACAGTAATCATCAATTAATTTATCCCCAGAAATAATTGCCCGGCGCTCTTCGATTTTATCCTCGATATGAAATTTATTTGTCTGTTTAATTAGATGCTGCCAGTGGACAATATAATCGACCTCGAGGACATTTTCAAATTTTTGAGTTCTTAAGACCGTACCATCGACGATCGATTTAATAATTCTTGCTTCTCGACCCGCTAAGTCTTCCATTTTTCTATGTAGACATTCCTGTTCATCATTTCTAATAAAACTGTTTCTTACATCTGATACATAGGCATTATTTAAACTTTTTACATTTCTCTTTAAGATAGTTAACCATCCCATCAAAAAAACCCCCAAATAATTTAGTTGCTTTTAAAATGTATGTTAACCGGCTTAGTTAAATGAATCATCCACAAGCTATGTGCTTGCGTTAAACCTGAAAAAAGTGACTACGCAAAGCGTAATCACTTATGAGATCTTTTTAATTGAGCCTTCTATCTCTAATAAGATTTCTTTTTTTTCTAATCCACCACCATACCCAACAAGAGCACCATTACTACCAATTACACGGTGACAAGGAATAATAATCGGGACGGGATTTTTGTTATTAGCTCCACCAATTGCACGAACAGCTTTTGGGGCACCGATTTCTTTGGCTATTTGCTTATAGCTTTTTGTTTCACCATAATTAATCTTCTTTAGCTCTTCCCAAACTAAGCACTGAAACTTTGTTCCTATCAGATCAATACTTAAATCGAACTTAACTCTTTTACCACTAAAATATTGCTGTAACTGCTTTATGACCGGTTGAACTTTTTCTTGATCATGACACAACTCATTTTTAAGTAGATGCTTCTTCATCCAGACATTAATATTTGGAAGCGACTGTTCTAAGGAACCAAATTCAATTAAACAAACTCCTAAATCCCTACAAACTACCGTTAACGGACCAAGTGGGCTTTCCATTTCATCATAGAAAATATCAAATCTTTTTTCCATTTTATCCCCTCTTTTCAATCCAACCTTGTCTTAATAATACTTGACAATAAACTATTTTCCCACAGCTATATTTAGTTATTTTTCAGCATATTCAGCCCTTTATCAATCTCAGCTAATACATCTGAGTCATTTTCTCTTTCTTTCGCCGCATTTAATATTAATTTAGATTTTTCGGTGTCCAACTT
Organism: Bacillaceae bacterium IKA-2; assembly: GCA_031761875.1. GTDB lineage: Bacteria > Bacillota > Bacilli > Bacillales > Anaerobacillaceae > Anaerobacillus. Next base: position 555,114 of record CP134492.1, on the reverse strand, counting down.
CCCGATCGTCCATGCTGCTGTTCCCCTAATTACTGGACGAGGATCTTCTCTTAGTAGCTTATCTAAATCATCAATAGCTGTTACGTCTTTGTAATGAGCAATTGCAATAATTGCATTTCTTTGTAAAGGTTTTTTCCCTCGCCATGCACCTGACAAATAACCATAGGTTTCTTTAAATTGTCGATTACTTAAAAACAATAATTCTTTTAGAAGTGGCTTTACTATTTCAGGGTCTGGCTCCATTGCTGTGTGTAAATGGGAGTCTTTCCCTTTATTATCTGGACACACTTGTTGACATGTGTCACATCCATAAATTCGATTACCTAGCTTTTCTCTATACTCGTCTGCTAAGAACGTTTTTGTTTGCGTTAAAAAGGCAATACACTTATTTGAATCTAGCTGTCCACCTTGAACAATTGCTCCAGTCGGACAGGCATCAATACACTTTGTACACGTTCCACATCGTTCTGTTATTGGTTGGTCGGCTGGTAATGAAATGGTTGTAATCATTTCGCCTAAGTAAACGTAGGAACCGAATTCTTCAGTAATAATCGAACAATTTTTTCCGCTCCAGCCTATTCCTGCTCTTTCGGCTACTGCCCTATCAGCTAGTTCACCTGTATCAACCATAGAAGCAATTCTTGCGCTCGGTACCTTTGCCAAGATAAACTCTTCTAACTTAGACAATTTATCTTTTAATATTTTATGATAATCTTCGCCCCAAGAAGCTCGACAAAACAACCCTCGACGTTCCTTTCTCGTACTTAATGGTGCATTCTTCATCTTTGAGGGGTAAGCAAGAGCGATAGCAATAATTGATTTTGCTTCGGAAAGGACCAGCTCAGGTCCAACACGCTTGTCAATATCCTTTTCTTCAAAGCCTGATTGGAACCCTAAATTTTGTTGGTTAACAAGCCTATCCTTTAGCTCGACGAAGGGATCTGCAGTAGTAAAACCAATTTTATCAATTCCAATAATCTTACTATATGCAATAATCTCTGCTTTCAATTGGGCTGGTGTCACTGGTGTCCCCCCTTTATTTCTTGGTAACTCGTCCGCTTAAACAGACACCCTACTCGCTTTAAGAAAAGCACTAGCTCCTTGATAGCTTACTAAGTAAAAACGGATTTACTTACTTATTTTTAATAGAAAAAGCAGTGCACTCACATTTGATGGAGTCACTACTATATTTTGTTTTACTATACTGTAATTTTCAAGTCTACTACTGAGATACGCCGTTGTCAATTTCCAAATAATTACACCATTTGTTTATGATACTCTAAAAGTGGCCCATTAATAGAATAATATCAATTGAAAAACGGTCCAGTACTTTAACACTAATCTCTTACTGTTATGATGGCAGTAAAGGGGTGGGATGGAGTGATTGAGATAATGGACAAACATGCAATAATAAAACTAAAGCAGCAAGGTGTATCCAATAGAAAAGCTGCCAAGCTTTTAAACATCAATCGGAAAACAGTCGCAATCTATTGGAATGAGTACCAGAAGAACAATACTCTGTTGAATGCCTTAGACGTTAATAAAAAAGAAGTACAAGAAGTACAAGAAAAAATATGCGAGGCACCAAAGTATAATGCTCAAAATAGAAAGCCAAGAAAGTACACAGCAGAAATCGATACCAGATTAGACGAAATCCTAGAGAGTGAATCTGAAAAGTGTAAAGAGTTAGGTCGACATAAACAACAGCTGACTAATTTGCAAATTCACCAAATGCTAGTCAATGAAAAGTTTGATATTGGATATACAACTATTACAAATAAAATCAGAGAAAAAAGAAACAAACCTAAGGAATGCTTTATTAAACAATCATATGATTTAGGGCAAAGACTTGAATATGATTTTGGCGAAGTGAAGTTAGAAATAAACGGGGAGATCAATACCTATCATCTAGCTGTACTATCTTCACCAGCTGCTGATTTCAGATGGGCGTATTTATATAAGAATCAAAAGCAAGACGTCTTTATGGATTCTCATGTGCGTTTCTTCGATATGTTAGGTGGCGTTTATTCAGAGATTGTGTACGACAATATGAGAAATGTAGTATCAAAATTCATAGGTAAAACTGAAAAAGTCCTCAATGAGAATTTGCTAAAATTGTCACTCTACTACGGATTCGATATCAACGTCACTAATTGTTTCAGTGGAAACGAGAAGGGTAATGAAAAGTATATGATAATGTAAAGTAAGGCTGTTAGATAACTATAAACAAAGTGATTCTAGTTGTTTTACTTTACATTTTCAATGGCTATATTTAATATAGGCGAGGTCGCCTACGTTAAATATAGGAGGTTATGATTATGGAACAAAAATATCAAACATTTGAACAACTGTCCTCAGAAGTAGTTAAATCCCTTCGGGATATGTCCTATTCCGAATCAAGGATAAGCCAATATCGTTCCGCGTGGCAAAAACTGGCTACTTTTATGGAAAACAATCAGATTGAGTATTATTCAGCGTCAGTAGGTGGAGCATTTATAGCTGACTTTATTGGTACTGGGAAATACGAGGAATTTAGCCATTGGGAAAAGAGCATAATCCGGTGTGTGGATGTTCTAACTGAATTTCAGTCTACAGGAACGTTCCAATACAGAAGGGCAAAGAAATCCTACCAATTTTATGGTTGCATCGGTAATCCTATGGTGGATTTCCTTAATCACCGAAAATCTTTGGGTATTACAGAAAATACGCTTGGTCATTACCGATTAAATCTTCATCGCTTTCTTAGTTTTTTTAATGAAGAAGGAGTCATGGAAACCGAAGCAATTAAAAAACAACACATTTTAGGATTTGTGAATCAGCTTGGTTTTTATACACCTGCAACGCGCCACAGCATGCTTACCACTTTACGTGGGTTTATGAGATATCTACATGACAATGGGTATACAGGGATTGACTTTTCATACCTAATTCCAAAAGACAATTACAAGAAGCAATGTAAACTACCCACGACATATACGAAAAATGAAGTTGAATCATTAATCAATACTGTTGACAGAAGTAGCCCAAAAGGGAAGCGTGATGCTGCTATGATACTATTGGCTGCACGATTGGGATTGAGGGCTTCTGACATCTGTCTGTTGAAGTTTGAAAACATACACTGGGAAAAGAATACAATTACACTTGTTCAACAAAAGACTAAAAATAAGATTGAGCATCCACTTTTAATAGAAATAGGAGAGGCTATTATCGATTATCTGAAGTATGGACGGCCTAAATCTGATCTTCCTTATGTCTTCCTACATGCAATCCCGCCATATAACTGCCTAAATAGATCGACTTTGCATAGCATTGTTACTTTTTATCTCCGTCGTGCTGGCATTAAAAACATAACAGAAAAGAAACATGGTCCTCATGCTTTGAGGCACAGTCTTGCTGGGCAACTACTGGAACAAAAAATACCCATCCATGTTATATCAGAAGTGCTAGGTCACAAGAATACCGAAAGCACAAAAACTTATTTACGAATAGACTTAACATCTTTGAGCCAATGCGCATTAGATGTTCCACTCTTAAAAACGCCATTTTATGCCAAGGAGGTGGAATGATGCCGAACTATTGTGGTATTTATGCTGGTTTAATCGAACAGTACATTGATTTCAAAAGAAACCTCGGTTACAAGTTTGTTGATGCCACTTACACACTTTCGTTATTTGACAGATTTACAATAGATAATGCCGTATTAAAACTCGGTCTATCAAAGGAGATTGTTGATAAATGGAGTGAGAAGCGTCCAAATGAATCAGACAAGACACGTTATGCGAGGATTCATTATATTGCAAAATTTTCCGCCTATTTAAATGATATGGGATATCCATCACATATACCGAGATTGCCTAAAAAGTACAGCAGTACGTTTGTACCACATATTTTCTCGAAAAAGGAAGTGAATGCATTCTTCGATGCATGTGATACGCTTAAAGTTAATAGACGATTTGAAACAACTGTGTATGTACTCCCCGCTTTATTTAGAATGCTATATGGCTGTGGCATCCGTATCAGCGAAGCGTTATCCCTAACATGTAAGGATGTTGATCTTGATGCAAAAAATATTATTGTCAGGGAAACGAAAAACGGCAAAGACCGAATACTCCCATTATCTGAAACACTAACTGAGGTGTGTATTCAATATAGGAATGTTCGTCCCGGCAAATATGAACCGAAAGGTTATTTTTTTATCAAGAACAATGGGCAAAAATGTAATGCCAAGGCAATATATGAATGGTTCAGAAAAATACTCTGGAATGCAGGAATTCCACATGGTGGGAAGGGTTTTGGCCCAAGAATGCATGACTTTCGTCACACTTTCAGTGTACACTCTCTTGTGAAAATGTCAGAAGCTGGGCTAGATTTATACTACTCACTCCCAATATTATCAAAATATCTTGGGCATCAGTCATTAGAGGCTACAGATAAGTATGTAAGGCTAACATCTGACATGTACCCTGATTTAATTAGAGAAGTAGATAACGTTTGTGCCTATGTATTTCCGGAGGTTGACCATTATGAAGCCGACTGATTTCTCTCGCTATCTGACAGGATTTCTTACAAAATACCTGCCAGGAGAAATGGGGTTCAGTATAAATACGATTGCCTCTTATAGAGACACATTTGTACTTTTCCTTACATTTATCAAGGATAAAAAAGGAATAAAAACAAATTCTCTGACGCTGGGCATGATTAATAAGGAAATGGTTATTCACTTTCTTGACTGGATAGAAACAGAGCGTGGCTGTAGTACAGCCACAAGGAACGTCCGCCTTGCGGCATTACACTCTTTCTTCCAATATCTCCAGTATCAGAGCCCCGATAATCTTTTGGAATGGCAGAGAATCCTTGGAATCCGGGTTAAGAAAACAGAAACAAAATCAATCAGTTACCTAACGCTTAATGGGATCAGACTACTTTTGGAAATGCCTGATCAGTCAACTAAAATAGGACGAAGAGATCTTGCTCTTTTGTCAATTATGTATGAAAGCGGTGGAAGAGTACAGGAAATCATTGACCTCACTCCGTCACAAGTACGTTTTGACAGACCATGTACTGTAAAGTTAATTGGTAAGGGGAATAAAGCCCGGATAGTCCCTCTGATGGATGCTCCGTTAGATTTATTAAATCGATATATGGATGAGCAGGGGCTGTTAAGTTTGTCAGCAAACATGTACCCATTGTTCTGTAACAAAAGAGGAGAAAAACTGACCCGGGCAGGGGTGAATTACATACTAGATAAATATGCACGCAAGGCTCGTATTAAAGATCAAATATTAATCCCAGAACGATTTAGCTGTCATTGTCTGAGACATTCAAAAGCTATGCACTTACTCCAAGCAGGAGTTAATCTCATATACATCCGTGATATACTAGGTCACCGTTCTGTCCAAACAACTGAAATTTACGCTAAGGTAGATTCAAAACAAAAAAGAGAAGCAATTGAAAAAGCATATACAGATGTTGTACCAAAAGGTGCACCTTCTTGGCAAAAAAGTGGAGATTTATTGGAATGGCTAAAAAGATTTGATAAATAAAATAGTGTTTGCGTTGCAGATAATGTAAAGTAAAACAGCGAGGGATCCTTTACTTACGGTTATTTAACAGCCTTACTTTACATTATCATATACTTTTCATTACCCTTCTAATGTAAAGCTTTGCATTAGAAGGGTCATGTGGAGGGCAGCGTGAAGATAATTAGGAACAAAGCATTTGCGTTAACTTATAAGTTTAAGACATTCGATGATGCACGTGAATACTTGAATACTATATTGATAGAACTCAATAAAGACAGCACTATTTCTGAAGAAATAAAACATCTTCAACCTACAAAACCAAAGCTTGATCTTGCAACAGTTACAGTGCAAAAACCAAATAAATATAGTTTTGTACGAGTTGATAACAACCACTATTCAGTACCGGAGTATCTTGTAGGACGCTTAATAACAATCAAGAAATATTACGACACAATAGGCTTTTATTCAAACAACATACTCGTTTGTGAACACAAAAAAATAGATGGTACTAACGAGATAAGTATTAAAATTAAACATTACTTAAACTCATTAAACAAAAAACCAGGTGCAATCAAGAACTCCCACGCTCTAAAAAGCATACCAAGGTTAAAAGCCATCTATGATACTAATTTTAGCAGAAACAAGAAAAAATTCATAGAGATCATTCAAGAAAATGATGATAAACCAATCGAAGAAATACTATTGATTCTAGAAACATACAATAAATCTCATATCGATATTATTCCATCTATGCACATAGATAAAACTGCACTTAGCAACATCGCTACAAGGCAAGTATCTAGATATAACGAATTATGTTTCTCGGAGGTGGAATAAATGCAAATACAAGAAATGGCCCATATACTAAAATTACCCTATATAAAAACCAATTATCAAATGCTTCTTGATGAAGCAAACCATACAAACATGACCCACCGAGAGCTGATAAGTCGTCTACTCGAAAGAGAATTAGAACTAAGGCTTGAGAATGGTTTAAAACATAGACTCAGAAGGGCTAAATTCCCTCTTAACAAGTACTTAGAAGACTTCGACAAGAGTAAGTACCATAAGAAATTTATACCGAAATTCGAAGAACTAGAAACGTTGCAGTTCATTGAAAATAAAGAAAATATAATCTTAATAGGATCTCCTGGCTGCGGGAAATCACATTATAGTATTGGGCTTGGTATTAAGGCGTGTTTGGAAGGCAAAAGTGTATTGTTTATCTCTGTACCTAACTTAATAATAGAGTTAAAAGAAGCAATGAGTGAAAGCAAACTATCGCAATATAAAACCAAATTTGAAAAGTACAGTCTTGTCGTTTTAGATGAACTGGGATACGTATCATTTGACAAAATTGGTTGTGAAATACTATTTAATTTATTATCAAATAGAAACGATAAAGGATCAATAATCATAACAACAAACTTGGCTTTTGATCGCTGGGAAGAGATTTTTAAAGACCCGATGCTTACTGGTGCAATTGTAGATAGACTTGCTCACAAATCACATATCTTAGATATTTCACGAGAAGTAAGTCACCGATTTGAAGAGACAATGTCATGGCTAAAACCAACTAAATAAGTGGACCTTTTTTCAACTGATTCGTGGACCGCTTTTGAGTTGACAAATACAGTGAGTGAATTTCTTAATAACAATATATTAGCCACATCAAGCTACATCTAGTTTAAAATATTTTAGTGAAACTAGGTGTAGTATCTTAGTGGCGTTGAATCTAGATTATGAAATTCATAAAAGTAGGAAACCAATTTATATAATAGTTTGAGAGAGTATCATGATCTTTACCGTTTTATGCATATTTGAAGGAGAAATTAATCGATTATTAAAATTGGATACAAAAAAAAAACGATTGAAGATTAATTCTTCAATCGTTTTTTGGTGCCAGACATTATGTGAATTTTAGTCGAAAATAGGATGACATCAAGACCTAGTTTTCACAATCTACACGCCTCGGTGTCAGACACCGCTGATCTCGGAGAGTCCAGTGACATGGTCTATTAAATTTGATAAGTGAAATGCATCCTACCATCTCAAGACCCCAATTGTAAAAATATAGTCGGACGAGGTGCATGTCTCTGGATCTTATTTATATAATTTCTAGTAAACAGTGTTCTGATTTGTGATTTATTGCTTTTAATTATTCTATTACTAGTCAAACAAGAAAAAAGCTGAAACCTAGAAATATAGGTTTCAGCTTTTTTTGATAGAATTTAAAATATCATTTTCTATTTTATTGTTTAACGTATCTAAACGACGATTTAAAAAAAACGCGTCAATCCAACTCCAAACAACAGAACCAATGACAAAGAACAGGGACGGATAAAAAAGTGCGACAGGAAGAGAACCAAAAAGTACGAACACAAAGATGATCAATGGAAAGACAGTTGTACTTAACATGGCACCTGCAAGTCCATAGTCTTCTGTGTAGAAGCGATGCCCACCAAAGAAAGACAGGCCTGCCCATAAACCCCATGCAGCTTCTTTATTTTTGCTCTTTTTTAACATTTCAGACTGAAGAATTGCTAACTCTTCAAGTGTCAGTTCTTTTTTAGATGTCATCATCGTTTATAAAGCAGATGCTGCCACTTCAGAATTTTTCCTTGCTTGTTTGATCATACGAATTTCAGCTATAACGTCATTTTCGATATTATCGTTCGTATCCTTAATCATGCCATTTATTAAGAATAAATCAATAAATACCCAAAATCCAAGTCCCCCAAGCGTCAGTAACATCGCAACTGCAGTTCCTGTTTTTCCTAAATAAAAACGATGACCTCCAAGAACACCAGTAAAGACCCATAGTAACCATGTTGTTCCACTTGATTTTTGTTTCTTGCTCATTTCTGAGCTTAGTAATTGAAATTCTTCTGTTGTTAAGTCTTGCTTTTGTAACAATGACAAAATTTTTCCTCCTATAAGTTAAAATAAGTACATATTCAATTATACACAAACGTGGTAAAAATTGTAATATTAATTTAGCGATTTCGACAAAAAAATTGAATAATTCCCCTAAGATAAGACAGAATCATAAAAGAAAATCAGAGAAAAATTTTACATAGGTAACTTTTTAACTTTCTCGCTAATTTGTATGGATATACCAAAAAAAAACGATTGAAGATTAATTCATTCTTCAATCGTTTTTTGGTGCCAGACATTATGTGAATTTTAGTGGAAAATAGGATGACAACAAGAACTAGTTTTCACAATCTACACGCCCCGGTGTCAGACACCGTTTATAAAGACCCCAATTGTAAAAATATAGTGGGACGAGGTGCATGTCTCTGGATCTTATGATAAAGCATTGTTTAAATTGAACTAATAGTTAAATTTGAAATGATCGATGTAAAAAAAGGAAGATTTAGAGGTTTTAATCATGAGGATTGAGAATAAAATTGAAGAAAATTAAAGGGTGAACAAGAGGACTAACAGAATCGATCTGATTAGATTGAAGCCACATGCAGAGACGCAAAAAAGTCTATTGCTTCGAAACGCCTTCCACAACACCCTCTACTCTATAAAGTCTTCGATTGATCGCAAGCATTTCATTATCCCGTTCATCAAGCTTGCTATTTATCGTTTTTAGCATTCCGATTACATCTTCGGGATGACTTTCTTCTATTCTTTGAACTCCTTGTTTAATATCAGTTATATCACTTTGCATTGAAAGATTAGTTGTATCTAAAGTATCAAAACGACTATCCATTTGATTTAGTTGATTTTCAATATTAGCCAATCCATTGTTTAAATTTTTTACTTCCTCAAGTACTTGCTTCAAAATATTTTCACTCATTTTTTTATCTCCTAACTTAGCGTATTTTATTACCTAACTATATAATACAGTCCCATTTTGTTAGTATCAATACATTTAGCTGATTTATGAAAAAATCCTAGTTTGAAATCCCTTCATAATGTGTCCTACTCCTACAGCAAATCTTCGAGTCTCTTATTCTACAAAACTCGGCAAATACCGAGGTGTCACAGCGACGAGATTTACGGGGAACCACTGTAACGGGATCTTTCGACTCACTTTTGGGACAAGGTGCCTGTCCCTGGATCTTCATTAATAAAACAAAAAAAGAGTCAGGTTATCTGGCTCTTACAAAAACGTATGTATTAAGGTAAAGCAATTGCTGACTGTTTGTGGTGGAGCTTGATCAACAATTTTTAATCGTCTTGACCTCCAATCCAAACTCTTTACTTGGTCGGTTAAAATTACGCCTTCTACTTTATACCCTACAGGTATACTTTCTTCAAATGGATAGCCTTTTTCTTGGTTCGTAATTGGACAAAATTCATTCCTAGTCTTTCTTGAAAATATTAACAAGTCTATGCTTGTTTCTTACTAATTGAAGTAATACACGATTTAGCGAATGGTGAGTACATTTTCATAAAAGATTACAATAAAAAAGCAACTAAGAATATTTCACTTCTCTTAGTTGCTATTACTTGTTATTCCTTTATTCCAACCTTATCCTATCTCAATCTCGTATGCTTTTCTATGCTTTTGACCAATTAGATATGATTTCTACACCTGCTGCTTTTAGTGTTTGAAAAACTGGGCAACGCGCATCTGTTAGTTTACGAATTTCTTCGATACGCTCATCACTTTCTGATGTTTGAAGTTTTGCTTCAATTTTTACCCACTGAAAATATGTGCGGACGCTACTATCTCCCATCAATCCTCTTAAATCTAGCTCTCCAGTAACTTCGTACTCGATTCCTTGCAAGTCAAAATTTATTTCTTTTGCTACAAAATTAGCAATAACATTTTCACATGAAGCAAGAGCTCCGAGTAGTATTGATAGTGGATCAGGACCTTGGTTCGTACCGCCAAAATTTTCCGGTTCATCAATTGTAAACTGATGCTCTTTAGCCGTTAGTTGTGTTTTCATCTTATTGCTTACGCCTTCTACTTTTACTGTCAATATTGACATATATTACATCTCCTTTTGGGAAAAGGTGCCTGTCCCCATGTTGTCTGCGAATTCTTGTCTTAACTGTTTTGCTGCTTCATTCATGTTGGTAAGCTTTTGTTTTGCAATTTCTGGAGTGTTCATTGGTCTTTGTGCAAATGTCCCAAAGCCGCAATCAGGGTTTAAATACATTTTTTCAATAGGGAAATATTTTGCAGCCTGTTTTACTTTAGTTACAATCTCCGCTACGGTTTCAATTGTAGGTGTGCGCGGGTTCACAACACCTAAACCAAGTTCCACGTTTTCAAGCTTTGCTAACTCAGTTAAGGCATGTAGTTCTCCAGCTCTAGGTGTAGCATATTCTAGAACATACTGGTCAACACTCATTTTTGCTAAAAATGGCATCAGTGGATAATAAGGTCCTCTTAGTAACGTATCTTCTTGAGTACTCCAGTTACCTCGACAAACGTGAATACCAATTTTAGAGCCACGGCCTCGCATTCCCTCTGTAAGCTGATTAATTAACTCTGTTGCGAAGGTTAGCTCCTCTTTGGCGTCAGCTTTTGCTGTTAGAGCACCACACATAAAGGTTCGATTAGCATTTTTTTGTGTAAATACAATTTCAGTTAAGACAGGTTCATCAATTTGGATGAAATCAACACCTGCATCAATTAAATCTTCTATTTCTTCTCGCAAAATCTTGACGATATCAACCGATAAATCTTCTTTTGTTGGATAAGCCTCTTTTGATAAGCCATCAACCCACATTGCCCTTGTTAACAAGTATGGTCCTGGAATCGCGACTTTGATTTGTGCCTTAGTATGTTCTTTTAAAAATTTATATTCATCAGCGGCAATCGGTTTTTTTCGAGAGATTTTACCATAAGCAGCTGGGTTTGTTAGTGAATAAGCAGGGACATCTAATGTACCAAGAATTTCTTCAAAGCTAGCTTTATCTTCTACATATTCTAACAAATCTGCGACCGATAACATTTTTACGTTTTTAATTTTTTCTGCAACGAATGAAATGAAGTTATCACGTGTTTGTTCACCATCGGAAATGATGTCAATCCCCGCTTCTTCTTGACTTCGTGCACATTCAATAATCGCAACATTCGCAATTTCTTGAAAGTCTGCCTCAGTAATTCGCTCGGCTCGAACGTCTCTTAATGCCTTTAGTACTTCACGTGTCCGTGGCCAGCTTCCAACGATTGTAGTAGGTAAAAATTGGTTTATCATTAAAATTACAACCCCTTATTTAAAAATGTCATCGAAATAGGCGAACCTACTTATTTAGCGTGTTTAAAAGGTAAAAATCAACTTTTGAAAAAACCTCTTATAATACAACTTGAAATGTAAGTTTAATAGCGACTGACGGTTGCAACGTTTGATAAATTGGTGATCGCTCTAATGTCGTTTGCCAAATTTTTTGTAACTCATCTTCTTCATTTGGTGATGTGACATAAAAAACACCTGTAATATGGTCTACTTTAGGACTTCCGTGATCTTCAAGCTGCATATGGTAGAGAATGTTTTCCAGTTTTGCTTTTAACGTAAATTCCATTTCATCAATGATTATCTTCTGTTTAGAGGCGTGAGCTTTAAATCCAACTACAAGGCATGACCCAAGCGACGTAAGCAAGTAATCAATCGCACTAGGTGCATCGACTTTCGGACTGAATTCTGCTGGTTGACCAGATATGAGTGTATGATTTCTAGAGAAAACTTTAGCAGAAAGTCCTTTTCCCGAGCGAACCCTCACACTCCATTGATAACCACGAGCAGCTTCTAAGTCGTCTTTAACTGATCCACCGCTTCCGCCTTTACAAACAAAATAGCTTGTATGCTGTTCATGCTTTTCGGAACCCATAAACTGATGTTTTACCATCCTACACCAAGCGGGAAGATCTTCAGCGACTGTTCTCTCTCTACTTCGAATTTCTAGTACTTGACCCGTTTCGAGCGGATCCATACTTTTCTTAATGATCAGAAGGAGTCCAGAGCCGCAGTCTAAATCACCACCATCACACATTCCGTTTGGCTTTTGAAAAACCATTGATTGCACCTCCTAGTATGTAATCGAAGCTGCACCATCTGATAAAAATTCAACAACTTTAGCTCCACCAACAATTGTTGCTCCGTCAATTAAATTATTCGCATCTAATTCGCGCTTTTTATGGCAAGGGCTACATACCCATAGTATCCCACCAGCTTCAATAAATTGATCCATTAACTCTTTCAATGGAGCAAATCCTTCTTCATGTATGTCATCTGCATAACCTTTATCAGAAAGGTAAGCGCCATCAATATTCAAGAAAATGACAACTTCTTTTCCAGATGCTACCGCTGCATTGGCAACGACAAATCCTACTGTTGCTCGATCTGTATCGTTTTTACCATTCGTTAAACTTACTAAAAATTTGTTTGTCATAATAATCTCTCCTTTAATGATTGAATTTCATAATGCAGATTCTACACCACTAGGATGCTATATCTAGTTTAATTAAAACATTATCAACTATATATAGATTTATGTGGCTAGTTTTTGGTATTATGAAAATCATTCAAATAGTTAATTTTTTTGAATTACAAAATTAGTAATTAGTAAATCTTCTTCAAAAACTTCTAATAATGTGTGACCTTGCATCCGACACCAAGCTGGTATGTCCTCTATTGCTCCTAAGTCATAGGAAATTACGTGGATGGTTTCGCCAACGGACATTTTTTTTACCGCTAAGAACACATTCATGATTAACTCTCCACATCCAGCAAGACCAGCATCATAGATGACATCACATTCTTTTTCATTACTAATATTTATCACCACCATAATAAAAAGTTATCGTGATACAAATATATTTTAGTGTAATTTCCCATTTTTGTATATAGTTTTTTTACTGATTGATTAAAATATGATTGAATAAGTATTAGGATTCGCAAAGTTGTGAGGGAAAAAGAGAAGAGATGATTGTGAATCGATACTAATTTTTAAGAGGTCATTCAAATTTGAACGATCTCTTAAGAGGACTTACTATGAGCCGGCCAAACTTGAAAAAGCCGATGCACAAACTCACATCAGCTCTTATGATCTCATATTATTTTAAATCGACTAATCTTCGTTTAGCGACGAGTCACTGATCATCTCGATGCTCCAGATTAAGCTTCAAGACTATTTATTTTATATCTTGTTTTCCTGTTTTTTTGCTTAAATAATCAACATCGCACAAAATATTATCTACTTTCTTACTAATTAAGTTAAGTGTTTCTTTAACGTCTTCTTGTCGGCTTAGTTCAATGTTATCTAGTCTTTTGAACACCTTTTCAAATTGCAAATCCACTTTGTCAAATTGCATAGCGACTTTATCAAATTGCAAATCGACTTTGTCAAATCTCTCTAATATAACTTTTAATAATTGCTCATTATCCAGTTAAACCACGTCCCAAATTTAATGTTTTGTTTAATTATATCACTTAAAAAGGGTAAAAGACTAGCACCTTGTTTTATTAGCCTCTAAATATATAAGACACTCGTTCCCTAGATTCCTTAATAGAAGCATGAGGCAAACCGAGTCTTAATATTATTTGTGCCATACAGAACACGCATGACAACGGCTTGCCTTTCTTCTTCTCTGACTAGATAAAATCCAATGTAATTTTCTATGAGCGCTTACGGTAACCTTTATCTTTTAATATTTTTGGGACAAGGTGCTGATGTGACCCCCAAAAGTTAGTTTTTTACTCTAACTTTTGGGGTGCACCACAAACCTGTCCCCTTTTGTCTTCTAATTAATCAATCGCTTGATTAAAAAACAAACCGATCGCTTGAAGGCAAGTGATTAACGCAGATACTCCCACCTAAAGGAGATGAACTTTACCGTTCGGGTAGTTCTGTAAACTCTTGAACTACCCGAATTGTGTTTAATCCCAACATTTATTATAGCGGCGGTAATTATCGCTAAAATATGATATCTCGAATTGAAATTATAGCGGCGGAGGCCATCATATGTTAAAAATGCAGCTGCATGTCGACCCCCAAATTAGTCGATAATCTAGTTCGATATGATAACTCCCACTTGCCTAATGCTTTGCCATAGCTAATGTTTAATAACCATGATACTTCGAATTGAGATAAGCCCCGAGGCCCTGTGACATGGGACATGCCCCCTTGTCCCATGTCACAGGGCGCCCCAATTTGCAGTAATGTGTTGTAGATTCGGCTAAAGCCTTCGACGTTGCCATCTTCAACATGGAGGTTTCCAACGAGCGGGTATTCAGATTCAGTGACTTATTCTTTATCCTTCTCATCGTAAACACGCATTCTCAGCCTACAGAATGACTATCAAGTGCTTTCCTTAACTGGCAATCAGTAGTCTGAGCCAACAAAACGTGATGAGAAAAAAGAAAACCCAAGGCTTGATTCGCCCTGGGTTTCTAACTAAATTCCGAATTTATAGTGTCTACTTTGCGGTTCGCAACGCACTGTGACTAGATCTTCCCACTCACTTTTGGGAAAAGGTGCCTGTCCCCGGTTGTCATTGAATTCTTCGCGCATGAACGACAAAACGTGCGTCATCAAAATCATAAGCACATGTTGATAAAGTTAAAATGCGATCTTTCTCTGTTAATGTCATTTCACTTTCATAAGTAGATTTTGATTGGATCTCCTGAAGAAATTCAACATACTCATCATCTGTCCCAAAATCGGTAATAATATAATAAAAGTCTGTATCCGTTACATAGGCAGAGAAGATTTCCCATTTCGTGTCTTCATTTAAAGTCTGCAACGTAATATACTGATTTTCTATAAAGTGATTTTCATCTTGATATTTCAATAGATCACTAAACATAGACCCATCCCTCATATGATGTCCATATAGTATCGAATGGCGGTTGAACAAGTCCTGATCATTTCGAAAATCCATGAATATCGATCCTGATTTAGATTTATTTCGTTCAAAACTATGGTCCAAATAAAACTCGTTATCACTTGTTTGTACGATTGGGTAATCAATGGAGGAGTTAGAAAGTGTAACCCATCCTACCGTCTCATCGTTGATTTCTACTAATGGTAGAAATTTTTCTCCAATACGCTTTACATGACGATCATTTGAATCTGTCGTTTCCTTTATTATTTCAGGTGTAGGAGCCATTATAAAAGTATTTTGAAGCGAAGTATACATTCGTTTGTTTTGGTAACTCTCGTAAAAGGATTCACCAATTTTTAGAAGAGAAAAGAGTATCACAATTGAGAAAATCAATATTAACAGCCTGTTACGCATCATAGAAAAACACCTATCTATCCTTAGAGACTTGATGATAAAAGAAAAGGGAGATCATAAGATGCTCCCCCTTTCTACTATTATACGTTAGATACTTTTTGCTTTCTTACAAAGAATACTATGGCCGAACCAGCTATTAAAGCTAAAAGAACATACATAAGTATTGAGCTATCACCAGTTTGTGGAATTGCTGGTGTTTCTGCTGCTTCTTCAGCTGGTGCTTCTTCTCCTGAAGGAAGCAATACTGCATCAATTACGTGAATGACTCCATTGGAAGCCTCAATATCTGCAGTAACTACATTAGCACTATTCACTTGCACTGGGTCTAATGAGATTGTTACTTTTTCTCCATTTAATGTAGTAGCTTCCATTCCATCTACTAGATCCGTAGACATTACTTTTCCTTCTACAACATGATACAAAAGAATGTCAGCTAAATCTTCACTTTCTAGTAACTCCTCAGCTGTAACTCCTAATTCACTTAACAAGTTAGCAAATGCCTCATCCGTAGGAGCAAATACTGTGAATGGACCTTCACCTTTTAGTGCGTCTACTAAATCAGCAGCTTGAACTGCAGCCACTAAAGTTTCGAAATCATCAGCAGCAATTGCTGTATCAACGACGTCGACTCCTTCATGGTTATCCGCTAATACCCAACTCATAGGCATTAACAACATCATCACTAACGATACAATAAATACTTTTGTTTTACTCATCGTAAAACCTCCTCTTGATTTTTTTGTATAAGCTTTGCATAATAAATATATAATGATTTTATACCAATGTAAAGTTATTTGCTTCGCGCCGATAATATTTATTTAGCTAAAAAGAAAGACCCTCTAAATATTGATTAATCACTTTTGCAGACAAAATAACATCCCTCTTATGCTAGGGATGTTAATACGTTAATTAAATTGATATAACAGCCGATTTTGAAATGATCCATGTAAAAAAGGAAGATTACCCACCGAAAATCTAGCAAACTTCTTAAATTTTCGGGACTCCAGTGACACGGTCTTTTAAATTTGATAAGTGAAATGCATCCTACCTTATCTCAAGATACGATTGTAAAAATATGGTGGGAAAAGGTGCCTGTCCCCGAATCTCTCCTAAATAAACTTCTTTCTAATCACTGAAGATACTTGCTCAACAACGAGTACAATCACAAGAATTAAAATAATAATCATTAAAGCTTCATCAAACCTTCTTAATGACATTGAAGTGCTTAACTCAATACCAATCCCGCCTGCCCCAACTAAACCAAGTATAACAGCGGAACGAACAGCTTTTTCAACAGCAAATAAACTAGTTCCAACAAATGAAGGTAGACAAATCGGGATAATAGAACCAAAGATAACTCCTAGGCGGCTCGCACCAGTTGACTCTAATGCCCGTGGTGGACCAGCATCTACCTCTTCGATTCGTTCAGAAAAAAACCTACCACAAAAACCAATTGTATCAACGATGATGGTCAGGATTCCAGCTAGGGGACCTAATCCAACAGAAATTACAAAAATGAGCGCCCAAATTAAATCTGGAATCGTCCTTAACGTAGTGACTATACCCTTAGTAAAACTCCTTACAATAAAATAGGGACTTGTATTTCTAGAAGCAAGCAATGCAATAGGGATACTTAACATTACACCGACAAATGTGCCAATGAGCGCCATTTCAAATGTTTCTCGAATACGAGAGAGTAACGGAATAACTCTAGCCGTATCTGGTGGAAATGCTTTGTCTAAGAAACCACCAATATTCAAAATACCTCTCGAAAGGCGCTCAACAGTAATATCAGCATTTTGCAAACCCGAGATAATAAATCCGATAAAAATTAAGAGAATGATCCATGTAAATAATGAAGGACGCTCCAACCTAGGCGGCATTTTTTCTTTCCATCTATTTTCATCAGACATTTGATTTGATGGATTTTTCATTTTCTACGTCACCACCTTGCCCGACCTGCATTAATGATATGTCATTATTTTCTTGCTTATACAATCCCTCAAGAGATCGCTCACTAATAGTTGAAATATCATTATCTAAAACGAGCTTCCCTTTCTTCAATGCAATAATTCGCTTACCATATTCTTTAGCGATATTCATTTGATGAAGGACACAAACTACTGTAAGATTCTCTTCTTTCACAATTTTCCACAATAAGTCCATCACTTCTCGCCCCGCTGCTGGGTCAAGACTCGCAATCGGTTCATCTGCTAAAACAATTTCTGGTTCCTGCAAGAGCATTCTCGCAATAGCAACTCTTTGTTGCTGTCCACCTGAAAGCTGATCCGCTCTACGCTTGGCAAAATCACTTAAACCGACTCGTTCAAGGCAGTTCATGGCACGATCCCGAAGCTGTTTGGAAGCGATAGGAGCAAATGTTTGAAAAGAAAAAGTTGTACGTCCTAACGCTCCAAAAAGTACATTCTGAAGAACATTTAGGTTATTGACAAGATGAAAGTGCTGAAAAACCTTCCCGACTCGCCTACGTATTGGGCGTAATTGTTGATAGTTTAATTGAGTTATATCAATATCTCCTACCATCACTTGCCCTAGAGATGGGTTTTCAAAACCTGCTATACAATTAAATAGAGTTGATTTACCAGAGCCGTTATGCCCTAACAAAACAACGGCTTCACCAGGACTTATTGAAAAATTGACGTTATCAAGAGCCTTAGTACCATCTGGAAATATTTTAGATAGATTTTTTACTTCGAGTGATGTCATTTTATATTCCTCCAAGATTTTCTTGAAATTTAATCAATTCTTTAATAGTAAAAAAGATGGTACATCTAGTTGAGAATACTTTAATTCAACTAGATGCACGATCTTTGCGGTGCTATATCAGCATCATAAAATTAATTACACTACTTTTTATTTACTTCAGTTCAATTCAATTCCTAGAATTGCATACGTTTCTCTCATTAAATCAAAGCCACTGTCCGTTATAGTTATAATTTCAGCATTAATAAATTTAGCATTTTCCTCACTCATCAAAATAGCTGCTAAAATTTCATCTTGATGCTCAATAAGTACGCGTTTAAATTCATTTTTAAAGCTCTCCGGCAATTTAGGCCCAACAACAAATGGGTCCTGCGGCAATGGCGGACCTTCTAATAACAACCTCCATACACCTTCCCCATCTTCCTCTAACATCTTATCGTAGACACGAATACCATCAGCCATAGCGTCCACTTCCCCAGACCTCAAAGCTTCAATAGCTGCAGCACCTAGAAAATTAATCTCAAGATCCCGATCAAGATCAAATCCAGCTTCAATTAACATTGATGCCGGTGCAATATGACCCGAGCCTGAACCTACTTCTTTCAGAGAAAGTTTTTTTCCTTTTAAATCATCAAGTGTTTGCAAATCACTATCTTCTGGAACAATAAAAGCAGCATGATACTTATCACGTTGCAGTGCAGCAGAAATATCTATTCCAGGAACTGCCCCCTTCATTTGGACATATTCTGCTGGACCGATTAGCCCAACATCAATTTGATCAAATTCCATTGCTGTGACAACAACCGTTCGGTTTGCAAGTGGAAATAATTCAAACTCAACTCCCATTAAATCGGTAATAACCTCTTGAAAAACATCATAACGACGTTGTAATTCTTCTAAACCGTCAATTCCATCAACTGCAAATCGAACCTTCTCTGGCCATTCTGAACGGTCAATACCACTACTTTCTGTTGATGTTTCTTCTACCTCTGGTGACTCTGACGTTTCCGTAGTGCTTTCTGGCGCATTAGCAGGTGTAGACTGAGCTGGTTCAGGAGTGTTATTTCCCCCACATGCAACTAAAAACACAGAAATGATAAGTAATAAAATGAATGTTTTTAAAAGTTTACTATACATTTGACTTCCTCCTTTTAGAATAATCGACATTATTCTTACTTGTTTAACTGTACAGTAAGAATGTAAATACAACGTAAAGCTACAGTGAAGAAAGTGTAAATATTCATTTTTTCGTTAGTTTACCTGTCAGTAGTTAAATATTTTTGGATAGTAATATCCTAGAATAATATGTTGAGGACATATGTCGTTTCGATTGGTATAAAAGCGCTCCGTCGCTAAATAGTATTTGTTTAGAGATTGAAAGACCTGACCATCCTAGATAAAAAATCTATAAAAAGATCACTAGTGAATGAGTTTCATACTACCAAAAACTAGCCACATCAATCTACATCTAGTTGAAGAGGTTTTAATTCAACTAGAAGCAGGATCCTAGTGGCACGGAATCTTGCATTCTTTCCAGTGTATAAGAATGCAAGATTCCGAGAAATAATATACCCTATTTCAAAGGCATTAAATACCCAAGATCCATGATACGGTGACGACTATAAATTGGGCGGGAATTCAGGACAACTCCATATCTTTTTGAACATCCAACAGGGCGCTAAATTCCCTTGTCCCAATTGTGGTCAAAAACATAGCGGTGTTCATGATATCGCAAATGACGATCGAGCAAAATGACTGTTCGGGTATTTGAAAGAGAAATTAATGAATTATTAAAATTGGATACCCAAAAAAGACGATTGAAGATTACTTCAATCGTCTTTTGGTGCCAGACACTATGTGAATTTTAGTCGCCAATACGATAACATCAAGACCTAGTATTCACAATCTATACGCTACGGTGTCTGACACCAATTATTTCAATTGTAAAAATATGGTGGTAAAAGGTGCCTGTCCCTGAATCTCACCTGGATCTCACTAATAATATTTGGCAATTGACAAACAATAAAAACAATTGTACAACCTCAATCATTGTATTACTCAAAAGGGTGTGATCTAAGTGACTGCAAAATTATATATTTTTGATTTAGATGGAACGCTTTACGAAGGAACAGACCATTTTGATTACTATGCTGAAAAATTAAAATTAGATGTTTCAGTATCGGATCGCGAAGCTTATTCGGATGACTATGAAAACATGAAAGCTGGCAATCATCCAGTTTCGATTGGAAAGGCATATGATACGAAAAACGATGCTGTATTAACAATCGATCCGATGACATTAACTGTTGTAAAAGCAGAAGACTGGGAGGGTAACTCTATCGAAGATACGGAATTACAGTATGGAGATCGACAAGTTGAATTCGATTCCAAGGACTTAATCGCTATTGGAGATGGTTGGTGGTTGCCGTTTGTTTGTGCAAGTCATTATGGAGTGAAGGATTGTTATCCAAGATATTTGCAAACGAAGGAGTATATGGTGACAGATCAATTTCAATTAGAAAAAATAGCAGGACTAGCTAGTTTTTTACGAGAACTAAAAGAAAAATCTCAGATTGTATTACTAACTAATAGTGATAAAGAAGATGTAGGACGACTATTAAGTGAGTTGGATTTAAATGGTGTATTCCATCAAGTTTTTACCTCTGCTCAAAAACCGACTAGAACAAAGGAATTCTTTGAATTCATAATGAAGGAGTACGACGTCGGTCCAGAAGAGACAGTTTCTGTTGGTGACAATTTTATCAATGAAATTGCGCCTGCATTATTACTAGGAATTCATGCAGTATATATCTCTGACCATCCCCAACAGACTCAGCATAAACAACTAACGCAGGTAAATAGAATCACTGAGTGGATCGACTGTATGACACGAGCTTAAGAGCAAACAACTATTTTGATATTGTTATTAACGTTGAAAGATAGAAGTTTTTTGCCTCTATCTTTTAACTTGGTAAGGCATAGCTCCAGCCCAAATCAGCAGATAATTAAAGCTACAATGGAAGCTGCTCGTAAAAAAAGAAAGTTGAAGTCACTAGAAATCGGTCAGATTCACAGCGATCAAAGAAGTGTCTACAGATCCTTTGAGTACTATAAGTTACGTCAACAGCTACAGTTCACACCAACATGTCACGAAACAACAAAAAAACGAATCCAGTATAACCAAGATTCGTTGCTCCCCAAAATTACTACTCAAATGATCAAATAGCAGTTTAATGTCGTATTTTATAGTGTCTACTTATTGGGGGCTTGACCAAGTGACCTGGTCTATTAAATTTGATAAGAGAAATAGAACCTACCTTATCTCAAGATCCTAATTGTAAAAATTTGGTGGTAAAAGGTACCTGTCCCTGATTCTCTTTTTCGGTAGGAAAAGGTGCCTGTCCCTGAATCTCCCTGAATCTTCTTAATCGACAAATTTAATATGTTTAGACAAATAGCCAGAATAGCATTCCGGGCATTGGTATGGGATTTTCGTATTTCCGCCGTTCACAATACTAGGTATATTTGCACCTAGAAATGCCCTTGTTTGTTCATCCCATAATTTAATTGATATTTTCTTTTCACAGTTAGGACATATAGCGTAGTTAGCGTTTTTACTTCTATTTTTTCCAAGTAGTATGCCAAGCATTTAACGATCCCCTTTTACTAGTTTGAATTATGTACATAGTTAAGATTTGTTCAATGAGAATAACGTACCGATCCGCTTAAAAAAATCAGAAAACCCATTACCTATTGATGAAAATAGACCTATCTTCGGTTGAGTCTCAACTGTTACAATTTCCTTTACTTGTTCTAGAGAGTCTACCAAAGCATCTTCCGAATCCTCTTCTACCACGCGATCCTCAGCTTGTGCGATGATAGGCGTTTGCTCTTCTCGTAGAAGTAACAATTCATCGATTTTACTTACTAGTAATTCATACTCTAAATAGACTTCAAATTCTTGGTTTATCATAATTTTTTTTAATTCTTCTGTTTGATCGTCGGAAAGTCTTCTCACAAGGTCGAGGAATGGAGTGTCTGAAAAAGTTGATAGCACATCTTCCTGCGGCTTGTCATAAAGGAAAATAGATAAGATATTAACCAAAATATACTTATCAATTTTTTTGTAATCTTGAGCGTTGTTTTCAAAAGATAAAACTAAAACTTCAATAATACTTTCATTTAGATGAGCTTCTTCAGCTTCTTCAGTTTCTTCATTCTGCTCTAATTCCTCAATAGGACTATTAATTTGATCACTCACTTCTGAAACATCTTCTACAGTCGGCCTGGTGATTGCCGGTGAATTTGGTTGTGTTTCTTCCTTTGGTCTGGACGGTACCCTTGGTACTGTTTCTTCCTTTGGCTTTGTTGTTTTTGTTTCTTCCTTAGGTTTTGTAGTGTCTTCTTTAGGTTGTGTTGTATCTTCCTTCGGATTCGTTGTTTCTTCTTTGGGTTTTGTTGTGTCTTCCTTAGGTTTTGTTGTGTCTTCTTTAGGTTCGGACGGTTCCTTTGGCTCTGGCTCTGGCTCCGGCACTCCTACATCCTCAACATTTCCAATAGGCATATCAGTATCGTAGTTATTCCCTTCTCCAAAAACAGTAGAAAAAGTAAAACTAAATAGTAACGCAAAAAAGATGACTATCCTAGTTTTATTCATTTTTACCTTTCACCCCCCACACTATCAAACTAATTTTATTTATTAAGCTATGTGAATGAAATTCATGTAACTAGTAAAACCCTCTGGTCATTGGTGACGTTTTCAAGTTTTCTATATTCAATTATTCTTCGTTCGCAGCAATATCTCGAGCGACAAAATAATTATTTATGTATTCAGCCCAAAGTTTATGTCCTTCTTGATTCGGAATTTTTCCATCCAAAAAATCTTTTATACCCTCGTCATCGCTATCCGGCCAATTTGTCCAATGATCAAAATAAATATAGTTATTATTGTCTGAATAAGCATTTATCTCCTCAACTTGTGTTAAATAATAAGCTGATTGATATAGAGGCGCTGGTGGTTGAATAATAACAATAATATCTTCATATATCTCCTTTATTTCACTTAAAAACACTTCTAAATAATTAAGCGTATCACTTATAAGAGCTATCCCATTATCATTTAGTAGAAATGGTTCAACGATCAAAATGTCTGGTTTCTTCTCAATTACGCGAGTATACCCTTGTTCAGCTAATACTTCATATGAACTTTTGCCATCATAAATAACTGACTCTACTGAGAACAAAGCTCCTTCATAATGTTGATCTAAATGAGATTGAACAAGAGTAAGCCAACTTTCTCGCTCTTCTGTTATTACTAAACTATCTGATCCTACAACGACAATATTAACTTGTCCATTTTCGTCAACAGCCTCATTTACTATTTGACTAATAGAAGGAGCCATGTTCGTAGTGAGCAAACGAAGTCGTTCCCGTTCTGCTTCTTTTCCCTCTATCTCTTTTATCTGTTCATTTTCGATTTTTATTTCCTCGAATACTGTCTGCGCTTCAGATGCTGTTGTTTTAAGTTTTTGATCATACTGATATCTACTAAAAACAATTGTCAAAATCGATACTAAGACTATTGAAAATATAACTATTTTCTTCATATACTCACCTATATCTCAAATTATTAAATGGTAATAATTACATTAAGTGAATGAATTTCATAATGTAGGTTTCGCTCCACATGAATCTACATCTAGTTGAATTAAAACATTTTAAACTAGATGTAGATTATTATGGCTAGTTTTTGGTATTATGAAATTCATTCAAATACAATTATAATACACAATTCTCTTCTATACCTCATTTATTTTCGGGTGTCTAATCTAAATTTTAATTTCGTTTCTTTTCTGTACTGGAAAAATCACTGTTCTCTATCAACTATATATGGATTTTATGATAAAATAAAGCCATTTTTATAATAAATTGTAAATTTGTAGATTATTTTAGCCTATTTGAAAAAAACCTTCCTCTCATTATAAGTGTAAAGCAGGCTTCAACCCTATTAAACAGCGGTATACCGTGATCACTTTTAAATTGATACCTGCATAAAAAACTTACCTTTTCCATTTGACAAAAACAATCGTTCGACAATTACCGGGAGCGCTCAGTGCCGAATCAAAAAAATGAGGACAAGGCACTAATCTTCCCCCTTCACTTCGTATTCACCGGTTCTCGAACTACTAATTGGCTCTAAAGTCCCCTCCTAGCATGGTAATGATAGACTTATAACTTAAAATAACCATCGCTAAAGAGCCTATTTACCCAGCCCAAATACAAATATAGATAATTTACTCTTTGTATTGCTACACACACAGGCAACGAATCTAAAATAGTCCTTCCATATTTTATCTATATTCATCTATAATAGAATTGCAGTAAATGACAAAACTAGACAAACACGGAGGTTACTTAATGAAAAGAAAAGTTACAAGATTAGTTGCTTTATTAGCATTTATGCTATTTTTATTCCCACTAATTAGTTTCGCAGAAAAAATAGTTGTCATTGACCCTGGTCACGGCGGAAAATTCTCTGGTACATGTGGGTATTCAGGTAATAGGACAGGTTTTTGTGAAAAAGATGCAAACCTATTAGTAGCCTTAAAGTTAAGAGATATCTTAAAGTCTACAGATATTAAAGTACATTTAACCCGCAGCACTGACATTGCATTTGCTTCATACTTACAAAATGCTGGCGGTGATTTTGAAAAACGCATGAAAGTTGCAAATGACTTTGCAAAAGGAAATAACGATAATAGTATTTTTATATCAATTCATTTTAACGCACATCCCTCAAGTACCTTTACGCGAGGAATTGAAACCTATTACTACGATGGTGAGAATCATTATAAGTCTAGTTGGCCACCAGACCCTATGCAATTGACATTTCTTCAGGAAAGTAAAAGACTCGCTGAGGTTGCTCACCCTAGACTTATCAGTAACCTAGGACTTATTGACCGCAAAATTCGAAATAATCAAAGTTTCTATGTCATTCGAAACGCACAGATGCCATCTATTCTTGTCGAATTAGGATTCATGACGAATCCTACAGAAGAGCAACTAATCAAATCGAATGCTTTTCAACAAAAAGCAGCTCAATCCTTAGCAGATTCTGTTATTAAATATTTTAAAGTTTATGAAGTTTTTGATGCTACTAATAAAAAGCTTAAGACTTTTGACAAAAAGGCAGACGCGATTAACTATGCTAAAGGATATAAATCTAAAGTGACTGTTTTCGATAAAGATTTACAAAAAGTTATTTTTACAACTCAACCTGAGTTTGAAGTCCAACATCAAATAAACGGTCCCTTAAATAATTTCTACACATTAGCAGATGCTACAAACTATGCAAAGTCGCAAGAAAAAACTCGTATCATCTCATCGGGTACAAAAAAGACGAAATGGTCTAATTTCTTATCGAAAAAATACGATGTCTACATAAATAATGTAAAGACCGATAGTTTTTATGATTATAACTTTGCCAATAACCATGCAAAAAGCAAAACAAATGCAAAAATAGTTAACAATTTAACTGGAGACGTTCTCTGGACAAATCAATCGAGTGTAACTGTTACTAGGAATCTTTCACCAAAAAAATTAGCTGGTCGAACTCGTTATATCACAGCTGTTGAAATATCTAAATCATTGTATCCAGATGGTTTTCCAAATGACAAAGAACAAAAAACTGTCATATTGGCGACCGGTGAAGATTCAGCAGATGGTTTATCTGCCGGCCCATTATCTACCGTCTATGGTGTTGCCCCTATTCTATTAACCAAAACCGCTGAATTTACCGAAGCCACAAAAAATGAAATTCTGCGTTTAAAGGCAGATAAAGTAGTCATCCTTGGTGGACATTTAGCCATTAAAGAAGAAGTTGAAGTGGAAATTAAAGCATTAGGAATTGAAACCGTTCGTATCAGTGGTCCGACTAGATACGATACAAATCAATTAATTATTGATGAATTAGGTGATCTAGAAGGCATCTTTGTAGCTTCTGGAGCAAGCTTTGCCGACGCCATAGCAGCAGCTCCAATTGCAGCAGCTAATAACTGGGGGATTTTGTTAACGCCTAAAAATGATATCTCTGCTAAAGCATTAAAAGTATTAAATGGAAAGCGTGTTGTCATTCTTGGTGGACATTTAGTTCTTTCTGACCAAGTAGAAACTAAAATAAATAACTACCAACACAAGAAAAGTGTAGAGCGCTTAGCAGGTAAAACTCGTTACGATACTGTTGCTATGTTATTGCATACTTTTAAAAATGAGATCAACTCAAACCAAATTATCCTAACAACCGGAACGAACTTTCCGGACGCGCTTGCTTCTGCCGCATTGGCAATTCATAGTAAAGCACCAATCATTCTGGTAAAAGATAATTTAGCCACTTCAGTTGAATTATTTTTAATGGAGTATGGAGAAACAAATTACGTAGAAGATATTTTCATAATTGGTGAAATTGTAAAAGATCCAGTCATTACACAGGTGCTTAACACTGTCAGGTAATAAATAATCGAAATTACCTTATTGCATAAAGGAGACTATTAATATGAAAAAATTGATTATACCTATTTTAGGATTTTTCTTACTAATTGGTTGTTCAAACGCGCCAACGGTTGAGCAAACAGAAAATAATCAACTAGACAGCAATGAAACCGAAATAACAGAAGAAACGAATCAGGAAGAAGAAGTTAATGAAAATGAAGAAATAGAAAGTGAAGGTAATGAAGAAAAAGAAGTAGAAGTAGAAAATGAAGGTAGTATTGAAGAAATAGAAGAGGAAACGACTGCCAAACAAGGTGGATTATTAGATTATCGTTCTAAAGTAGGTAATAAAATGATCTATACAAATGGTGAAGTAGAATTATATGTATATAAAATCATCGCTGCTAATGATGAGTACGTACAGATAACAATATCGATCGGCGGAGACCCGACCACACATATTTATAAGTGGACAACTACGGAAATCACCCTTGTCTATGAGGATGATTCACCTACCAATCCTGAAACTAATATCTTAAATGAATTCGAACCTATGGAAGAAAAAATAGAAACACTCATAAACCTAGAAGGTACAGCAGACTGGAAGCTTGTAAGTGAATCCGAGTTAGTAACTGTGCCATTTGGAACGTTTGAGAATGTATACGTTATCGAAAATATAACTGATGAGGTTGCCGACGCAGACACAATCTTTAGAAAATACTATGCACCAGAACTAGGACTTATCAAGGAAACATTTGAAGTAACCGGAAAAAACGGCTATAAGGAAGAAGCTACGCTAGGAATAGTAGAATAGAAAATAAAAGCCTTCGACTATCTAAACCAGATATAGACTAACATAATTAAATGGGACAATATAAAACACCTTCGAAATGGTACACTTACCACAAGTACTCAAATCGGAGGTGTTTTTGCATGGGTAAAAACGTATATTCAAGCGAAATTAAATGGGCTGTTGTAAAAGACAAAATGACTGGTCAGTTAACGAACAAGGAAATTATGGAGAAGTATGGCATTAAAAACTATTCTCAAATTAAGACCTGGATGAAGTGGTATCGGAATAACGAAATTTACCGCTTCGACCAGCCGATCGGCAAGCAATATACGTTTGGGCACGGGCCGGAATTCGCCAGCGAGCTGGAGAAGAAAGATCGCCAGAATGCCCATTTGAAAATGGAGAATGAGATCTTAAAAAAGTATTTGGAGATCAAAAAGGAGTTGGAAAACAAGTAATTCTCCATTTGGTGGAAACCTATCGCAAGAAGTATACCATCACGGCGATTCTTTCCGTATTAGGCGTGTCACGCTCCACTTATTACCGGTGGCTCGCCGATGGCGTCACAAGCGTGTTGACGGAAGTGGAAGAAGCGATTATCGCATTGTGCCGGAAAACGAAGTATCGCTTTGGCCATCGGAAAATCAAGAAGTTATTAAAAACAGAATACAAGTTGGATCGGCATCGCAATACGGTTCAAACCATCATGCAAAAGCACCATTTACAATACCGGACTAAACCGAAACGGAAATGGAAATCACAAGGCGAATCCATTATTGTAGCGCCGAATCTTCTGCAACGCAATTTCACGGCAACTGCGCAGAACCAGAAATGGGTGACGGATATTACGTATATTCAGTACGGAAGTTCGACGATGTACCTGTCGACGATCATGGACCTGTTCAATAATGAAATTATCGCGTACAAGATGTATGATCACCAACAGACGCCGCTGGTCATCGATACCTTGAAAGAAGCGCTGGAGATACGTGGGAACCCAGAAGGCGTGATCCTCCACTCCGATCAGAGAAGTGTGTATACCTCCTATGCGTATCAGGAGTTGGTCAAGAAGAGCCATCTGGTCAGCAGTATGTCGCGGCGTGGAAACTGTTGGGACAATGCGGTCATTGAATCGTTCCATTCCAATATCAAATCCGAGGAATTCCAATACGTCAAATTCAATTCGATGCACAACATCCAGGTCGTGGAGAAGGTGGATGAATACATGCGTTACTACAATCAAGACCGGATCCTAGAAAAATTAGGCTACCTGACGCCCAAAGAATTTGGGGCGCAAGCAGCCTAAAGATGGTGTTTTATATGTGTCTCAAATCGCTATGTCAGTCTAGTCTATACCGATGGTTTTTTTCTTTAAAGTAACTTATTGTATAATAAATTGCAAAAGCAAATAAAATACCTGTTAAACCACCAACAGAATCAAGAACGATATCCTCAACTAGGGGAGTTCGATTAGGTGTAAATGCTTGGTGAAGTTCGTCGCTAACGGCATATAATACGACAAAAAGGAAAGAACCAATAAAGTTTAGATAGTTTTTACATTTACTAGCCCATAAAGCCCGGTAGATAAGAAAGCCGAGAATAAAGAAAAAAGTAAAATGAGCACCTTTACGGAGCAGAAACTCGATAAAACCTGCAACACCCATTCTCTCAATACTCACCTCAGAGGTCGCATAAGTAAAATTAATTCCCTTTAAAAATCCTTTTGTTGCTTCTGCCTCTAACCTACTTTTGATAAACATCAATATATCTTCAATTCTAAAAGCAAAAAAGATACCAATAAAAATTAACGCGATACTCAAAAGGAAGAGTCCTAACCAAAATAGCATTCGCTTATATACATATTGAACGCCTTTTTCATTGTATAAGTTAATTAAATACACAAGAGTCCAGATTAACAGGATAAAAAATAAGCTAACTCCTACTATTAATAGCAATTTTGCTTTTTCAACAACTAGATTGACCATGCCACTTAAACCAATTTCTTTTGCATAAAGCTTATTTTCGGCATACTCTAGCTTCATTTGATGATAAATGGATGTTAACTTTTGAACATCTGTTAATACACTAAGCTGAGGTCGGATATTTTGTTGCTCATAGGACTGTGAAGATGCGGTAAAGATAACCGTTGCCATAAACAAGACTGGCAACCAGTATAATATAACGAACCAAATTGATTTTTTCATTGCACACCTATTATCCTTTCAATCCTTTCCTGACCAACCGTAAGAACTTTAACATCTTTTTCAATAGTGTCGAGTTTTTGTAATATCTGATTTAATTTCTCTTGCATAATTTATCGCTCCGTTTTTCTTTTATATTATCACAGTTCTATTATTTGCTTCCATAAAGTGGTTGTAAAGAAGCAGGTGCCTAGTGCTTCGGGAGATGGCTAACCGAAACTCTAGCTAACTTCTTGAAATTTCAGGGAGCCAAGTGACCCGGTCTATTACATTTGATATGAGAAATGTATCCTAGCTTATTTCAAGACTATAATTGTAAAAATATGGTGGGAAAAGGTGCCTGTCCCTGGATCTTCTCTTGACTGGAAATCAGTAGTCTGAGACAATCAAATAAAATGACAATAAAGCAAAATTCTAACTGCGGATCGTAACGCATAGGCATAAATCCTTACTATTTATCCCAAAAAGAGGTGTTTATATGAATGACAAAGCTACAACGGATTTATTAGAATTAGTGAGCTTATATATGCATGAAAAAACATTATTTTTGACAAGATTAACAGAGAATGATATTCAAATTATCAAAATATTAGATTATAGTAGTGGTGCTACTATTAAAGAAGGTCAAACTTTAGGATTAACGGAATCTTACTGACAGAGGATATTTTTGGGTGGTCGGGAACCACTTTTGATAAATGATACTTCTTTAAATGGTTTTACGAGAGATTTACCTTTAACATATGAAGCTAATATACACTCTTATTTGGGAGTTCCTATTTCTTATAAAAATGGGGATATGTTTGGAACGCTATGTGCAATAGATAGTAAAATAGCCAAGTTTACAGAAAAGGATATAGAGGTATTCCAAAAATTTTCTAATTTATTTTCATATGTAATAGAACTGGAAAAGAAGGTACAATACGATTGTTTAACAGATTTATTCAGTAGAACTTATTTGTATGATAACTTCAATTTTATAGCTGATAAAGGAACTTTAATGCTTATTGATTTAGATCGGTTTAAAGAAGTAAATGATGTCTATGGTCATGATGTCGGTGATAAGGTTTTAAGAGAAGTGGGTAAACGGATTAAGGACTTTTTGGATGGTAATAGTTTAGGTGCTCGATTAGGAGGAGATGAGTTTGTTATTCTTTTTCCGAATTTACAAGACCATACACAGATTGAAGACAAAGCTAATTGTATATTGAGTATTTTATCTGATTGGAAAGAATTTAGTTATGATATAGGTATTTCTGCTTCTATTGGAGTTGTAAAATTTCCTTGTGATGGTGTAAATGATATAGGTGAGCATTTAAAGAAAGCTGATATTGCATTGTATCAGGCAAAAGAAAAAGGGAAAAATTGTTTTCACTTTTAAGTTGAATCGATATATCCCCTATTGCACTTCATAAAAACAATAATTAGAGATTCCCATTACAAATTAACTGAAAAAAATCATCTCCGAGTTGTTTTCATAAAAGAAACACCCTTCTTACTTAAGTTGGAGCTTTGTAACAATTTTACAACCTAGAGTCTACTCTAAGTCAAACAGTAATCCACTCCCCCGTTTGGCTAAATTTCCAATCATGGGGACAGGTTCACTGTCCTCCAACAACTCACAAAGTCA
Source organism: Bacillaceae bacterium IKA-2 (assembly GCA_031761875.1). Classification (GTDB taxonomy): domain Bacteria; phylum Bacillota; class Bacilli; order Bacillales; family Anaerobacillaceae; genus Anaerobacillus. Next base: position 523,547 of record CP134492.1, on the reverse strand, counting down.
ACTGGGACGCAGTGCCTGTAAACTGTTTCCTTGTCCTTCTCCCTTGCCCTTCCAATTTACCTAATAGTCTCATAGATAAATTGATTATGTTAATATTTAGAAAAAGGTGCAGTAGGAGGGTTCATTATTGAATTAATTCTAGTAGTGCCATTTGTAGCGATTGGGGTTTTTATTACCATGTTTCTTGGTGGCGGTAAGGGTGAGAGAAATTGGTTTGCAGGTTGTGCATTAATCATATTTATAGTGATGTCTATTTTTGACATTACTAGCTGCTCTTTAGAAAAAACATAAAAAGCCCCTCTATATAGATGAGTCGCTGAATTTTTGAGAACAAAGATATTTCAGTCACAGACTGTTATCATCTTAAAATTTATATCCGACCAAACAGCATCCCCTTTTATTTTTATAGAACATTTCATCGTAATCGAAATATGCCGAGTGTCACAAGTGCTCTGCAAGACTAGCCACGACCTCTTACTAGCTGCTAAAAAATGTATAAGAAACTGAGAGCATCTTTGCTCTCGGTTTTTATTCTGCAAATTTTCGAGAAGATAAGTTCGATTGGTCACAGTGCACCGGTTTCCGCTTGTCCCCCTTTTCCCCTTCAACTGGTATTTATAGAGTGAAGGAGGTGATAAAAATGAGCCAGAACATTATGCAATCTCGTTTGTCGTTAGAATTTCATGCTGGATTTGACGGTGAAGGCAAAGAGGTTTTTAAAACGAAGAACTTTAATAACATTGACATTACAGCTACAGGAACGCAGTTAAAGACGACTGCCGAAGCATTAGCTTCACTGCAGCAGTACATGTTAGAAGGAGTAACACGAAGCAATGTGTACGATGTTTTAAACTAATTTTTTAAAAACTAATCAGAACGGAGGTGATTTTAATGGCGAAAAAAATTGAGCTTATCTTCAAAAATGAGTTAGGACGCAACGTGACATTGTCTTTGGACACTCCAATCGAACCTGTTGATCCGGTGCAAGTCGCCGCGGTGATGGATCAAGTCATAGCTGAGGATGCATTTGTTTCTTCAGGTGGTTCACTCGTAAGCAAATATGCAGCAAGAGTTGTTGAGCGTAACGTAGCTGATATTGAAATCTAGTCATAAGCTAGACCGTAAGAAAGGGAGAGGCAATTGTTTCTCCCTTTTCTCATCTAAAAAATAAGAAAGGAGCTGAAACGAATGGAGATGTGGATCCCACTTTTAAGTGAATATGGTTTCCCAGTAATGATCACCTTGTATTTACTGCACCGTATCGAAAAAAAGCTCGATCTCCTCAACGATTCGATGATCCAGTTAGTAGTGAATGTTAAAGGTTCACCCTTTTCTGAATCAAAAGTAAAGATTAAGTGATCATAACAAATGCCATCTGCCTTCAAGAGATGGCATTACTTTTGGTTTCTCGGGTCAGGCATGGGTTTTACTCTATCTCACCCCGCATGATTTTGCTGAAGTTTGTTTAAAAACGTGGACAAGGGACTACTCTTTCTCGTATACTCGACCGCTCTGCTTGGCACAAAAAATAATTTTCATATTCCCCTCTTTTATAACATGTGTGTTATGGATCTCCTTTTTTATTCACTAGATAATGAATAAAAAAGGAGAAAAGCCTTGGAGGATAATCAACAAAAGTTAATAAAAGTGCGATTTGCTGAGTTTGTGAAAAGTCGCAGAGAAAAACTAGGCCTTCGTCAAGAAGAGTTTGCATATCGTTGCGGTCTTCATGCCGTATCAATTAGTCGAATCGAAAATGGTAAAACAGCTCCAACCGTTGATACTGTCGTTAAAATAGCTAAAGGTTTTAACATTGATCATATGCAAATTTTCGCCGCAATAATCAATCCCTTTCAAACTGAGCTAGAACAAGATAACGACTGAACCTTTTATACTTCTGCTCAGTTCCTCAGTCCATTTCAATCACTACAATCTGATTACTTCGTATCATAAAACCACAACCAAATCGACATTTTTACCCACATTTACCTTGCCTTACCTTCACCTACCTACTTTCGATTAATTCCAAATTGGCTTAAAATTTCTTATTCTAATTTAAGTATGTATTGAGAGGAGTTAAATGTATGAAAACAAGTATCCAAGAACACTATGAAGTAAACAAAAACACAATGCCCTTACTCTCCGTTGCTCACCCCGACTATGACACCATCGCCCTAGAACCCAACTTTAAATGCTACGTTAGGAAACCACCATTACAATTAATCAAACTTGCCTGCTTAGAAGGTGGGTCCACTTACGAAGGCCGCCGAGCAGCGGTCGTTTACCAAACTGGTGTAAAACATAAAGTACCGATACCAGTCGATCAACTCGAGCAAATCTACGCATTCCCAACCCACTCGCCAAAAGAATTCGAATGCGCTTGGATCTTTCCCAATCATATCCGCTTGATTACACCTTACATAGTCCCTAATCACCCAAAACAAACAAAGATCCTCTTTACAAACTTTAAACATATCATCCTGCCAGTTTCCTACTATACAATTGAAAAACAACTCCAACGCTCGTCTTATATGATGATCCGAGTCTCACACCGTTTATCCGAACCAAGACTATTTCCCCGAAAGGAGCACGAAGATGAAATCAGGTCACATCAACCAATACTCCCACTTAAGTGAGTTTACATCGATCCCTCAATTTAACGAAACAGTCAAACAACAATTAAAAAAACATAGCTGTCAGCTGACAAAAGGCGAACTTCTTGCCTTCACAATGCTGACTCGCTTTAGCGTCAAAAAAGTAGGCATCTGCAACGCGCGGATTTGTAAATTAGTCGCTGCCGCGCAATCAGAAAAAGGTGGTATCTCCCGCTCTACATTTGAGCGAATGCTCCGAAAAGCAAACCAACTCGGCATCCTCACCATCCACCATACAACAAGAAAAAAAGGTGGCTACTCACACAACGTCTATGTTTTTCACCGCTTTGACGGAACGCAAACGCAGAAATTGACAGAGCGCCCCCAACCAAAAAATCCTGCTATAGCATCAGTTCAGAACCCCAAAACCAGCGATGAAGCTATTTCTTTTAAAACAAAAATAAAAGATCAAGAACTTCGTCCAATTACCATAGAAACACTAGATTACACATTCGTTCCCAGCTACGTTCCAAGTGAATTCACAAGAATAGTCAAATCGTTCTTTAGCCGAGCCAAAGACATCTGTCAGTTCTGGGATCGAGCCCTAATGGTTTATCGCTCACTAAAATTTGAAGAACCGATTGAATACTTTCTTCCAATCATCATCAAAGCCTTCAAAGAAACCGTCTACCACTACAAGCGTAAAATGATCAAAACAAGCTTCATTGCCTATTACTACGGCACCCTTGCCGGAATGCTCACCGTCGAAAGGCGAAAGATCTTTGCCAAACCAAGTCGTTTGTCCAAGTGGATGACCAACGCTCACTAAAACTAAAAGAGCTTCAAAATCTAGTTGAAAAACTAGATCTCGGAGCTCACTTTAGCTGCAATTCGATAAAATTACCTCTGACTCTGGTAGCGATTCTTCGAGTCTACTATTCTACAAATATTTCGCGAAGTCCGGTGACACGGTCTATAAAATTCGATAAGAGAAATGCATCCTACCCTATCTCAACACTATAATTGTAAAAATATGGTAGGAAAAGGTGCCTGTCCCCGAATCTCCAATAGGAATTATCATGATCGCATTGCTTTGTTGATTACTGCCATTACCTGTCTGACTGATAAATTATCACTATCAGTCAGTGTACCCAGGATCTGTTGTTGTGCACTTGGATTGAGAACTGGTTTCGTGATACGTAAAAACTTTTCAGTCATCCAAGCTAGATCTACATCATCTCCAGATTCCCCAATCGCTTCAAAAACCTTGGAGGTATAATGCTTACCATCCTGTAACACCAATTCAACGATACATTGGCGCTTTTCTGGGAAGGCAGCTTCTAGCGTGTCATCTACTATAAAGTCTATCTTTTTCATTAAATTAAGAACTTCAACATTACTAAGGTTCTCTTCAATTACTTGCAAAAAACCAAGATCTCCGTGAACAATTGCTGCGGCTATCGGATAACTGATATTATACTGTGCTTCGTCGGTCAAGGTTGGAGTAATTTTACTCAGACGAGTTGCCGCCGCAAAGGTCTTAACTTTAACCGATTTAATCTCTTGATAGCTGATCTTATGCTCTTTTATCAGCCATTGTGAAGCCAATATTGGTGGGTGCGACCACCTGCAACAGGTAAATGGCTTAAAGTACAAATTCATAATCTCGAACTCGCTACCTAACGAGTCAAGAAGATAACGATAGTCGTCAAGCTCTAACAGATGGGTTTTACCAGTATAGCCAGCTAACGTTTCGATGACCGAAAGAACACCAGTGACCGCTCCAAACGGTGCACCATCTTTATTCATCGAAGGATATTCAACCGCGCGCATAACTGGCACGAGTGGTGCGTGAAAATCAGCAATGGAAAGTGCGTTATTCAGTTGCTCTTTTGACAATCCAAATACTTTAGATATTCCCGCTGCTGTTGCCACAGCTCCATAAGTACCGGTGCTGTGTAAATAATTATAATGGTCCTGGATAGCAAGTCCACTGCGAACCGCGACGTCATAGGCAATCACAAGAGTAGTAAGATACTCGCGATAGCTGATATCCCGCTCTAACGAAGCCGCAAGAATACCTGCAACAAACGAGGTTCCGGGGTGACCTCTTACCATATTATGACCATCATCGATGTCAAATGAATTGGAGGCATGCCCGAGAACCAGCGTTGCGCCAAAGAGATTATAATGCTCGTCTGAGTCGATAATCGGGATCTCACCTTTGCTACCAATCTCTTGGGCAACTATTTTTCCAGTAGCATACTGTCTCCCTTTGCTACCAAGGATTAAAGCAATCATTAGGTCGATTCCACATACCACTGCTCGTTCTTGTACTGATTTTGGGATCGTCTCCCATGTCGTATTTAGAATGTAGTTTTCTAATTTATAATCGGTTATAAAATTCATACAATGTCCCTTCACCGGCACACCAATAATCGCAGATGCACCGGACACAAAATCTCTCCTAACTTACTAATAAGCAACGCGCTCTATCTATCTATCTATCTATCTATCTATCTATCTAACACCGAACTATTTGTTATAAGTTCCTTCATTCAAATAGGCGAGTAAATCTTCTTTTGACATATTGTCGATCCCTAGATATGACAGAGTGTACCCCTCGGTAAAATAGTCCTTTTTAAGCATTGCACCAGCAAGAACGATCATCGAATCAATTACTGGTGTTTTGACACCATAAGCCACACCTAGTTCGTGATAAATCTTGCATCCTACCGGAACATCCTCGGTGATATAACGATGATGGATGCTATTTGGTCCAGCATTTGCTTCTGTCGTCGGCTCGTCTAATGGCAAGTGCATATTACCCTTGCCCATGTATTCAATTGCTAGAACACTTCGACGCGAGAAGAAATCGTTGTACTCATATCTGTCAAGATCTACACCGATCGCATCTGCAAGGGCAATCTCTTCATTATAAAATTTGTACTGTACCTCACAAATCGATGGACAGAGTGCATGGGCATACATTGAGTAACCACTCTTGTCAAAATCTCCGAAAATTTTACCCCAATTCTCCATAGTAGAAACACCGAGCAACGTTGCAGGGACGTGAATCACTGGGTTGATGTTACTAAACCCAATATCCAATACTGTTTTACCTTTAACAGGTCCATCACCGGTTGAAACGGCATCAAGGCAGCCTAGAAGCGGAACTGTCTCCATAAAATCGTCGATATCAGTCATAGGAATCGTTGCACCCCTTAGTGATATAGCACGATATTTGATTCCACATTTCGGAAACATAAAGCCTCCTGCCTGTTCAATTCTTGTGCCATATGGTGCACTTGACCAACCTCCAACAATTACCTTCTTTGTGTTACCTAGTTCCCGCATCAACTTTCTAAAAAGTAGTGATCCGAAGTTGTCAGTTGTAATATGAATAACCTGGCCATCCTCAAGGTGCGGAATTACTTGTCGAAATAATATCTCATGAGCGATTGCTGGTACAGCAACGATGATCATACCCGCACCCTTCAGTGCCTCTGCGATATCAGTTGTGATCATTGAAAGCTTAGCGATACCCGAGCGTTTGAAGTTATAATAGTTTCTTTGGATACCGTCAATCTCAATGCCTGTTCTCTCTACATTGAGTAGCGATTTTTCAGCAAAGGGCATCATGTCAAAGAGTCTTACCTCTTGCCCCGCCAATGTGCAATCCGCTGCACAGGTTTTACCGACTGCACCAGCACCCAGCACAGTAATTGGCATATCTTTTAAATAATCCATCTTCCCCATAGTAAATTCTCCTCCACATAATTTGTTTTTCAGCTAATTATTTTTTCAACTTCATCTGCTCTTCTGTTCTGTTTCTCCACTCATCGACTCAGTTTCATTTATTCTTCTCTCTATTTTTCACAGATAATTTTAGCCGTTCTTTTTTGCTCTTATCTCAAGTTATCAGGTATATCTACTCCAACTTCTTCGTAATATCTAATCGTCCCAGGATGAAGTGGGATTGCCACTCCGTCTAAAGCCGTTTCTAAAGTGATATCTTCGCCACGAACATGAGCTGCAGCAATCGCATCTACATTTTCGAATAGATATTTAGTAATTTCATAGACAAGCTCTTCATCCATATCGCTTGTAGTAATTAACAACGCATTTGCAGCAATCGTTTCAATATCTTCTGTTTGACCATTGTAAGTGTTTGCTGGAATTACGACCTCATTATAAAATGGGAAATCATTTAAAATAGTTCCCATTCGTGAAGCTTGAATTGGTAAAAGATTTATCTTATTTAATGAAGCTAAATCAACAATTGACGATGTAGGTAATCCAGCCCAAACGAACCCTGCTGCGATGTGTCCATCTTGCAATCCAGTGGTTACTTCACCAAAAGATAAAAAGTCTTCCTGAATGTCATCGTAGCTGATGTCGTGTGCATTTAAGACAATTCTTGCACTTAATTCAGTTCCACTTCCAGCAGCGCCTACAGCTACTCGTTTTCCGACTAATTCATCAAATGATTTCACACCCGCTGCTTCTGTAGTAACTACTTGGATAACTTCTGGATAAAGACTTGCAATAGCGCGTAAACCATCGTGGACATCTTCACCTTCAAAAAATTCAGTACCACTATAAGCATAATAGGCACTGTCTGCCGACACAAAAGCAAGTTGAGCTTCTTTATCAGAAAGTAACCTTATATTTGCTACCGATCCTCCTGTTGATTCAACGTTAGATCTAGTGTTATCAATATTACTATTGATAATATTTGCAACTGCTCCGCCTAAAGGATAGTACGTTCCACCTGTTCCACCTGTAACAATAGTAAGAAATTCTCGACCTTGTGTTTCATTACCACTACCATCTGCTCCATTATCTCCTCCGCAAGCAGCCAAAACTGAAATCATTACTACTAAAACTAATAAATTAAAAAATCTACTTTTCATCTTTACATTCCTCCTAAAATTTTTAAGTAGCTGTTTTAAATTCTTTAGTACTATTGTTCTCTCTTTTCAACCACTGTATTAAAGCAACCAGTAAGAAAAGAGTAATACCCACTAAGTCAGTTAAGACCGAAGACTGGATTAATACAACAGCTGCAATTAACATAATTAGCCTCTCAAGAATGTTCATATTTTTGATAAGGTAACCACTAAGAGCAGAGGCCAAGGAGACTATACCAATAACAGCCGTCACTATAGCAATAATTAGTTCCGTAGAAAATGGTTGCTGTAGAAGAAGCTGATCGGAATAAATAAACATGAACGGAACTAAAAATCCGGCAAAGGATATCTTAAAGCCTTGTAAAGCTGTTTCGAATCCTTTACTCTGTGCAATGCCTGCTGTTACATATGAAGTTAATGCAACTGGAGGAGTTACCTCTGTTAATATACCAAAGTAAAATACAAACAAATGTGCTGATATCATTGGTACATCCAACATCATTAATGCTGGTACTGCGATAGGAGCTAAAACAATATAAGTTGCAGTAGTAGGTAAGCCCATCCCTAATACCAAACAAGCAACCATTGTCATAACTAAGGTTAATAGTAATTGTTCATTAGCAACATTTATAATGAATTGGGCCAGATTGATACCGAGTCCTGTCATTGTTACTACACCAGCAATGATCCCACATGCAGCAATAGCTGCTGTAACCGCCATTGCATTTTTAGCTCCCAATTCTAGGGCATGGATAATCTTTTTAGGGCTTAATCTTGTTTCTTTACTCAAATATGTTGAAGCTATTAATAGCAATGTCGCATAAAAGGCTGCTTTAAGTGGACTTACTCCGCTTATTAATAAATATATTATTGCTATAATTGGAATTAACAATGGTAACGCGCCAATAAATGCTGGCACTAAATTTGGTAAATATTCTTTAGGAGTTCCTTTTAAATCTAATCTTTTTGCTTCAAAATGTACCATCATGAGTACAGAGGTAAAATAAAGAATGGCCGGAAAAATTGCAGCTGTTAAGATTGCTACGAATGAAAGGCCTGTAAATTCGATCATAATAAATACTGCTGCTCCCATAACAGGAGGCATGATTTGTCCACCTGTAGATGCTGCTGCTTCAATACCTGCTGCAAAAGAAGGCTTAAATCCAACTTTTTTCATTAAGGGGATGGTAAATGATCCGGTTGTTGCGGCGTTGGCTAAAGAACTTCCCGATATCGTACCCAACATCGCACTTCCCACAACAGCTGTTTTTGCAGGACCACCAACCATAGATCCTGTTAATGCATAGGCCAACCGTATAAATGCCTTTGACCCACCACCTACCTCCAAAAATGCTCCAAATAATATGAAAGCAAAAACGAAGGTTGCCATAACTGACATCGGTATTCCAAAAATACCCTCTGTCGTGATATACATTTGTTCAAATATTCTAGTGAGACTATAACCTCTATGAGCTAAATCTCCTGGTATATATGGTCCAAATAAGGCGTATCCAATGAAAACTAACGCTAATATAACAAGTGGCACACCAACAGTTCTTCGTGTAACTTCTAAGACTAGTACTATCGTTATTGCTCCTAGTATCAGATCTAATTGGTTAGGACTCCCCACTCGATATGCAATATCTTTAAAAAAGATAAATACATAACCGCTGACTACGATGCTTAAAACGATAAAAATCCAATCAAATATTGGAACACCGGACCACTTAGGTGTTTTTTCAACTAAATAATTTACGATAGAGAGCTTTCTAATTGCTTTTAAATTACTGGGAAATAGAAAAAATATAAGGACCAATGCAAATCCCAACGTAATTGAACGCTGCTGCATCGCTGGGAAAACCCCAAAACCGGCAGTATACATTTGAAATAATGACCACAACACAGCAATTGTAATGACTAAATATTTTATTTTTTTTCCTAACTTTCTTAACCCATAGAGTTCATCAACATCCGCAACTTCAATATTAATATCATTATCTATTTTTTGGACTTGATCTTTCTTACTCATATTTACCCCCTTCGTCAACCAATTACTGTTTGTCTTACTTAACAAATTAACTAAAAATTCCAAATTTTTGTGAAAGAAGTATATATTCCTTTATTAAACTTTTCTTTAATCTTATTATCATCCACCTTTCTAAAATAATTTTATGTTTCATTGAATTTCATAACGCTGATTTAGCGTCACTGAGTGAGCTTGACTTGACTAATTTATTGGTCAAATTCACTTATTTACTTTAAAATTGAATTTTTAGTATACTTAAAATTAGCACAGAATAGGAACAATGTAAACGCTTTATTTAATAAAAAGTATATTTTGTTCCTTTTTTATTAAATAAAACGACTATTAATCTAACTTAATATACTTTCGCGCGGGATATTTAAACTATTTTTAAAAAAAAAGAAATATATATTCCTTTATTTAAAGTATAATAAAATGGAATCTATATTTAGTCTGGAGAGGGTTGAGAAATTTTGGAAAATAATCAAAAGGATATTCTTAATCAAATTATTCTTGTTAAAGAAACGCTTCCGAAAAAACAAAAACAGTTATGTGATTTTATTGTAGAAAACTATAAATCTATTGGAATGTATACAGTTGCTGAATTGGCTAGCGCAGCGGCAGTTGGAACAACAACTGTCTTACGAGTCATGAAAGTTTTAGGTTATGAAAGCTTTCATGATATGAGAAAAGAATTTCATGAAGTGACAATTAATGGATCATTACCTACATGGTGGCATATGAAAACCTCTTTTGAGACCAACGATGGAGACAATGAAAGCACCATATTACAAACTTGGCCTGAGATCATCCGTCTATTAAATTCAACATTAAACACTTCCTTAATTACGGCTTTTAATGAAGTAATCGATTTAATGCTTAACGCCAAAAAAATTAATATTTTAGGGCTTCGTGCATCAAAAGGCGCCGCTCTTTACTTCGACAATTTACTAGAAGAATTTTATCCTAAGACCAAACAATTAAGTAACGACAGTGAATTTATATTCGATCGTATTCTTCAGTTTAAAGAAGGGGATATACTATTTTTAATCACTCATTCCCCGTATTCTACTCAAAGTATAGCCGCTGCAAAATTTTGCCATGAAAGAAACTATCCAGTTGTTCTTATTACAGATCTACTATCATGTCCAATCGCTCCTTACGCTTCAACAATATTAAAAATTGAAGGCAGTAGTAAACAATATTCTATTACACCTACAATTGCCCTACTTGAAACTATAGTTATTGAAATTGGCAGACGAACCTCTGAGACCTCTATTAAAAAATTAGAAGAATTAGGTAATATCCTTAAACAAAAGAATATTACACAATAGAGGGTACCTCATCTCTCTTTAAAAATAATTGCTTAATTGTTACTTATATTTCATTAGTCGATATTTAATTTTGTAATAGCTTGCGTAGCGCTTGTTTAACAGTGAGATTGCTGCTGGGATCGCAACAAGTGCCACGAAAACAATATGACAAAAACGGAGCTGGTATCCAGCTTGGTGAGAGGCACCTGAGGTTCCTAACCAAGTCGTTTGTCTCAGTGGCTAACAAACGCTCACTAAAACAAAAAGAGCTTCAAAATCTAGTTGAAAAACTAGGCTTCGGAGCTCACTTTAGCTGAAATTCGATAAAATTACCTCTGACAGAGACAGCTTGTTTTCAACACATCAGAACGGGAAAAATTGATTTAACAGCTGGATTTGAAATGGTCGATGTAAAAAAAGGAAGATTTAGAGGTTTTGATCATGCGGATTGATCTGTTTACTTCAATAACAAATCTAATTAACTTATTGCAAGAGAAAAGTACTACAAGATTATCCAAATGTTAATCTGTAGGGCTTTTTCATTCAGTGGTAAATACAATTGGTGATGGAATATTGGTAAGAACCATGGCAAGGGTGGTAAAGAATAGTGGCTGTATTCAGTATCCGAGGTGAAGTTACAAATTAAAGTGAGAGGAGGCACATAGGTTTATACAGTTTCCATTTCCTTTTTATCCATGACTTCTACAAAATCTCCTACTGATTTTACCAATGTAGATGCTTTAAAGACACGTTGTGTTCGTTTAAATGTTGCTAAATCCCTTGAGCCATAAACCCCAATGCTTAGTTTTGGATTTATACTTTTAATCCGTTGAAGGGCTTGTTTTGCTTCTGCACTTGTAGACAATTCAAGGATAACTTTTGCCTTTGTATCACGGTGCGTAGAACAAATGTAAACCTTGCTCATAATGAACACCCCTTCTTTTTTAGATTTTTATTTAGAATTCATATCCAAAGTCGATTGAATAAGCTTTTTCGTATAAATAGTCTACATATGACATTGTCTCATTATTGCCTGGAACGAGCGGTACATTTTCTAACCACAGTCTTAATGAAACTGCATAATTAGTCAACGTTTCATCATCCTCTATTTTATATATTTTATCATGTAAGTAATCATTTAACAACGCGTCTGATCGGGTCCAAAACTGAACTTCAATAGGAAAAGCAAAGTTATGTTTCATTCTGATGTTTACATGTATACCCTTATAGCCGTCATCGTTTCTTTTTCCACCTCTTTGATCATGAATACGGCAATCGATATTTTCGGTAGGGCAACTTCTCATGAACTTATTTGCTATTTCCATTAACCCCACTGAATCTGTTCTGATAATAAATCTAAAACCAATAATGTCGTTACAGACCTTATAAAGTTGCCTGACTTGAGTTTGATTCATTAATTTTTTTTTGATTGAAGTTTCTGTTTTGAAACGATATAAAAAATCAACGTGTCGGTAGATACTATTCATATTTTCCTCTAAATACACAATGTCATCTAAAGTATCTACAATCATTTTATCTTTTTCTTCTATTATAGTATTAAGGACCTCACCTTCATACTCACGGAATTTTTTAGCTAAATTAATACTCAATCCATGACCCTTATAAATATTTTCAATATTCCCCCATAGTTTCCCGAAAGGTATCATCTTTAATCCTCCGAACAATTTTTTATTTGCCTATAATGATTTTATCAGCTCCAATAAATAATTTTTTTTGAGTTGATCACAAAAAGGAACAAAAAACTGAGCGGCAACGCCATTGTACCTTTAATATCTCTGTAAAGTAGACAGGGAACACTCCAATATTAGGAGTGTATCGGGTGGTGACACCCATCACTAAGCAATCAAAGCGTAAAACAGCGGGCCATTTTTCTTCTGCTCCGTTGGAGATAAGTTTACGACAACCTTCTTATCTGCCAGCGAGTAGCTCATATTATGTAAAGCAGCAGACACTCGTTCACTAGATTCCTTATCAGAAGCATCAGTAGACCGTGTCATTGGACTCCCCGAAATTTGTAGAAGTGTGCTAGATCTGTTAAATCAATTTAATCAACGTATTATCATACCTAGTAAAGGAGGGATGTTATTTTGTCTGCAAAAGTAAATAGTATTGGACGAAAGGGCTCTTATTCCAAGTTGAAATTCAAGTGATGGAGGAAGTGGAATCTGTTATTATTGTCGATTTTTGATAAGTGAAATGCATCCTACCTTATCTCAAGACTGCAATTGTAAAAATATGGTGGAACAAGGTGCCTGTCCCTGGATCTCCACGGTATCCAGATCCGTTTTTGTCTATCCATAATAATCACCCAAGCTCTTTAATATTCACTTTCCTGAGCTTTAATGCTTCTAGGAGCGCAAGATCAGATATCACTTTTTCCTCGTCTAGGTCTGAAATGGTTCTTGCTAAACGGATCACTTTAATATGAACGCGATTGCTTAGACCATGTTCCATACAAATTTCTTGTAAAATTTGTTGCTGGCGGCTACTAATTGGACTGGTTTTAACTAGCTGGTCAAAAACGACTTCACCATTTGTGATTGTTTTACCATACCTTTGATACTGTTTATCTCTAGCTGCACTTACCCGGTTCCTAACCATTTCAGATGATTCGATCTCGTTAAAATTCGTTTCTCTTAAATTGACGGGCTTTAACGAAAGTAAAATATCGATTCGATCCCGTATCGGGCCAGAAATACGATTTTGATAAGCTTTAACTTGGTTCTCAGAACAACTACAGTACTGGCTATTCGAGCCTTTATATCCACAAGGACAAGGGTTCATTGCTGCGATAAAAATAAACTTACTCGGATAAGATACGGTTGAATGCGCACGATTAATCGTTACTTTGCCATTTTCTAACGGTTGCCGTAGCATATCTAATGTTTTCTTCGCAAACTCAGCTAACTCATCTAAAAATAAGACGCCGCGGTGGGCAAGCGATACTTCGCCAGGTTTCGGATTCGATCCCCCACCGATAATGGAAACCGCTGATGCAGAATGGTGTGGGCTACGAAATGGTGGTAGATAGATCGATTCAAGAGGGGCTCCAGCTAGTTGGTAGAGGCTTACTTTTTCAAGTTGAGCTTCTTTCGATAACGGAGGTAAAATGCTCGGAAACGTCTCAGCTAGCAAACTCTTCCCACAGCCTGGCGGTCCATCCATCATCAAATGATGCCCACCTGCAGCCGCAATTTCAAGGGCGCGCTTCGCAAAAGGATGCCCAATAATCTGCCGAAAATCTCGTTCGTAGTTCATTTCGGTACTTTCAGAGACTTTTTCGATGCGATTAACTGACAGCACTGGCCTTCCGGCCAAATGCTGAAGGATTTCATCGACCGTTTCCACGTAAATAAGTTCTAGATCGTCAATTTCGATAGCTGGGAGATTAGGATCAAAAGGTAAGTACAACTTTTTCATCCCCAGCCGTTTTGCGGCAAGCACCGCAGGTAACATTCCGGCAACCGGTAATATTGAACCATCCAACGACAATGCCCCAATGAACGCTGCATCTGTGGGTAGTCTCTCTGACACAAACTTACCGCTTTTCAATGCCCCTAAAGCAATCGCCGTGTCAAACAACGGGCCATTTTTCTTCTGCTCTGTTGGAGACAAGTTGACGACAACTTTCTTATCTACTAACGGATAGCCCATATTATGCAAGGCAGCAGACACCCGTTCCCGAGATTCTTTAACCGATGCATCAGGCAGCCCAACAATAATGACAGATTCCACCCCTTCCATCACTTGAACTTCAACTTGGACCAAGTATCCATCCAAGCCCTTTAAACCAATACTATTTACTTTTGCAGACAAAATAACATCCCTCCTATACTAGGTATGATGAAGCATTGTTTCATTTGAATTGGTAATTGAGTTTGAAATGACCGATGTAAAAAGGAAGATTTAGAGGTTTTGATCATAGATCATGATAATTGAGGATAAATGAAAGAAAATCATCGGTTGATCAAGAAGAATAGAAATAATTAGGGGATACAGTGGTTTGAGTAAACATATATTTATTAATTTTTTACTAAACGATATAAATTCTTAATTTCTGCTTCGTGCTCTATTGAACGAACTGATAGTGTGTCCACAGTTAAATGTTGTTTTCCTAAGTAATCCTCTAATTTTTGATATTGTTCTGGGATACCACCTATTTTCCTTTCAATCCTTTCCTGACCAACCGTTAGAACTTTAACATCTTTTTCAATATTGTCGAGCTTTTGTAATATCTGATTTAATACCTCTTGCATAATTGATCGCTCCGTTCATTTTTTCTTTTATAATATCACAGTTCTACTATTTGTTACTATAAGCTTTAAACAAGTCGCAAAATTTTATTGAGGAAGAAGGAATACAAACTCCAAATCTAGCATCTAGCTAAATTATCTGCTCAAGTAGAAGAAGCTAACCCATGGAGAGATAAACTTGCTAATATGGTCAACTTTTGGGTTGACATTTACATTTATCTCAGTCTATAAAATAACTCCGCTAAGATGTCTCAAGAGCTACCTTAGCCGCGATCAAGTATTTTATAGACACCCACTTCACTAATAGATATATTTACTCCAACTTCCTTCATCGTATAATTAGCAGCTAACGACCGAAGAATATATTCCCGTTTATAGCTCGTTAAATACCGTTTCCGCGATCCCCTCTTTATCTCTTCATAAATCACTGTGTCGTTTGTTACGTCATCTAAGATGTCATCAAGACTTCTCCTTTGAATCACTTTCAGACGTTTATCATCACCAATCTCTTCGTTTCCACCAATAACTAAGCCTTCTTCAAACACATCCGCTTTCTCCAACTCATCCGCATCCATGAATTTCCGATAAGCAATTAGTGCCGCTTGTCTATTTTTAGAAAGCATTTTTAAAATAAAATCAATATCAACCATTTCTCCTCGTCTATTCTTTCGATAGGAAGGATCACTGCTCCATTGATAGTCACTCACACGCTCACACATCTTTGCCTTCACAGGATTTTGGTGAACATACCGAAGTAAAGAAAAAAGGTAGTTATCATCCTTCACTAAAATACCTTTATATCTATTCTCAAAAACATGCCCTGTTCTGTTATTTTGAAAGTTATAATACTTGCTATACTTATTGTTTATTCGATGCATAATATCCTGCAATCTCGCATCCAACGTCCTCAACACCATATGATAATGATTATCCATAAACACAAATCCATACAGTTCAAAATTCATCACAGACTTATAGTCATTGACCAAATCCAACAAATACTGCTTATCTTCCCTTGTCCTAAATATATACTCCCGGTTATTCCCACGTTGAATAACATGATAAATGCCACCCTTAAACTCTACCCTCCGCTTCCTTCCCACCAAAACACACCTCCTGACCTCAGCATCACCAAAAGCCCCCATCAGTTTCAATAAGTTAATAAGTTAAGTGCCTGGCACCTGGTTTCCGATACCTCTATACCTCTATACCTCTAGAATAATTAATCGCTCCGTTCATTTTTTCTTTTATATTAAACTCGGTTGTTCACTTATCATAATAATGCTATAATTAAGTCATAATATCGAAATAAGGAGCTGGGATTATGCCTGAAATTCGGCCAATTAAGGATTTAAGAAATACAATGGAAATTTCTGAACTCTGCCATAAAGTTAAAGAACCAATCTTTATTACAAAGAACGGCTATGGAGATATGGTTGTCATGAGTATGGAAACTTACGAAAGATCTTTAGCAAAGTTAGAGTTATATCAAAAGTTAGCGGAAGCAGAAGCACAAATTAAAAATGGAGCAGAGCTTTTGGATGGGGAAGTAGTCTTTAAGACATTAAAAAATAAATATGGAAGAAATTAAACACAAAATAAAAATTACACCCAAAGCGTATGACGATTTAGATGAAATCTATAGCTATATTGCTGAAGACCTTCACAATCAAAGTGCCGCTGATAACCTTATAGACAAAATTGAAACAAATATCATGAGACTCAAGGATTTCCCTTTTTCCTGTAGCTTTGTTACAGATGAAATATTAAAAGATAAAGGTTACCGTAAGCTTATTATTGAAAACTACATTGCGTTTTACTTAGTACGAGAAGAAGAGAAGCAAGTTGTTGTCATGCGTGTTCTGTATAGCAGGAAAAAATATCAAGATCTTATTTAACCGCCCCAAGTTCGTGTGCCTAGTATAGAAAATAGTTCAAGTTAATTAAAAAGACCCTCGCTTTCATTGTAAAATAGAAGAACCTACTAAGTTAAGTGCCTAGGAAAGCTTACCGATTAAAAAAGAATTAACTACATCATAAAATAACTCCGCTAAGATGGCTCAAGAGCTATCTTAGCCGCGATCAAGTATTTTATAGACAGCCACTTCACTAATAGATATATTTACTCCAACTTCCTTCATCGTATAATTAGCAGCTAACGACCGAAGAATATATTCCCGTTTATAGCTCGTTAAATACCGTTTCCGCGATCCCCTCTTTATCTCTTCATAAATCACTGTGTCGTTTGTTACGTCATCTAAGATGTCATCAAGACTTCTTCTTTGAATCACTTTCAGTCGTTTATCATCACCAATCTCTTCGTTTCCACCAATAACTAAGCCTTCTTCAAACACATCCGCTTTCTCCAACTCATCCGCATCCATGAATTTCCGATAAGCAATTAGCGCCGTTTGTCTATTTTTAGAAAACATATTTAAAATAAAATCAATATCAACCATTTCTCCTCGTCTATTCTTTCGATAGGAAGGATCACTGCTCCATTGATAGTCGTTCACACGCTCACACATCTTTGCCTTCACTGGATTTTGGTGAACATAGCGAAGTAAAGAAAAAAGGTAGTTATCATCCGTCACTAAAATACCTTTATATCTATTCTCAAAAACATGCCCTGTTCTGTTATTTTGAAAGTTATAATACTTGCTATACTTATTATTTATTCGATGCATAATATCCTGCAATCTCGTATCCAACGTCCTCAACACCATATGATAATGATTATCCATAAAAACAAATCCATACAGTTCAAAATTCATCACAGACTTATAGTCATTGACCAAATCCAGCAAATACTGCTTATCTTCCCTTGTCCTAAATATATACTCCCGGTTATTCCCCCGTTGAATAACATGATAAATGCCACCCTTAAACTCTATCCTCGGCTTCCTTCCCACCAAAAACACCTCCTGGCCTCAGCATACCAAAAGCCCACATCAGTTTCAATAAGTTAATAAGTTAAGTGCCTGGCACCTGGTTTCACCTGGTTTCACCTGGTTTCACCTGGTTTTAACACCTGGTTTTAAAAAGAATGTTACAATAAGGATAATTACGGTTGGAAAGGAGAGAAAAGAATTGGAATTGAAAAAGGTCCGTTGGGGAATTATTGGGTGTGGGGATGTAACAGAAGTAAAAAGTGGCCCTGCCTTTCAAAAAGTGAAGAACTCAGAGTTGATTGCTGTTATGCGTAGAACGGGTCATCTTGCTAAGGACTATGCAAAAAGGCACAATGTTCCGAAGTGGTATGAAGACGCAGATAAACTTATTCATGACCCGGATGTGGATGTTGTTTACATTGCAACACCGCCAGGTTCACATATGGAATACACTATAAAAGCTGCAAAGGCAGGTAAACCTGTTTATGTAGAGAAACCAATGGCACGGAATTTCAATGAATGTCAAAAAATGATTAATGCTTGTAAAGATGCAGAAGTTCCCTTATTTGTTGCTTATTATCGAAGGGCACAGCCTCGGTTTCTAAAGGTAAAAGAGCTTTTAGAAAACAAAGTAATTGGGGATATTCGTTTAGTTCGCACCGCCCAGTTTCAACAGGCCTCGGAGGAAATCATTCATTCAAACGATGTCCCTTGGAGACTTCAACCTGATATTTCCGGCGGTGGGTTATTTTTTGATTTAGCAAGCCATACATTAGACCTCTTAGATTTTTTATTAGGCCCCATTAAAACTGTTCAAGGCTATGTTTCAAATCAAGCAGGTTTTTATAAAGCAGAAGACATCGTTACAGGAAATTATGTATTTGAATCTGGTGTTCATGGTGTAGGTAGTTGGTGTTTTTCTACGTTTGAGAAAGCCGATATGAACGAAATTCTAGGTAGTAAGGGAAAAATTACGTTTTCAACTTTTGGACATAATCCGATTGTATTAACAACTGCAAACGGAACAGAGGAATGGAGCTTTGAGCCATTACAACAGGTCCATCAACCTCTAGTAGAGACTATTGTAGCTGAATTAACCGGGAACGATATTCAGTGCCCAAGCACAGCATTATCAGGCGCTCGAACAAACTGGGTAATGGATGAAATGGTGAGAAATTATAACACCATTCGATCAAAACGTTAGAAAAAAAATATACTAAATAAAAGTTAGCCATTTTCAAATCATGGCTAATTAACTCATGATAGACTAAGTAAAATTCCAGTCCAATTCCTCGATTAAAAACTTGGACTGGCCTTAAATTTAATTTTTATTGTGCGATATTTAGAATTTCTCTTTCTCATTTTCACGCAACCTCTACCATTGGTTAGTACTTCTCTCGATTATAGGTTATTAAACCTAAAACCACCTGGACCAAGTAGCCCTCCAAGCCCTTCAAACCAATACTATTTACTTTTGCAGACAAAATAACATCCCTCCTATACTAGGTATGATAAAGCATTGTTTAAATTGATTTAACAGTTAAATTTGAAATGATCGATGTAAAAAGGAAGATTAAAGTGGTTTAATCATGACGATTGAGGATGAAATTGAAGAAAGTAAGTTACGGGTTGAACAAGAAGCCAATAAGCTGGTTACTGTTATGATAAAAAGTTTTGCTTCACCTTTCAATCATTTAACATCAGTTAATACTGTTATTTTGGCTTCCATTTTTTTAATTCCTCCAGTACCTGATCTAATTTTTCTTTTCGTTCGACGAATGCTTGATAATGAATGTGTCTCGGTTGAGGAAAGTAAGCGAGTACTTTCGTTGTTGTTACGTGGGTATCAATCGTGCCTGATATATAGGCCTTGTAACTGCTCCAGCGGTAATCCTGAGGACGGTGGACCATATTTGCTTCAACAGGATTCAAGTGAATATAACGGCTTACTTCGACATAATAAGCATCTGTATCAATCACATTTGCACCATAACGTCCTTGAAACAAATGGCCGGTATAATGGTGTTCTTTATTAAACCACACCGCATAGCGAGAATGGAGTTCTTTCATAATTTCTTTAATGTGGACGTTTTTCGTTTGGAGTTGAAGATGAATGTGATTGGTCATTAAACAGTAGGCGTGCAAAGTAAAAGGATAGATTGAACGGACATCTTCGAGGATTGCTAAATACATGAGGTAATCTTGTTTACCTTCAAACAAGGCGGTTCTTCGATTACCTCGAGCGGTAATGTGATAACTAGCACCTGGGTACCATACTCTACGCTTTCTAGACAACATGGCATCATCCTTTGTAAAGCTTTAGTTTGCTGAAAAGAGAACTCTATTTTAAATTTGTCATATCTCATTTCGTTTGAAATTTCACCTTATTTATTGAAATAATACCTGAAAAGTCCAAACTTATTTTGCTCGGTATTTCTTACTTGGAGTAAAGCGCCCCCGAATTAGGAGGCGCTACCATACCCCCGCTCTTTAACACACTACCGCACCGGGGGTCAGGCACCAAATTTTTCGGAAAACTGTGGTAAAATTTGAAAACAAAAATAACCCCGCCAAACCATTCAGTTCAACGGGTGTCTATTTTCTATCTTTAATCTTACGTTTAGCATTCCAGCTAAGTTCCTTCTTAGCTTTCGAGGCATCACCGAGATCTACGATCTCCTAATCTCGACTAAACAAATCCCTCGTATAAACCTTATCCGCAACATCTTTAATCTCATCAGATAGCCTATTAGCCACGATCACATCACTTATTTTCTTAAACTCTTCAAAATCATTCACAACCCTAGAATTATAAAATTCATCATCAGAAAGCGCTGGCTCATACACAACAACCTCTATACCCTTCGCCTTAATCCGCTTCATAACGCCCTGAATAGCTGATTGCCTAAAGTTATCCGAATCCATCTTCATCGTTAATCTATAAATACCAACAATCTTAGGTTTCTTAGCCAAAATACTATCGGCGATATGATCTTTTCTTGTTCGATTGGAATCTACGATTGCTGCCATGATGTTATTCGGAACATCTTCATAATTAGCCAGCAACTGTTTTGTATCCTTTGGTAAGCAGTAGCCACCATAACCGAATGAAGGGTTATTGTAGTGTCCACCGATCCTTGGATCAAGACTTACACCTTCAATAATTTGCTTCGAATCTAACCCTCTTGCTTCTGCATATGAATCTAATTCATTAAAGAAGGCCACTCTCATCGCAAGGTACGTATTGGCAAATAGCTTAATTCCTTCTGCTTCTGTCGAATTAGTAAACAAAACGTCAATATCCTCTTTAATAGCTCCCTCTAATAACAGGTCAGCAAATACTTTAGCTCTTTCAGATTGCTCCCCTACAACAATACGCGAAGGGTATAAGTTATCATATAGTGCCTTACCTTCTCTTAAAAATTCCGGTGCGAAGATAATGTTCTCAGTTTCAAACTTCTCATTTATTTTCTCTGTATACCCAACTGGAACAGTTGATTTAATGACCATCACCGCATCGGGATTGATCGATAACACATTAGCAATCACTGCTTCAACGGTCCTTGTATTAAAATAGTTCTTCACCGGATCATAATTGGTAGGTGTAGAGATAATCACATACTCTGCATCCTTAAAAGCCTTGTAATTATCCGTAGTAGCAGTTAAATTTAAATCTTTCGTTGCTAAAAACTCCTCTATCTCGTTATCGATGATTGGAGATCTTTTATTATTGATCATGTCTACTTTTTCTTGAATAATATCCATGGCGATAACTTCATTATGTTGGGCTAATAATACGGCATTTGATAAGCCGACATAACCTGTTCCGGCGATTGTAATTTTCACTTTTCCCTACACATCCTTGCTGCTTATTAAACTACTATTTCAATAGTTTTTCTTTCTCATATACTTGCTTTAAATATTTTCGGACATCGTCTTTTATGTCATCTCTTTGTAAGGCAAAGTCAATAGTAGCTTTGACAAAACCAAATTTATCGCCGACATCATAGCGAACGCCTTCAAAATGATAGGCTAATACTGCTTGCACTCTATTTAATTCATTAATCGCATCGGTTAATTGAATTTCGCCACCAGCTCCTGGCGGGAGTGATTCTAATATTTCAAAGATTTCCGGGCGTAATACATAACGACCCATGATCGCATAGTTAGATGGCGCATCCTCTGCTTTTGGCTTTTCGACTAATGATTGGACACTAATGACCCCAGGCGCAATTTCTTGCCCATTAGGAGCAATGATTCCATATTTAGAAACCTCTTCATCTGCAACTGGTTGAACACCAACAACCGAAGAATGATAACGGTCAAACACCTCGATTAATTGCTTTAAACAAGGCTTTTGAGATTGAACGATATCGTCACCCAGTAACACCGCAAAAGGCTCATTCCCGATAAATGATTTCGCACAGGCAATCGCATGTCCAAGTCCAAGAGCCTCTTTTTGACGGATGTAATGAATGTTGGCCATATTCGAAATTGCTTGAACATGATCTAATAATTCAAGTTTCCCTTTCTTCAATAGCGTCTCTTCTAACTCATATGACTTATCAAAATGGTCTTCAATCGCACGCTTACTGCGACCACTGACGATAATTATATCTTCAATCCCAGAAGCAATCGCTTCCTCAACGATATATTGAATTGTCGGCTTGTCGACAATCGGGAGCATTTCTTTCGGTTGCGCTTTCGTTGCTGGTAAAAACCGCGTTCCTAAACCAGCAGCGGGAATGATTGCTTTACGGACCTTCATAAGTTACCTCCTCGTAAAATCAAAAATCAATGTACTCTATGAACCTATCTATATAGGCAGTTTATCATAGAATACAATGATTTTTATTACAATTTGTAAATTTTTAGTTTTTTTGTAATACTCCTTATACCAATCAATAAACTTCTTTAAACCTTCTTCAATTGATGCTGATGGGTTAAAATTAACTTCCTTTTTCAAATCATCTATATCAGCAAATGTTGCTTTCACATCACCTGGCTGCATCGGTAAAAATTCCATACTTCCTTTCTTACCAAGCAATTGCTCTAACGTTTTTATAAAGTCCATTAACTTAACCGGTTCATTGTTACCAATGTTAAAAATTTTATATGATGCACAGCTAGAACTCGGATCTGGAATTTAACGAATCCAGTCAGGCTTAGCAATTGGTGGCTTGTCTAACAAACGGACAATGCCTTCAACAATATCATCAATATATGTAAAATCAAACATCATTTCGCCGTTGTTAAACACCTTAATTTGTTTACCTTCAAGAATGTTCTTTGTAAATGAGAAATACGCCATATCAGGTCGGCCCCATGGTCCATATACAGTAAAGAAACGTAAGGCTGTTGTTGGTATATTATAAAGAAGACTATAAAGTATGAGCCATTAAATTCATTCGCCTTCTTAGTAGCTGCATATAAGCTAACAGGATGATTAACGGCATCTTTATATTTGCACCATAAACAGAACTTGAAGAAGCATAAATTAAGTGTTTGATCCCATGATGACGACAACCTTCCAGTATATTCGTGAACCCCACTAAGTTCGAGTCTACATAGGCAAGTGGATTTTCAAGACTATAACGAACACCAGCTTGAGCCGCTAAATCAAGCTGTAAAAAAATAAAGTTATCAAACTTGCTCATGATTTAAAAATCCCTACACTTAATTTTCCTTTTTATGATTCATATACAAGGTCTGCATCAAATTAACACGCTGAATATAATTCAGATTATCATCCTCAAACAGTTTTTTTACGTCTTTTTCCTTAAATGCAGAATTCATTATATTTAATCCATCAGAGTATTTATCAATAGCTTGGTCCCATTCAGCGCTGTTCATTACTACCTTCCACTGACCCCAAGGTCCTTGATTCCCTTTAATAATACCACTCCTACTGCCCACTTGACGGTAAGTCCACGTAACAAACTGTACAAAACTGTTAATATACCATGGGAAATACGGAAGTCGTCCTTCACCATGTAGCAACCATTTTGTCGGTTTTAACAATGGCTTGGCAGCTTTATGAAATACTCTTCGGTTAAGCTTCCACTTTTGTGGTATAGATGCACTTATTTTTACGACATCTTTAGATAAAAATGGTTCATAGCTCTTAAATAGTCTACGATTAGCATGAAGATTAGGTATATTCATATTCATGGAGCTAGGCCACAACTCAAACCATTCTTCCGCAGACTCATTCCGAAAACTACTTACATATTTTAAATGAGCTTGTCGTCTTTTAGTTAATTCTTCTAACACTTCCAACTGAAACGAATCATTCTTTAAAGGGGTAGCCGCAGAATAATTTCGTCTCTTTATTTGAGGTAAAAATGGAAACCGACTTAACCCACGTAACTTTTTAATACGCGCACCTTTTAACAGAGCATCAGAAAATAATCCACCAAATACAGCAGGATATTCATTCAACTTACAACTTTTATGAAAACCAAACGTATGAGCATGAATATACTGGGAACCCTTACCTACTAAATCTGCACAAGGAAGGATTTCTAGGTAATGAATTTTGCTTCGGGTCGACATGTTAAAGTTGACTCCGTAAGCATTAGCAGCCTTTTTGGCGACTTTACCTTCTCGATTCATACCATCTAGAAATATAAAAGCATCTCGATTACACTCTTTCGGTAAGAGTCCAGAAAGAGTACGCGAATCTTCGCCTCCACTAATAAATTGGGCTAAATGAGGCATCCCCTTGACAATGGCGTCTATATAGTTCTGTAACCCGTCCCTTAAGTTCATAGCCGCCTGATCAATCGACTTATACTGAAATTTTTCTTTGGGCACCCAGTAGGCATTTGATTGCGACTGTTTCGAATCACCTAGCATACTATGCACCTCTGCCGGCGCTACCTGTCTCAGGTTAGTGTACGTTGTAAACGGGAAAGTCACTACACCATGAAGAATAAAATCGACCTGTGACACTATATCTATTTTATTATGCTGGCCCGATGCCTGCGCCAATGCATTAACATGCGTTGACAGCATCATATTGCTTGTATCTTGGTAGATAAAAACTGGAATAAACGACATCAGGTCGGTAATGCAGTTTATTTCTGATGTACTCTTGTTTAGAATCAAAACAGCAAATGGGCCACTGAGATCTTCATCCCATTGCATTGTTCCCGCAATCCAACGGTTGTATATAGCCCGTGCACCTGCAACTTCATCATCACTTGTCAAAAAATTATTATCTTGATAACAAAGAACAGGGCCACCGAGCACTATACAAACATGTTCATTAGTTTCATAGGGTTGAAAACCATTATAAATATTATAACTTACGGCCAAAGAACCCCAACTCCCATGAAATTCACTAATGGCGGGTTTTTCCTCATGATAGATAGCTTGAATTTCTTTAGTTAACTTTCCTTTGAATATAGGATTTTTAGAATAAATAAAATCACTCATTAGTTATCACCATACTTTTCTTTTGAAATCAATTCAAGCGCATGCTTGGCTGCATAATAATAAGCTTCGTTTCTTAGAAGGTGTAACGCGAGCAAATCTTTATCTATCTTTTTTCTACCCAGAAGCGTAGCTATAATTCTTTTGAGCGAAGATTTTAATCTGCCATCATACGGAAAAGGCAATATAGAATATATAAAATTAGACTTAATTTTTTTACTATAAACTGCAAGGGACATTGCATTGTGAAGCATTTCATATTCATCGTTCAAATTCGCATTTAAAGAATTTAAATCAATTTGTTTATCTGGTGGCGAGAGTTGAACCAATCCATCTTGTTTGTGATGAAAAACTGGCTCAAAATTAATTTTCTTATTTTTCTCTAACTGCAAGACTATAGAGTAAGAACGATCTTCCTTTTTAATATAGTTTTTAGAATCAAAATAAAAATTTCCAAGACTGTAGAATATTAAAGAATCATTATAATGCTCATAGCCTTGAGGTACGTGTGGGTGAGAACCGACAATTGCATCAGCACCTAAATCACAGAAATGCTTATAACGCCTTCTCCACTCTTTTTGTGGCAGGTTATAATGCTCTAAGCCCGCATGAGACAGTACTATAACATAATCACATTTCTTTCTAAGCTCAATAATTTGTTTATCTATATTATTATGATTAATCCATGCATAGCCAGCTTGATCTGGTCCTGAAAAATAATCAATTACACCAAATTGAGCCTCACATGCATTTATAATACCAAGCTTTAGATTATCAATTTTCTTAATTAATGGTTTATAAGCTTCATCAAAATCAGACCCTGCACCTATTGTTTCTAAACCTGAACTATTTGCTTCTTTGATTGTTTCCGTTAATCCAGCACTTCCAAAGTCCATTATGTGATTATTCGCCATACATAACAAATTAAACCCTTGTTCCTTTAAACCGCCTATTGTCGATTTTCTCTGAAAATGATGAGACCCTGATTTAGGCTGTGGCTCACCAAAACCATCTATTGGTGCCTCAAAATTACATATAGAGTAGTCTGCTTCAGAAATCACCTTAGACAAAGTCTTTGAGCAGACCAAGCCATCACGATTTTCGTAATTTACGATATCTCCACAAATAAATACTTTTGCCATTTATGTACGCCTCCGTAACTTATCAAAACTTTTCCCTTTTTGGAGAGTAATTAAAATTAATATAATATTAATTATTGCACCTGACACTCCAAATAAAGCAACTGCTACAATATCACTTGAAAACACATAATAACCAATTGCTAAAACACTAATTCGTGTTGTTACAGTAAAAATAGTAAACCTTAAGTGAAACAACTGTGCGGACAAAACAGGCAATGCTTTAACACTTGGATTATTTAGAAACATAAAAAAACTCCAAAGTGCTATCCATCTAGCATATTCCCCTGCCAACACCCACTCTGCACCAAACACAAACCCAAAAATCCAGGGCCCTAAGGCGATAATTATTCCAAATGGTATGATACCAACTGCTGCAAGCCCTAGAGTTGCTTTTGTAATTAAACGAGTAAGGTTTTCACCGTTATTCGCTGCCGCGGCAATCCGAGGATAAAACACATCACCCACCGAACTTCCAATAAGTTGTGCTGGCATACCAAGCACGGTTTTACCTATAGTGTAAAATCCAGCGGAGGCAGGGCCAAAGAAACTTGCTAATAATAAGACAGGCAAGCTTTGAGAGATTGCATTAATGAAAACTTGCGGCGCTCTATATATCGGGAAGTCCCTATGCTTTTTGGCTAGTTCTTTTACCGTATTAGACTCAGTTAACTCTTCTACTTGTTTGCGCTGCGAACGGCTTGCTCCTAAGAAAAGCATCAATGCGTGTAAAGCGCTACCTAACGTTGCTAGAATTATGAGTACAGCTGCCACAGGATTGAACCAGCCAATGCCTGCTTTAGCACTGTTTAAAAATAAAGCTTGTAAGAATGCGACCCTAGCGGTGATTCTGAACTGTTTAGTTCGTATTAGCCATTGCTGTGCAACTTGTAGGAACGCTGAAAATAAAATCACCAGAGGAATCAAATATAAAAAAGGTGCGATAACTTCTATTTGCAGGAAAGTAACTATCGGATTATTAAATAAAACTAAAATTAGTGCTATAACCGCCGACATCCCTACTGAAATATATAAAGAAATACCAATTAATACTTTGGCATCCGCATCACTTTTTGGTAGCACTATAGCGATTGGATAAGTCAGGGCTGCTATTGGTGAAATAATTGCCACCATCGCCATAAACACTCCCAGTACACCAAATGCTTCCGGCCCATATAAACGAGTGATTACAGGTGCAAATGCCATAGTGATGGCTTGAGCTGCAGCTGTGCCCGTGGCTACTATCGCTACATTCTGCACAAATGGTTTTTTACTTAGTTTGATTAACTTGCTTTTCATTCTATACTCCTTTAGTTACTGAATTCAAATTCGCAGCGGCCGTATTATACCAAGTAACTACAATTTTTATAACAAGTTAACACTTGTTATAATGTAATATCATAACAACCTGTTACGTAAATTTAAATATAAGTGACGTATAAAATATTTTAATGTAGACATAATCTGCTTTACGTCCATGGTAGTAGACACGTATAATTCCGGGAAATTATGTCCTACTCTGACAACGACTCTTCGACTCTTCGAGTCTTCTATTCTACAAATTTGGACAAATACCGGGTGGTGACAGTACTCGAAGTTGAAGTTCGAAGTTCACTGGAAGTTTAGAAGAATACCCTGTTAACTAAGCATAAGAAGCCTAAAGTGGCAAGAACCTTCCCTTTGCTTCAAAATATGAACATGCATACGTTCATATGTAGATAACCCTTACTTAATTTATACTATAATAATGAATTAAGTAAGGGTTATCATACTTTACTCTTATATGAAAAAATTTTTAAATTCTACTGACATTAACCATTTTTATGGGATAAAAATGCAATAGAACACAACGCCAATAACTCAGCACTATTCATTGTTAAAACTTCAGTCATCGATAGTAATATAAATGTTAGTATAGAAACGAAAGGAAAGGAAGCATACTTATCTACTCTACAATTTTTCCAGAAATAAATAATACTTTGAATAAATGCTACTAACCAAAATATTAGATAAAAAATACCTACAATCCAACCATGATTACCTATTTTTGAGATAAAAGTATTGTGAGCCGAAGGGTTATTTGGATTACTTGAATATTCACTTGGTCCAATTAATATGGATTCAGATAATATACTATTCCATATTCTATCTCGTCCTGCTGTAACATCACCACCAATAGATCTCTGTGTAAATTTATTAAAAATACTTTCTTCTACTACAGAATAATAGCTACTATTAATAAAAATAAATGATAAAGAAGTAATTAATAGAATAATTAAGAAAATATTAAGGACCTTACCGATGTTAAAGGCCTTCCTTTTTAAAAATTTTATACAGTAAATAATCACAACTATTAATAGTAATAATAATGCAGTAACAAAAGAAGTACGGCTTGCAGATAAGGAAATTAATAATAATATACATACCATTAAGCTAAAATAAAATAGTACAAGTTTAACATTTAATTTATAAAATATATTTGAAACAAACAATACTAAAACTACTGAAAACATTGTGCCTGTTAATAAACCAAAAGAATTTGGATTATCGAATAGACCACTATATGGGCGTATAGCAAAAAAATTTGGAGGGTCTTCTAGTATAGATAAAACAACTATAAATGAACTACTAAGTAAAAACGACCATGAAATAATTCTAAAAGAAATAAAATCTCGTATATTTCTTAAAGCAATCACAAAAAAAAGAAATAAAAATAAAAATTTAATACTAAATAGAAAGTCTGAAGAAGATCCATTTATAAGTGATGAGATACTTAAGCCCAAAAAGCATACAAATATAAGAATTGTAAATTTATTAATGTTAATTTTAAAATTAGATTTTGTAACTAATAAAGAAATGATAATAATTAAAATACCATTGAAAAATATAAAAATATTTATATAAGATTGAAAATCTGAAATCCTTATTGCAGTTCCTCCAATAAAAAAACCTGTTAACGCTATAAAGAAAAACACCTTTAACAGAATGTTCAAAACAAACAACTCCAGTTATTTAAATATAACTAATATAATTTTTCCTTTGCTAAACAAATCTGTAATTCTTTAAAACTTAAATCCTACTCTTTGTATTCTCTTATTGCTTTGATGATAATCGGTTTTACAATTAATTTTTCATGCTTCACCCCCCTAATGTAAATAAAGATTCCCAAAATAAATATTTAATTATTACTATTCAACTGGATATTGTATTGTTTAAAAACAATACAATATCATAAATTTAAAGTAATTTATTATTTGAATGAATTTAGTAATTCTGAGCTCAACGGTTTTTAAGCATAATAAAGGTGTACCTCCTCAAATCTAGTAAGTGTCAAGCACACCAATTCGAATGGGAGGAATTCTCTTATGTCTAGTGTACACCAAGAGCCTTTTTAACACGCAAAAATTTATTTGATTTAGAACCTAGCCATCGCTATGATGAGATTTTCTAACAATAAATACCCATCCTTTTGTAAAATGCTTTTCTCTATTATCTTGGAAAAGAAAATTAAGATCAGTTAGATATTTCTTACATTGAACTAAAGAAATAAACCCCTCATGACTCCAAATGGTGTGTGAAGGAAAAAATGTTTTTTGGCTTGGCTATAAAGGTAATTTTGCATTGATAGAGATAGCCAATTCTTCTTCACTCTATTATGTCTTCTGGTAACTTAAACGATGGGAAAATGGCTATTCCATTATTAAAAGGGATTGAGAATACTTTACCAACTTTACAATGGAAGTTGGTCATAATGGATGCTGGATATGATTATGATCCTATTTAAGAGCAAATCTTTTGAATGAAAGGCTATTCGATTATTGCTTACAATAAAAAGAATGAATCTGATCCTATTGTATTTGATCAACAATTCACACCCACTTGTGTCAGAGAACATCAATACGATAGGTTTGACAAAAATATCAAATATTAAAATATACATGATCGAAAGAATGATTCCAATCGTCCATTAACTCATGATTCTCTGTGTCAAAGAATCTTTAAGATAAAGATCTAGAGCAATTTGCGACGTTATAGTGCTCCTGCACGTGGTTCAATGGCATGGAAAGAACAATTTAAAAGAGTTCTTTCCGTTAAATAATGTGAGATTTAGAACCAGAAAACGAGCAAAAGTTCATTTTGATTTAGTTACAATATAATGAAAATAACAAGCTTAAGGCATGCAAGTATACAACCTAAAAACAATTTATTGCAGCTTAATTTCAAAAAATCACGTACCATGTTTTCTTGAAGTGTCAGCCTCTTAAAAAAAGCGAATTATGAGACTGGTTCACTTTAGAAAATATTTTTTATTTTTTTTATATAATATAAATTGAGATGTAATCCTTTTAATGGTATAAAGTGGGTTAAAGTACTTTAAATCAAATACTTTTATTTTTGATTTTCGTAAAAGAAAATACGTAGATACTAATTTTTTTAACCCTAATCTATATTTTATAACATTTAATAAATATCCAGATCCTCTAAGGTCGAAGAACTTTAAATCCTCTATATTCAAATTTCCAGTTAAAAAAATACAATAATTAATATGAACCATTACCCTAGCATCAAATACTTGTTCACTAATATTTACCGTTAAACTTGTATTATTTCTAGTAACGCAATATATTACTTTATTGGACACTTCAAAATATTTCATATAATAGCCTACTTTTGTTGAAAACATTACATCATTTGATGCAATTACTTCATCAAAAAAAATATTGTTCTCCATTAAAAAATCTCTTCTTAGTAACTTTGACCAAGGAACAAAAAAGCTGAACCTTAAATATAATTCCGACTTACGATCCGCTTTCTGAAGATAATTGTTAATAATTTTTTCGTAATTTTTATGTCTATCCGACATATTTCCAGTTTGACTTTCAATACTTGTTGGAGAAAGGAAAATTACATCTTTAGTTAATTGGAAATATTGTCTTATGATTTCATAAAAATTACTCACAAAAAAATCATCTGCGTCGGCAAACAATATCCACTTTCCCTTTGCTTGTCTTAACCCAATATTTCGACAAGTACCTGCACTTCTTGTATTTGATTTATTCTTATGAAAAAAGATGTTTTTTTGAATATTGATTCCTCTTATTTCGTCTAACTTATCCTTATGTTTCAAATCACTTTGGTCATCTACAACAATTATTTCTATTCCCGCGATATTTGGTATTGATGAAATTAGTAGTTCCAATGAATCTGATGAGTTATAGTGTGGAATTATTATAGAAAGGTTAGTCATATTAAACTCCTTCTAATTTGACATTACTATTCAACATCAAAAATATAATTAATTATTAAGGGTTCTATTAATATAATAATAGCGTAATCTAGGAAATAATTAAATCCCTATACTTTTCTTCGCAATTTCTTTGTATGAAAATTGGTCTATACCCTCTAATGCTTTTTTCTTCATTTTATTAAACACTACATTATCTTCAATTACACTTGTTAAAGAATTAATTATTTCCTCAACGCTATCATCATAAAGAAATTGACAATTCCCTCCCACATCTATATGAGTCGTTCCATCCCAGTGTTTAAAAATACAAGGTAAACCTGTCCCAACTGCTTGCTCCCATAAAACAGAATGTCTTCCAGGGAAAACACCTAACTCCGATGCGAGGAAATACTCATATACTTCTTCTGAATTTAACCAACCTATATACTGTACCTTTTGCCCGTCTACTAAAGAATTTAATTTCTCTTTTAGATCTAGAGTTACAGAACCAAAGACTAACAATTTTAAGTTTACATCTGTAATTCGCTGCACAGCTTCCATCAGATAAAGAGTTTGTTGCTTTGGTGGATCTATTTTCCCACCAGTAATTATTAAAAAGTCATTTGGTTTTATACCGTATTTTTCTCTTATTAAAATTTTTTTATTTTCTTTTTTTGCCTCTAATATTTTGTCATCATCGGCACCCATTAATAGTAACTCAATTTTCCCTTTGGGTAATTTATACAGATTTTTAAGAAAATCTACTCTTGCTGGAAGAACACCATAAAACTTAGTTACATAAGGTTCAATCATATGAGCACACTTTTTCCAGATAACCTTATGCAGCACGTTCTTTGACAACCATGTTTTTGCACTATTCGAGAAATCTGCATGGTTGTCTACATACACTTTAACATTTCGATTTTGCTTAATATATTTTATGACTTCCTTTATATCAAGGAATTGGCAGCCATGGATAAAAATAATATTAGGTTTGGCTTTCAATATTGCTTCATACACGCCTTCATATTTTCGTAATTTTTTGCTCACTACAGATTTCTTGTACTCTAATCTTGTAACAGGTATGCCATACTCATTAAAATATTGACTACCTTCTTCTAATAAACAACTTTTACCATTCTCATCAAATGAAACAAGTGAAGCAATTATTTCAACTTCCAACCCGAGTCTTTTATGATACTTTGGTAGCATATTTTCTTGATATGAATAATTATCAATATAAAAACTCGCTAGGCATACATGCAATACTTTCAAGTATTATTCTCCTTTTCTGTAATCAGAAATTTTTCAATATCATTAAAGCAATATGCTTTTTTGGAAAGGATTTCATCGTCCCATTCCCACCAATTACTTTCTAAAAGTTTTTCTATCTTGTCCTCACTAAACCGCATACGAATTAATCGAGCTGGATTGCCTGCCCATATTTCATATGCTCCAACGTTTTTTGTAAGAATTGATCCCATCCCAATTACAGCTCCGTCTTCAACCTTAACACCGCTTTTTATTAGACAATTATTACCTATCCATACATCATTCCCTATAACCGTCAAACTTCCTGTACTATAAGTATGTTTTGAGAAGTTTCTTTTCATAATATTTTTACCTTCATGAAAAACTGGAGAAGTTGATACCCATTCAATAGGATGACTTGCCCCTCCTATAATACAATTATCCGCAATAGAACAAAATTTCCCGATTTGGACATTAACTACCGTGCAGTTATTACCCATATATGAATATTTACCCATTTCCGTATTTACAACATGAGAGTATGAGCTTATTTTTGCTGTTTTATTAATAATTGAATTTTTTAGTGCGGGTATGTGCAGTTTTTTGATTAGTTTTGAAATAAAATACCATAGGTTCATACATTTTCTCCCCCTATCAACTTACTCACCCCAAACAACCCTATTCACATAATCCGTATAAGACAATATAATCCTTAGCACTTTATCCGATACATTCGTCATACTATAATCCCCAACAAGCCTCAATGTATCTTTTTCCTGCGTCTCCAATATCTTTAACCCTTGCAAAATTCTCTGTTTCCCTAACCCCACCATCATCACCGACGCTTCTTCCATCGCCTCCGGTCTTTCATGTGCTTGTCTAATATTAAGCGCCCTAAACCCCAGAATAGAAGATTCCTCACTAATTGTTCCACTATCACTAAGCACCGCTTTAGCTTTTATTTGAAGCTTTACATAATCATTAAACCCTAACGGCTTCATCGTTTTCACCAATGGATTAAACTCTATCCCTTTAGCTTCAATCATATTTCTAGTTCTAGGATGTGCGCTAACAATAACTGGCATATTATACTTTTCTGCGATCGCATTTAAACTATCAACTAAATCTAAAAAATTAGTTTCTGAACTAATGTTTTCTTCCCTATGAGCTGATACGACAAAATAGTTCCCTTCTTCTAGTTCCAATCTCTCTAGTACATTTGATTTCTCAATGTCATCTTTTCTCGAGTTGAGAACTTCAAACATTGGGCTTCCAGTCTTAACGATTCTATCCGCTGGCAGTCCTTCTCTTAATAAATACTCTCTTGCAATATCGCTATAGGTTAAATTAATATCGGCTGTATGATCAACAATTTTTCGATTGGTTTCTTCCGGTACTCTTTGGTCAAAACATCTATTCCCCGCTTCCATGTGGAATATTGGGATATGTCTTCTTTTTGCAGCAATTGCGCATAAACAGCTATTTGTATCTCCAAGTACCAAGAAAGCATCAGGATTTACTTCTTCCATAATAGGATCTATTTTAATAAGGATATTTCCGATCGTTTCTACTGCTGTTCCAGAAGCTGCATTAAGGAAATAATCCGGTTTTTTTAACTTAAAGTCCTTAAAAAACACTTCATTTAATTCATAATCATAATTTTGTCCAGTATGGACAAGTGTGTGTTCGATTGCATTCGATTCTTCTAATTTATTAATAACCGCTGAGAGCCTGATGATCTCTGGTCTAGTACCAACAACTGTCATCACTTTTAATTTCTTCATTCGTTATACCTCCAAGTAGTAAGTGTCTGGCTTCACAGGATCAAAATGCTCATTGGCCCACATAATCGTGACCATATCGGCATCACCAAGATTTTCAATATTATGTGTGTAGCCAGTCGGTATATCTACTACTTCCAGTTTGTCACCACTAACAAAATATTCAATGACTACATTTGAGTCAATTTTTCTAAAACGAATAACTCCTTTTCCACTTACGACAAGAAACTTTTCATTTTTTGTATGATGCCAGTGGTTCCCTTTTGTTATTCCAGGTTTAGAGACATTAACAGAAACTTGCCCTCGATCAGGTGTCTTAATAAACTCTGTGAAAGAACCTCTTTGATCTATATTCATTTTAAGATCATAGCTAAATTGGTCTTCTGGCAAATAGCTCAAATACGTGCTATGTAATTTTTTCGTGAATGGATTAGACATATCGGGAATAGAACGTTCTGCACGGCTTTTTTTGAATGAATAAATCAAATCAACGATTTCTCCCAGAGTGATCGTGTGAACTACTGGAACTTCACAAAAGCCTCCAACTAAGTTTTCATGACCGTTCAAAGCATTGATCAGTTCTTCGACTACATCATCTATATAAACTAAGTTCATTACCGCACTAGGATCTTTCACTGTTATCGGTAAGTCATGAGCTACGTTATGACAGAATGTCGCTACAGCACTATTATAATTTGGTTTACACCATTTCCCAAACACATTAGGAAAACGGTAAACGAGGATTTTTGCGCCTGTCCTTTTACTGTATTCAAAGAGCAAATTTTCACCTGCTTTTTTACTGATACCATATGAGTTATCCTGTTCAGCTTGGATAGAAGATGAGATCATTACTGGACAAGTGTTTTTATTTTTTTTAAACGTTTCTAGTAGTGTCGATGTAAAGCCAAAGTTGCCGTCCATATATTCGGACTGGTCCTTGGGACGATTTACTCCTGCAAGATGAAACACAAAATCCGCTTCTTTACAATATTTATCAAGTAAAGATGGATCAGTTTTCTGATCATATTCAAAGATATTCGTATAGTCTTGGTTTCTTAATTCTGCTATAAGATTCTTACCTATGAACCCCTCTGCGCCTGTTACTAGCAACTTCATTATTGGTTCCAACCTTTCAGTTCTTCTCTAACATAATCCAGCATTAGTAACCTATCTTTAATTTGCTCAAGATTTAATATCTCTGTGTTATGAGAGTTGTACTCATCTTCAGAAGATAATTTCTGATCGCCTTCTACGAAATACTTATCATAATTAAGATCTCTCTTATCAGCAGGAACTCGATAAAACCCACCTAAATCTTCTGCAACTACATGTTCTTCCCTAGTAAGTAAGGTTTCATATAGCTTTTCACCATGACGGGTACCAATGATTTTTATTTCATTGTCTACATTGAATAGCTCCTTGATTGCTTGTGCCAGATCACCTATCGTCGATGCAGGTGCTTTTTGTACCATGATATCCCCAGCTTCAGCATTTTCGAATGCAAATTCTACAAGTTCGACTGCTTCCTCTAGGCTCATCAAGAACCTAGTCATATTCGGATCTGTGATCGTTAATGGTTGTCCACTTTTAATCTGGTCAATAAATAATGGAATCACGGAACCTCTAGACGCCATCACATTTCCATAACGCGTACCGCAAATGAGAGTTCTATCTGGATCTACGATCTTTGCTTTAGCCACAAATACCTTTTCCATCATCGCTTTCGAGATGCCCATCGCATTAATAGGGTATGCGGCTTTGTCTGTAGACAAGCAGATCACTTTTTTTACTCCACTTTCAATAGCACCAGTAAGAACATTATCTGTACCTAGTACATTTGTTTTTACAGCTTCTAATGGAAAAAATTCACAAGATGGAACTTGCTTTAGCGCAGCCGCATGAAAGACGTAGTCTACGCCATACATAGCATTTTTGACACTGGCTAAATCTCGTACATCTCCTATATAGAATTTAAGTTTTTCATTTTTATAAATTTTTCGCATATCATCTTGTTTTTTTTCATCTCTTGAAAAGATGCGTATTTCTTTTATGTCTGTATCTAAGAATCTTTTCATGACAGCATTCCCGAAAGATCCTGTACCACCTGTAATTAATAGTGTTTTATTTGTAAACATATATTCAAACCTCTCTCAGTTTATTTAAAGTGACTCATGATTATTTCGTATGAGTGCTTTGCTGTATAGTTTTCTTCTAAATAGTTTCTTGCGTTTACACCCATCTGTTTTCTTAATTTTATATCACATAACTCCTGAACTTTTTTACTAAATTGCTCAACATTACTACTCTCACACCAATAGCCAATTTCTCCTTGTTCAATAACTTGTCCGACATCAGTATTTACATCAGTTGCTGCTAACACAGGCATTGACGCCTGCATATATGAAAGTAATCTTGAAGGAAAGTTTGGTATTATAAATCGTCTATCAAGAAATATTAATCCTACATCACATGAATTAGCTAGAATTTCATAATCATCTTTTGGTAATTGGGAAAATAACTGTGCATTAGTTAGTTTTTCGTAGTCAAAAAAGGTTTTAAGCTTAGTAAATTCTGTCCCTGACCCAGCTATAACGAAATAAACTTGGTCATTAGCTTTATTTGCCTTCAAGCACTCAATCAAGAAGTCAATGCCCTGTGGTTTCCCCAAATTCCCTCCATATATGAACACCGTTTTATCCAGTGGTATGCTATACTTTGCTTTAATCAAGGCTATTTTTTTCTCATCTTTTTCTATGATTTTAGGGTCTATACTGTTAGGACACACCTCCACAATTTTAGGAGATAATTCTGGATTTTGCTGCAATAAAAATTTTACATTTGCCTTAGACATACAACCTATATAATCAGACAGTTTATACAATTCTTTTTCTTTAGTTCTAAAATAGTTATATAGAACGCTTTTAATACCGGTCTTCTTTAACATTCCGAGATCAACCGCATTTTGCGGAAAAATGTCCTTTAACAGCAAATATGCCTTTGCATTGTCTCGTTTTTTCACGTATTCAACCGCTTTTTGTAACGTAATCGGTGGTGTTGAATAGATGACTAGATCGAATTTAACATCAAGAAAGTACTTTTTGATACCTTTTAGAAATTTCGTTTCCAAATTAAGTGTCGAAATACCTTTTTCGATCAAATTAGTCTTTTGGGTATTACCGATTTGTAATTTAAGTAACTTGTAATTCCCATTATCAACCAACATTGTGGGTTGCTGATTTCTCTTTTCAGTTGGAGAAATAATATACAAATTATGACCATTTTTCACGTATTCTTTCATTAAATCTGTGTATATGCCACTTTCACCAATTGTTGAAAAATCTTGAAGTGTTAAAAAAAGTACATTCATCCTCTATACTCCCCTTGTTGAAACTCCTACAAAAGTTTCGAATTCAGTTACATGTCGAAATACCACACCACCATTGGTTTTGCAGTCACTAGTAATCTTCCATATTGAAAAATAAAATTGTCGTACTAATCGTGAAACTTAATTGGTTTTGCAGGAGCACCTACGGCAGTACAGTTTGCAGGTAAATCTTTCACAACAACAGCCCCTGCGCCAATGACCGTATTTTTACCTATAGTAACTCCTTGAATTATTGCGGAACTAGTTCCGACATTCACACACTCCTCTGTTGTAACAAATCCTGAAACATTTACACTTGGAAGAACTGTAGTGTAGTCTCCAAGGACTGCATCATGTCCAATTGTACAATCCAAATTAATGATTACATGTTTACCAATTTCAATATCTACTGTAATGATGCTACCAGCACATACAATAGAGCCCTCCCCAAATGAAACTTTGTTTGAATAAATAACACTTGGATGTATTAAAACTGGAAATGTATTATTGCTATTTTCAAGTCTTTCCATAATTTCCTTTTTTGCAATTGGTTCACCAATTGCATTTACCACATTAAGTTCTTGACCTTTTAACCATTCAACATTTCCAACCACTCTATATTCATTTACTTCTGTTCCTTGGATTTGTTCATTGTCATCAACAAACCCAACAATATTCCATTCTTCATTGATTTTATTTATATCTTCAATTAGCCAAGCAACTTCTCTTCCAAATCCACCTGCTCCAATTATCACTATATCTTTCATCTAATTATTCCTCCGATCTTATGCTTCCTTCAAAATACTCCATCGTCGCAGCAGTCTCTGAATTAATACCATCTCTTACAAAGACTTTCCTAAGTGTCAATAAAATAATCTTCCAATCACCTATAAAACTAACGCTATCTACATACTCTACATCAAGATTAAACTTATCTTCCCAGCTGATCGTATTTCTACCGCTGACCTGTGCCAAGCCTGATAATCCTGGCCTTACTTCATGACGACGCTTTTGATGTTCATTGTAGCGCGGTAAGTATTGAACTAATAGTGGTCTAGGTCCAACGATCGACATATCGCCCTTAAGAATGTTGTAGATTCCTGGTAACTCATCTAAAGAAGTTGACCTCAATAACCTACCAAACTTAGTAAGCCTCACATTATCCGGCAACAACTCCCCGCTCTCATCTCTTCCATCTGTCATTGTCCTAAACTTATACATCATAAAAATATTCTCATTCAGACCCGGTCTTTTCTGCTTAAACAACACCGGACTTCCTAATTTAGTTCTTACAAGTAAAGCTACTACCAAAAGTACCGGACTAAGAACTATAATAGCCATTAAAGACAAGATAAAATCCATCGGCCTTTTTATAAATCTTTTATAAATACCACCTTCAGAAGGTTCCATCACTTAAACCACAACCCCTTTACAATCTCACAAACCCTCTCCAAATCCCCATCCGTCATTTTCGTATCAGACGGCAAACAAACCCCATCCT
Source organism: Bacillaceae bacterium IKA-2 (assembly GCA_031761875.1). GTDB lineage: Bacteria > Bacillota > Bacilli > Bacillales > Anaerobacillaceae > Anaerobacillus. The sequence goes on along the minus strand of CP134492.1, from coordinate 483,839 downwards.
CAAACAACTTCTCAGAAACATCCGTTCCAACAAAATCATACTTCTCAAAAAACGGCTGCAAATGCATTGGCTTCCAGATCGGCCTTGCTTCGATATTTTCTTTTTCCAAAGCTTCCATAATATCAATCGGCCTAACCATACCACTTAAAGTAATAGAACTTAACCAATAATTCGGTTCATTCCACTCATTGCTAGGCATGAACTCAACACCATCAAGTCCACCAAGCTCCCTTTTATAAAACTCAAAAATATAATTCTTCTTCTTAACCCTCTGGTCTAGTACTCTTAATTGCCCTCTACCGATCCCGGCAGAGACATTACTCATCCGGTAATTAAACCCTAATTCGCTATGTTGATAGTGCCTTGCAGGATCTCTCGATTGAGTCGCCCAATATCTTGCCTTGGCAATTCTCTCTTCATTGTCAGAAACAAGCATCCCACCACCGGAAGAAGTGATGATCTTATTACCATTGAAAGAGAAAATACCATAATCACCAAAAGTCCCAGTATGCTGCCCTTTATAGTAAGTACCTAAAGACTCCGCAGCATCTTCAATCAAAACTACACTATGCCTCTTACAAAGTTCTACTATTCTATCCATGTCTGCAGACAGGCCATAAAGATGAACAACAATAACTGCCTTCACTTCCGGATATTTCACAAAAGCCTCTTCCAATGCTTTAGGACACATATTCCAAGTCTCGTAATCACTATCTATAAAAACAGGAATAGCATTTTGATAGATGATTGGATTAGCTGTGGCAGAGAACGTCAACGTTGGACAAAACACGATATCTCCATCACCAACACCAGCAGCTTTAAGCGCTAAATGGATAGCACCTGTCCCAGTCGTTAGCGCTGCCGCCGCTTTGCTACCAACCTTATCTGCAAGTTCATTCTCGAACTCATTGACGTTCTTGCCAAGAGGTGCAATCCAGTTCGTATCAAAAGCTTCCTTTACATATTCCATTTCATAACCCTCATCACTCATATGTGGCGACGAGAGGAAAATTCTATCTCCCATTCTCGAAAACTTCCTTCCTAGTTATGTCCCTATTTATAAACTACTTTTTAGTCGCTTAATACTTAACTAGAATATTAAAATCTTTCCAATTAACTAGTAACCTACTAAACACTATTTCGATCTATTAACGACAGTCACCTCGATAATGGTGTTTATCTGTATTCATTTATTTTTCACGATTTCTTAGGAACAAAAAACATTTTTTACCCATTCCACATAACCACCTCAAGACCAGTATGCGTTAAGGAAAGAATCAATATATGGTGTTATAATCTCGTTTTATCGAAACTATAAATCTATATATCGTGGTAATCTATTAACGGTAGTCACCTCGCAACCTCAATTCAATCTCTCAAGTTGGAAAATAAGTTAATTTAAGACCTTGCTATCAAGCATTATACTTTTCCAAGAAAAACTTACCAGAACCCACCGCCACTAACCAATGACCTCTACTAAATTTTCCTCGAAGAAATAATTAAAACATGAGGCATTTAACCCCACCTCACACCACACCAGTGACAACATAAGTGTCTAAGGCACTTGTTTACAAGCACCCACAGAATGACCGAGTACCTCCGTTGATATAGGTTAGGAGACATCACCTTAAAAAGTGGAAAGTAGAAAGTTGGAAAAGGTCAAGAGCTCGAAGAGCACTTAGGTTGTTTGTGTTAGGTTTAAGATCTTCCTAGCCAACTAAATAGCCCCCCACACAACCAAAACCCCTTCATCTACAATACTTCCATCACACTTTTCCTTCACATCAACACTAATTTTCCGGTCTATCATACTCTCAGTCTTCAAAACTAACTCTCCCAAATACTCACCATCAACATCACCAACAATCACTAACTGAATAACCCCAGAATCTATCCCACTTGCGTAATCTCCAATTATGTAAGCTGCCTTGACATCACCCAACTTAGAAACAATCTGTTCCACCAGCTGATCAATACCAACAAATTTTGTAACAATATTATGGATGTCATCAAAGAGATTATGTTTCTTATTCGCAATATAAACCTTTTTTCGACCATCCATCTCACTATCTAATAACCCAGCCTCGACAAATCGATTTAACTCGACACGTACGGAATTCGTTGACTCGTCAAATTCTTTCGCTAAACCCCTTAAATAACCCTTCGTTTCTGTATTAAGGAAAAACTTTAAAATAAGCTTTAAACGCGTTTTTGATGTAATTAAATAATCAAGCATATCGTTCACCCTCACCGAATATAAAAAACCGTCCTACGAGTACAAATTCTACTCATTAACGCGGTTTTTGTCAACTAGAAATTGGTAAAGTTAGCTATTTTTTGTCGGAAATAAGCGAAAGCACGAATAAGTTGGAAAGTAGAAAGTTGGAAAAAGTCAAGAGCTCGAAGAGCTGCATTACTTAACGTTGGACCTTCCGGTCCAGCGTTTCATTCTTTCTCCATCGCCACCAACAGTCCATTTAACAATCTACCCACTTCTTTAGCCGCATTTAGTGTTTCTTGATACTTTCTCTCATCTATATACTTCAAATCCTTTGCCAGCAACAATTGATATTTCACTTCTTCTAGAGATCCTCTGGCTATTAGCAAAAACCTTTTGTATTCCTTATTTGATCCTCGAGCCTTGCCTTCGACAATGTTACTCGGTACAGATACCGCCGCTCTTCTTAACTGAGATGTTAACCCATACTGTTCATCCCTCGGAAAATCTTTGGTGATGTTATAAATGTTTAAGACTAATGAGTGTGATCTCTGCCAAACCATTAATTTACTAGTATCAGAGTACATTGTTTTACCTCCAATAAGTTGGAAAGCAGAAAGTTGGAAAGTTGGAAAAGGTCAAAAGAAATAAAGTAGAAAGTTAGTGCATAGTATTAAGTTCTTAGGTTCTTAGGTTCTTAGGTTCTTAGGTTGGTTTTAGAAGGTTTTGTCCTTCCCTTCCAACTTTTAACTTTCAACTTTTTCCCTTTCCAACTTTCCAACTTACAACTTTCCTAAAATTAGCTATATCCAATAACTCAACCCGCAACTCTTCCTTCTCCATCGCACCATGCCACTTAATCAGCTGATTCGCGACCCCAATATCAACCATTGGCGTCTTGCCAACATAAATCTTCGGATAAACCTGCTCTGTATGTACCTCATCCTTACCTAATAATAAAGTTGGAAAGTAGAAAGTTGGAAAGTTGGAAAAGGTCAAAAGCTCGAAGAGCTGCATTACTTAATGCTGGACCTTACGGTCCAACATTTCACTCTTTCTCCATCGCCACCAACAGGCCATTTAACAATCGGCCAACTTCTTTAGCCGCTTTTAGTGTTTCTTCATGCTTTCTTTCATCTATATACTTCAAATCCTTTGCCAGTAACAATTGATATTTCACTTCTTCTAGAGATCCTCTGGCTATTAGCAAAAACCTTTTGTATTCCTTATTTGATCCTCGAGCCTTGCCTTCGACAATGTTACTCGGTACAGATACAGCCGCTCTTCTTAACTGTGAAGTTAACCCATACTGTTCGTCTCTCGGAAAATCTTTGGTGATGTTATAAATGTTTAAGACTAATGAGTGTGATCTCTGCCAAACCATTAATTTACTAGTATCAGAGTACATTGTTTTACCTCCAATAAGTTGGAAAGTAGAAAGTAAAAATTTGGAAAAAAGTCAAAAACTCGAAGAGCTTCTCCTAGTTTGTTTGGTTTAGGTTTTCCTTTCTACTTTCAAAAATTGGAACAAGTTCAAAAGATTTAAGCTAGAATGTTGATTCGGTTCTAGCCGGATGCGGTTTTGACTTTGATTTCCCTTTCCAACTTTCCAACTTTCGACTTTCCTAAAATTAGCTATATCCAATAACTCCACCCGCAACTCTTCCTTCTCCATCGCACCATGCCACTTAATCAGCTGATTCGCGACCCCAATATCAACCATCGGTGTCTTGCCAACATAAATCTTCGGATACACCTGCTCCGCATGTACCTCATCTTTACCTAACAATTCCTCAAACATCTTTTCGCCAGGTCTCATTCCCGTGAACTCAATCGGGATCTCTGCTTCTGTATATCCAGACAGCTTAATCAAGTTCTTCGCTAAATCAACAATCCGCACTGGCTCGCCCATGTCTAAGACGAAGATCTCGCCGCCTTTGGCAAGTGCTCCTGCTTGCAAGACTAATCTTGACGCTTCTGGAATCGTCATAAAATAACGAACCATGTCTGGGTGCGTCACTGTAACCGGTCCGCCTTCTTCAATTTGCTTTTTAAACAATGGGATGACACTGCCGCGGCTACCGAGTACATTTCCGAATCGTACTGCGACAAATCGCGTCTTACTAATCATATCCATATGCTGCACGACCATCTCGGCAATTCGTTTTGTTGCTCCCATGACACTCGTTGGATTAACAGCTTTATCAGTCGAAACCATCACAAAAATACCGACGGCGGCTGCACTCGCTGCTTCTGCGACATTTTTCGTACCGATGACATTGTTCTTAACCGCTTCTTCTGGATTTCGCTCCATTAGTGGTACATGCTTATGAGCGGCCGCGTGATAAACAACATCTGGACGATACTTTTTCATAATTGTAAAGATTTTCTCACGATCTTGAACATCAGCAATTTCCGTTTCGATGTTGATCACTTTGTAAGCTCGTTTTAACTCCAGTTCAATCTCATAAATACTATTTTCACCATGACCTAATAAAATAATTGTCTCAGGTTTAAACTTGCAGATTTGCCGACAAACCTCTGAACCAATTGAACCACCTGCACCCGTAACAAGGATTGTTTTACCGGTTAGCTTTTCACCAATCTTATCTGTATCAAGTTCAACTTCTTCTCTGCCTAATAAATCTCCAACTTCAACATCACGAACTTGACTAATCGACAGTTTCCCCGTCATTAAATCTTCAAGCATCGGGATAATTTGCGTTTTTGCTGTTGTTTTTGAACATTCGTTAAAAATATCATTTAACTGACCCTTCGTTAATGAAGGAATCGCAATAATAATTTGCTCAATCTGCTGCTTACTGACAATACTTTCAATTGTTTCGCGACCACCCCAAACACGGATACCCATGATTTCAAGTCCATGCATGCGCACGTCATCATCAATAAAAGCGACAGGCTTAAGTTCTGCCTCGCAATTTTGAAGCAGTTGTCTAGCAACCATTGTCCCACCGGCACCAGCACCAATAATTAAGGTATCCTTTTGGTCAAGTCTTTTCTTTATGTATGTATCACAATAAAGTCGCCAAGAAAATCTTGATCCACCAATTAAGAGAATATGTAGCATCCAGGTAATAAACATCGTTCGAAAAAAGATCGTTTGAATAAAAATAGCCTGATAGAAAGCGGTAATCACAACTGAAAAGGTAACAACCTTTGTAATCGACAATAGCTCACCGATACTCGCATATGACCAAACTCTTTGATAAAGATGATAGTGTGAAGCGAGCAAGTGATGGGAAATTAATAAGACTATTGAGCTAGCGACAATCGGATACTTTAGTAACTCGCTAGTTGGAGCAAGAATAAAATTACCAATATAAATAGATATAAGGACAATCAGTGAATCGACAACAACTAAGCCAGCGATTCTTTTTTTCAACGTCAATACCAGCACCTCCGTATAAAATAGAAAAACGAAAACTTATGAGAAAATATTTTCATAGCAAATGTTCTCTCGTAAAATTTCGTGGAAAGTTAAAAGTGAAAAGTAGAAAGTTGGAAAAGGTCAAAAGAACGGGAATCGGGGACAGGCACCTTTTCCCGGTCGCTTTTCTAAGGGAAAAGGTGCCTGTCCCCGATTCCCTTCTTCAACTTTCTTCACATCTCGACATTATTTGCTATTTTTAAGTTTACCATAGTTATAGTTAGTAAGTACTAGTTTCTTTTCGCCTTTTTTCGTCATTATTCGCCGCGAAGAGTTTCTAAAAATACATTTCGGACTTTTGGAACGACATAGCCGCTGCCGCCACGATTCTCGACATTTTCAATCATCATTAATACGAGCAGCTCTGGATCATCTGTATTCATCGCAATAAACCAGCCCGTTTCTTCGCCTGCTTCTGATTGACTTGCTTTATGCTCAGTTGTTCCTGTTTTCCCTGCTAAAGTAAGTCCGTCAATCTCCGCCTCTTTGGCTGTTCCGCGCGGGGATTCAATCACATCGACGAGCGCATTTAAAATATAACTAGCATTCTCTGAATCAAATAATCCCTCTTTCCAGATCTCAGCTTTGGCGTCTTTTGCAAGTAGGATCGGTTTCGCAATCGAACCCTCATTGACCAAAGAACTATACAATAACGCCATGTGTAGCGCTGAAATAACGACTTCACCCTGCCCATAGCCGCTATCTGCTAGTTGAGTGTCCGACATGATCCCATCATTGGCAATCTTTGCAGTGCTCATCCCGTAAACAAAAGGCAACGCTTCACCGAAACCTAATTTCGTGAATCCCTCTGTAAAATGATCGACTCCTAGCTCCAAAGCTAGTTGCGCAAAATAAATGTTGTCGGAATAAACCAAAGCATCATGAAGATCGACGTCGTGGTTCGGGTCTGTTACCCGGCTAATCCGATACCCTCCCCACGAAGAGTCTTTTTGCCATGCGTTTCCCTCAATGACACGTTTCACTAATTTGTCCCAACCTTGCTCGATCCCAATTTGAGCAGTCAGCGGCTTAATCGTTGACCCTGGTGTATAAGCTTGTGTAAAACGGTTTAACAAAGGTTTCTCTTCATCTTCATTTAACTCTTGCCATTTTTGCGACGTCACTCCTAACACAAAATCATTAGGATTATAGGCAGGGCTACTAACTAAAGCTAGTACTTCACCGGTTAGTGGATCTAGAGCAACAGCGGTCCCGCTGTCTCCTAATAATTGTTGATAACTAGATTGTTGGACATCGCTATCAATCGTTAGTTGAATGATCTCACCATCAATAGCCTCTTTTTCGGCAATGGTTATTTTTTTCTTGCCTGCCTCATCTACAATATAAATAACCCCACCTACTTCGCCTCTTAACTGATCTTCGAAAATACTTTCAAGTCCTGTCTTTCCTAAGAACGAATTAGAATGATATTGTTTTTCACTATACTTCTCTAGCTCTTCCGCTGTGATTGGTCCAATATAGCCGATTAAATGGGCTGCAGCTTCACTTAATGGATAGACTCTACCTTTAATCTCCTGATAAGTAACTCCTTCAATGCCCATTAATTCAGCTAGCAAGAGCTCCTCTTCTAGGGCAATCGATTTAAGCGGCACAAACATCGTTGCTTGAACCCACGATTGGTTAAGTTTACTCTCAACTTCTGCAACCGATAACTGTAGTAATTTAGCGACTTTCTCGAATGTGGCTAGTTCTGTTTCCGGTAGACGTTCAGGAACAATCCCGATTTCAATCACTTTACCATTAACGGCCAAACCATTTTCATTTCTGTCAACAAGTTCGCCACGTTTAGGTTGTAACGTACTGACTCTAACCTCATCCCCCGCTTCTAAATGCGGGAAAATCATCGCTGGTATCCAATCAATTGCCCATTTTTTTAGATCGTCAGCTTCTGTTTCCTCAATTTCTAGTAGTAACTTAATATCGGAATCTAAATAAAGCTCCCCGGCGAGTGTTTCCATTGTTTGTTCATAGCTCAATACGACTTCTGTAGGCGGCTCCTGCTCTTCTTGCTCTTCCTCCTCTATCTCTATTTCATCAACGATCATCTTAATCGTCACATCGGTTGCCTGAATAGCGCTGTATATATTCGTATACCTACGGACAAACTCTTCTTTACTAATAGCTTCTTTTGATTCTAGTGAAAGTAATTCATACATCATTTCGTAATTAGCTTCTTCCCAGAAAGCTGCGTATTCGGCAAAGGCTTCTTCGGGCGTTGGTTCCTTTTCCTCTTCTTTTGAACAACCTACAATCACAGCCCCCACTAAAAAAGCAGCTAGCAGGAAAAATTTTGTCATTTTCAGCATAATTAATTATCTCCCTTAATCATATATTTATAGGCACGAAAGGACGCAGGCGCCCTTTAGTGAAGTTGGCTAGTTGGTTAGCCGTTAGTTGGTTAGGAAGGTCAAAAGCCCTATGGGCATTGGTTTATCACTTGCTCTTGCTCTTCCTTTCCAACTTTCCAACTAACCAACTTTTTACTTTTCCTTTCCAACTTTTTCACCCTTACCCTTTAAAAAAGATAGACTGAATAGTTTCCAGTCTACCTTTTATTATTATTTATAGCTCTTACTTCCTAAGTAGCGACTACTCCAATAATTCGTAGTAAGATTGCTAACGGTTACTCCGGTAGAGGCACCACTATGAATAAATTGATTATTGCCGATATAAATTCCTGCATGTGAAGGTCCCTTTGTGTAAGTTTCAAAGAAAACAAGGTCGCCAACTTTTGGTTTCGAGACCGTTTGACCAACATTCCACATTTGCGCAACGGTTCGCGGTAGTTGGATCTTACTTTTTTGAAAGACGTTTTGAATAAATCCACTACAGTCCATTCCCGCTGAAGTCGTTCCACCCCATACATATGGTGTCCCTAATAATTGTGAAGCATCAGCAACTAGATTGATCGCATTAAACTCTTGATTCGTCTCCGATGGTAAAACAACCGGCGCTAATCGTTTACTGGTTGCTTCTTCGACAAGCTTGTTCATCGTACTTGTCGTTACTAATCCATCTGCAATAAGGCTATTTTTCTTTTGAAATTCCTTCACACTCGCTTCTGTAATCGGGCCAAAATAGCCCGTTATACGATGGTTAAAATAGCCTAAATAGTTTAATTGATGTTGAAGTTCTCTAACCGCTTCACTACTTATCCCTACTTTTAGAAGAAAAGAAGTTTCAGCTTGCTTCGTTGGCACCTGAGTAGCAGGAGATGTCGGCGTTGGTGTCGTAGTTGGAGTTGGCTCTTTTGTTACTTTTTTTAGATGATCCTTTAATGCTTCAACCGTTTTAGCATCAGCTTGTCCATTTAAGGGCAGATTTGCTAGTCTTTGAAAATGACGCACTCCTGTTGCGGTAATTTCACCGTAATAGCCGGTAATCGTGTGGTAATCAAACAAATTCGCTTCTTTTAAAAGCGATTGAATCTCAGAAACTGAAGCGCCTCTAGAACCAATCTTTAAAACTACTTGAGTAGGAGAAGCACTTCTACTCGTACTAGTCTTTTGTGGCGTTGGCTGCGAGCCATTAGCCTTGATTCGTTTGATTCCTTGCAGTGTCTCTTGATCTGCAATACCGGTGATCCGAATCCCATGTTTAAGCTGAAATTCCCGAACCGAAGTGTCTGTAATCGAACCAAAATAACCCGTTGAAGAACGATTAAACATTCCTAACACTCGTAAATCATCCTGAAGCTCAGTAATAGCTTGTCCTCTTGAGCCGATTCGTAAAGTTGTTAGATTCGTTTTTTTAAGCTGTACTACAGCTTGCAATGTATTTTTGTCAACAATTCCTGTTTTTGTGAGTTTTTCTGCTTGTTGAAACTTCTCAACGGCGGCCTTTGTAATATCTCCATAATATCCAGTCGAGGTATGAAACGTGAAATAGCCCTTTTGCTTTAGTAAGTCTTGAAGTTCTTTGACATCTTGATGCTGCATCCCTGGCTGCAATGTTTGATCACCAAGAGCCGCTTCTGTTGCTTGTGGCGATAATAAAAATAAACCAATACTAGTAGCGATTGAAGCAGTCACTGTTGCTTTTTTTAGCTTGCTAGATTCCGTTCTTTGCATATCCTTTACCACCTTTGGGAGATTCTACTATTATCATCTATTATATGACACAAATCGGGTCAGAAGAAAGGATTATTTTTAACAATTGCTTTCCATTGCTAAGTAAGGAAAATCCTAGTCAAAAAGTAGGCTATTCAGCTACAAAATATCTGACAAGATAATCTGCCCACAAGTCATGGCCGCTTTGATTCGGAATGTCATCATCTTCGATTAGATAGCTTTTTAGTATTTCATCACTCGTATCCGGCCACTTTTCCCAATGGTCAAAGTAAAGCAGTCCCTGCTCTAAACTATATTCTTTCACACTCGCTACTTGTTGCTGAAATAAAGTAGCATTGTAAATAGGATTTCCTGGTTGAATAAAAATAATAACGTCTTCGTTTTCCTCTTTGAAGACTCGAACCATTTCACCAATATGATAAAGTGTATCTTCCATTCTTGCATAACCATTATTATTCCAGATAAATGGCTCTAATATTACGATATCCGGGTTTAACAGAGCTGCTTCTAGATGTTTATCACCGCCAACAACATCGAAGGTATTATCTTTTCCAAATGCTAGAGTTTCGACGTTGAACAAATTTATCCCGTACAGCTTATTCACGCGCTCTTCGATAATTTCTGGCCAAGGAACAAGATCACCCTTTCCCGTTAATGCTCGTGAACCCATCGCGACTACTTTTAAAGGCTCACCGCCAGCCAAGACCTGCATTATTTTCTCCTCAAGTTCTGGACTGACGTTTCCAACCAATCTCTCTAAACGTTCTTGTTCTTCCATTTCTTTTTGCAAGACCTGTTCTTCGGACTCTTCCTGATACCTACTTATTTCTGCTTGCGCTCGTTCGTTTGTCAGACTCAATTTATTTTTATATTGGCTGTTTCCATAAAAAATGGCAGTGCCTGCTAGCATGATAAATAAAATGACCAATAGCAATTTTTTCATGACGATCTCCTATCTTTTGAGGGAAAAGGTGCCTGTCCCCTTTTCTCGCTATACTCTTTGACCCGTCTTCCGGAAATTGGCGATATCCAACAATTCATTCCTTAATTCTTCCTGCCCCATACGACCATGAGAGTTAATCAAATGCTCGGCGACACCAATATTGACTAGTGGTCTCTTGCCCACATAGATCTTCGGATAAATTTGCTCGGTATGAACTTCATCTTTTCCTAAAAGTTCCTCAAACATCTTCTCGCCCGGTCTCATCCCGGTGAACTCAATCGGAATTTCCTCATCAGTATATCCAGACAACCTGATCAAGTTCTTCGCTAAATCAACAATCTTCACCGGTTCTCCCATATCAAGCACAAAGATCTCACCACCCTTGGCAAGAGCACCTGCTTGTAACACTAATCTTGATGCTTCTGGAATGGTCATAAAGTAACGAATCATATCTGGGTGGGTCACTGTTACTGGTCCACCTTCTTCAATTTGCTTTTTAAATAACGGAATAACACTGCCACGACTGCCAAGTACATTTCCGAAACGTACGGCGACAAACCGAGTCTCACTGACGATGTCCATGTGCTGGACGATCATCTCGGCAATCCGCTTCGTTGCCCCCATGACACTGGTTGGGTTAACGGCTTTATCTGTCGAGATCATCACAAAAATCCCAACTGCAGCTTCACTCGCTGCTTCAGCGACATTTTTCGTACCGATGATATTATTTTTAACCGCTTCTTCTGGATTCCGCTCCATTAGTGGCACATGTTTATGGGCCGCTGCATGGTAGACAACATCAGGACGACGACGACTCATAATCGAGAACATCTTTTCCCGATCTTGAACATCAGCAATTTCCGTTTCGATGTTGATCATTTTAAAAGCTCGTTTTAACTCCAGTTCAATTTCATAAATACTATTTTCACCATGCCCTAATAAAATAATCGTTTCCGGATTAAATTGACAGATTTGCCGGCAAACCTCTGAACCAATTGAACCGCCAGCACCTGTGACAAGGATCGTTTTCTCTGTTAGTTTTTTGCCAATCGTTTCCGTATCAAGTTCTACCTGTTCTCTTCCTAATAAATCCTCTACCCCAACGTCACGAAATGAGTTAACAGAAATTTTTCCCGAGATAAGATCTTCTAACATTGGCATGATTTGTGTTCTTGCTTTTGTTTTTGAACATTTCACAAAAATATCGTTTAAATCTTTTTTACCGAGGGAAGGAATCGCGATAATAACATGCTTGATTTGATTTTCTTTGATGACTCGTTCGATTGCAGCGCTTGTCCCAAGGACTGGTATCCCTAAAAGCTCTAGACCTTGCTTCTGGAAATCATCATCAATAAACGCAACTGGCGAAAGTTCCGCATTGTGATTTTGTAACAATTGCCTTGCTACCATTGTACCCGCTGCTCCCGCACCAATAATTAATGTCGGAATTTGATTGACTCTTCTCTTAAGATGCGTATCCCGATATAAACGCCATGAAAACCGCGAGCCACCAATTAATAAAATATGTAACATCCAAGTAATCATCAATGTCCTGATAAATACATTTTGACCAAAAGCAAACTGAACAACAGCAGTCATTAAAATCGATAATGTTACGACCTTAAAGATCACTGATAATTCTCCTACACTCGCATACTGCCATACTTTGTTATAAATTTTATAACGATTCGCAAAAAAGTGGTGGGAGAAAAATAATGTAATCGAACTTATCACTAGTATCGGCGTAACAAAACTTATATTGGGCGATAAAATAAAAAAACTAGCAAAAATTGACAGAATAACAATCAACGAATCTAATAAAACTAACAAAAATAATCTTCTATGATAAGTCACGAAATAAACCTCCAAAACGGGAAAAAGGGGACAGGCACCGTTTCCCATTCTCTTTTCGAGGGAAACGGTGCCTGTCCCCTTTTTCCACTAAAATATCCCCAGAAACTTCTTTTTCTTAATCTGTTCTGGTGGTTCGATGTATACATGTTGGCCACTCGCTAACAACTCTGGGTTTTCTTGGAGATAGTGGCGATAAAAAGAACCACATTCTTGTTCTACTTTTTCATAAGCATCTCTTAAGTGGAAAGTTCGGTTTGTCGTGTTGTGGGCGTCCGATGCTAGAAAGTGAGTCAGATTGTGATTAATAAGCTCAAAACTAAATTTTTGGATTTTTTTTCCGAAGTGGCCCGTGACACTGGCTGCTGTTACTTGAGTAAGAGCTCCGCCCTTGACTAGCTTATATAATAAATCGTGGTTTTCAATAAGTTCTGAGTTTCGTTCTGGATGAACGATAACTGGTGTTAGCCCTTGCTGTTGCAAATCAAAGAAGAGCTTGTTTGTATATCTGGGAACATGGTTAGCAGGAAACTCTACAAGGATATATTGATGATGATCGTTAAGTGAAAGTAATTCCTCGTTCTTGTAGGCTTCAACCATTTCTCCAAAGATACGCGGTTCTTGTCCTGGTAAAATCGTTAAGGGAATATTTGCGACGCTTACTAATTCATTTAATTGATCAACCCGCGCCAAAATGCTAGATTTGAAGTTATCAAAAGCTCCGTTCCCGTGATGGGGTGTCGCAAAAATCGTCGTTATCCCCTCTTCGACAGCTCTTTCAGCCATTTCTAAGGCCATTTCTACATCTTTAGCTCCGTCATCAATTGTCGGGAGGATATGGCAATGAATATCAATCATTTGAAACCTCCTAATCTAGTGAAAAAAGGGACAAGGGTCACTTGTCCCTGCTTTGTTTATTTTTCGCCATAATAATAGTAATACTGACTTTGTTTAATATCTTTTTGGTTTAAAACCGCACCTAAAATTTTCGCTTTCGATCTTTTTAATATTTCTGTTGCCATAACTCCTTGCTCAACTTCCGTTTTGCCGCTACTGACAACGAGGATGACCCCGTCACAGAGATTAGCTACTAGTTGCGCATCTGTTACTGCTAATACCGGTGGCGTGTCTAATAAGATGAAATCATAAGCAACGTCCGCTGATTTTAATAATAGCTCCATCGCTTTCGAGCCTAGTAGTTCCGATGGATTAGGCGGAATTGGGCCACTTGTTAAAATAGTTAGATTTTCAACTTCCGAACTAGTGATTGCCTCGTCTAGCGTCACTTGCTTCGTAAGCACACTCGTTAACCCCTTAGTGTTCTGACATCTGAACGTATAGTGAACGGATGGTTTACGAAGATCTGCATCGACTAGCAAGACTCGGTTACCTTGTTGAGCCAAGACAATCGCCAAATTAGCAATCGTTGTCGATTTACCTTCTGACGGATTTGCTGAAGTAATCAAAATTGTTCTTAATTGTTTATCAATAGACGCAAACTGTAAATTGGTTCGAATTGCTCGATATTGTTCTGAAATCGGCGACTGCGGTTCAATTTTCGTAATTAAGCTGCGCGTCGAACTTGTTTGTTGTTTTTTTCCATTTCTAAGCACTGATGTCCGCACCCCGTTTTCTTCTTGAATCTTGCCTTTCGGCTACCGCCTTATCTAAGTCAAATGAAGGAATGACGCCTATTACTGACAAGCCCAGATGTTTTTCGATATCTCGTTCTGTTTTAATTGTGTTATCAAGGAATTCTAATAAGAAGGCAAGTCCAACTGCTGCCATTAAACCGACGACAAAAGCAATCGCCATATTAAGTTTTGGATTAGGTTTAATCGGCGCTCGGTTCTCTGCTAATTTTGCTTCAGATAGAATACTAACGTTATCAACATTCATAATTGAAACAATTTCGCGTTGAAATACAGAAGCGACCGTATTGGCGATTCGGACCGCTAAGGCCGGGTCAGGATCTTGCACGGAGATAAACAGTACTTGCGAATTTTGCTCACTACCGACCGAAATTTGGCTATTTAAGCCTCCGGCAGATGTATCAAGATTTAATTCGCCAATCACTTTGTCTAAGATAATTGGACTTTTAATAATGACATTGTACGTATTAATTAAATCAATATTCGTCCGAATATCACCGGAACTAATATTTTGCTGTTCTGCTTGTGATTGATTTACTAATAACTGTGTTGACGATTGATAAATTGGTGTCAAAAATAGATAACTAACGAACGCACTCAAGGCCACAGCCGTAACTGTAATCAGGACAATCAGGATAATTCGTTTTTTAATTGTCTCATATAATTCTTTTAAACTAATAGTTTCTTCCGTTGTTCCTTCCATTGTTGCCTCCTAATGTCTTATGCTTTATTTACTCAGATAATTGAATTCTATCACACTTTATTGACAAAGTAATTGATATTTCACTAAAATTTTACATAAAATCTCTGGAAGAGTAGATTTTTTTTGCTTGGAAGAATTTAAACCTTTACGTTTCATCTTTATTCCATTAATATATATTAGTTAGTAGTAAAATAATTAAAATTTTTGCAACAACAATATATGAAACTATTTTGTGAATTTTTATTTTATACGCCAAAGGAGTTTGACAATGGAGAATAACAGAAATGAATATAAACAACGAGTTAAGAAGAAAAAGCGATTTAAGCGCTTAAAAATGACCGCCTTATTGTTCCTTGCTTTATTTATTGTCTCAGGAGCTGCAGTAGGTTACTTTTTAAATAAAATGGCTAATTTAACTGCCAGTGCCCAGCATGAATTAGAGCGCGGCGAACACTCCGATAAGCGCGACCAAGCAGTAAACCCTAGTAAAGACAACTTTTCGGTTCTCTTCTTAGGTTTGGACGACAGAGATGGTAGCTTAAAAGGAAGAACCGATGCGATTCTCTTAGCTACATTTAATAAAGATGAAAGTACGATAAAGATGATTAATATTCCAAGAGACTCTCGCGTCGAAATACCAGGTAGAGTCAACTTAGATAAGATTAATCACGCTCACGCGTTTGGTGGCCTTGATATGACCGTCGCTACAGTCGAAAATCTCTTCGATATCCCGGTTGATTATTTTGTAAAGCTAAATTTTGATGCCTTTATCGAAATCATTGATGCATTAGGCGGCATCGAAGTAGACGTTCCATTTACATTTCAAGAAATGGATAGTAATGATCGTAAAAGTGCGATTACCTTGACTGAAGGGCTTCAAAATCTCAACGGAGAAGAAGCACTTGCTTTTGCTAGAATGCGAAAAAAAGATCCGCGTGGAGATATTGGTCGCGGTGAGCGCCAGCAACAAATTTTAGCAGCGATTATCAAAAAGGGTTCTTCCTTCTCGACGATCGCCAGATTTGACGATCTAATGGATAGTGTCGAAACAAATTTATCTACTAATCTAAGCTTCGGAAACATTTTAAGTTTACATTCATATAGTTCAGGTTTAAAAGAGATTGAGTCTTTAAGTCTGAAAGGTAATGACTTAACAGATAACCGCATCTATTACTATGAGCTTGAAGAAGATTCAGTTGCCCAAATTTCAGCTACTTTAAGGAACCATTTAGATATTAAATTCCAACAAAGTAATGCAAACTAAACATTAACCAAAAAACAATAAGCGGGACCACTAAATTAAGTGGTCCCGCTTATTGTTTGTGAAGCTTATTTTCTTTTATAAACATAGCTTGGCGAGCTTCTATAAATTTTAAATAAGCTTAGTAGTGGTCGATAGCTTTTACTTACTAGACCAAGATATTCAACTAGCAGTTCGATAATTACTACTATCACTAAAGCGATTAATAATGAACCCCAAACTGTCGCCATTGAAAACAAAATCGCCGCTACTCCAAATCCGGCACTGACTGAATAAATAATCAGTACTGTATTTCTGTGTGTGAAACCTAAATCTAATAAGCAATGATGAAAATGGGAACGATCCGGTATGTAAAAGGGGACTTTATTCCTTCTTCTCCGGATAATCGCAAAAAATGTATCGATGATCGGTACTGCTAATATAAGCATTGGCACTATTAAGGCTACTAAGGTAATATTTTTAAAACCTAGTAACGATAACACCGCAATCATAAAACCTAAAAATAACGATCCTGTATCACCAAGAAAAATTTTCGCAGGATGAAAATTATAATAAATAAAACCTAAGATACTAAATAACAACAACAGTGAAAACACAAATACATACATATTGCCCATCATAAAGGACATTGTTGCAACGGTTATTAAGGCTATTGATGTTACCCCAGAAGCTAGACCATCTAGTCCATCAATTAAATTAATTGCATTTGTAATTGCAACGATCCAAAACAGCGTGATTGGGACACTTAAAATACCGAACTCCAAGACACCGCCAAATGGTAGGTTTATAAATTCTACTTGTATTCCACCAAAGGTAATCACAAGTAGCGCTGCAATAATTTGACCAATTACTTTTTTCATTGCAGATAATTCATAAATATCATCTAGTACACCGACTAGGACGATCGTTGAAGCTCCTACCAAAATCCAAAAATGATAACTGCTATCCGGACTAATGATTAAGACACCGACAATAAAACTGATGAATATCGCTAGCCCGCCTAAACGTGGCATAACCTTCAGATGCACCTTGCGTTGTGATGGCTTATCTGTTGCGCCAATTTTTAAAGCCAGTTTTATTATTAAGGGCGTTATTGCAAACGAAATGATGAAACATAAAAGTAATGTGAAAATCAACATGTTAAAATCCTCCATACCAACTTAATTTAAAAAGTGGCAACTATTACTTAACTATAGCGGAAATCTTAACAATAAGCTATTGTTTTTGTAACATAAACTTTATATTACACAAAAAAGGCGCCAGTGACTTGGTCACGAGCGCCTGAAACTAGCCGCGTTAAAAAGGTGATACTTCCTTCTCTTTCTAGTTGTTTGAATATATCGCCTTTTTCTTTAAAGCATTTTGACGGTACTTATCTCTTTCTTGCTTGGACATTTTTTTATATTCCTTGATGAAAGCTTCGTACAACGGAATAATTTCGTCAGCCGGACCATACTCTTTTACTTGTCCGAATTCTAACCAGAGGATTTTTTCACAAAACTGCTTCATCTGGCCAATCGAGTGACTCACAAAAATCATCGTTTTCCCTTTAGCTTTATAGTCGCCCATTTTTTCCAAGCTCTTTTCGGCGAAAGCTTTATCACCGACAGATAGCGCTTCATCAATGATCAAAATGTCTGGATTAATATTAACTGATATTGAAAATCCTAATCGTGATTTCATACCACTAGAGTACGATTTAACTGGTTGATCAATAAACCGTTCCAACTCAGCAAATTCGATAATGTTTTCTTCCATTGCTTTAATTTCTATTGGAGAAAAGCCTAACATCAAACATTTCAACTCAATATTTTCTCTTCCTGTTAAATCTCCCTTTAGCCCCGCTGCAACTGCGATCAAGGCCGTCTCACCATTGACAGAGACAGTTCCACTAGTTTCCGGAATAATCCCTGCAATAATATTAGACAGTGTCGATTTTCCAGATCCATTCACCCCTAGAAAACCAACTACATCACCTTTGTCAACTTCAAAGCTGACATCGCTAAGTGCGAAGAAATCTTCACCATAACTTTTAGATGAGATTATATCGAGGAATCTCTCAGATCGTTTCGTATATAATTTATATTTTTTCGTTAAATTTTTTACTACAATAGCTTTATCCATAGACGTCCCTTCCAAACTAAATAAAGTCAATGAAATGTTTTCTAAATTTTATATGCAGGATTGATCCAATTAAAAAGAGCGCAACTGTTACAATCCAAAAATACAACGTATACTGCCATTGATCGATAAAGTACCAACCTAATCCTAAAAAGGCGTGTCGATAACCCTCGATAAGATAATAGAGCGGGTTAATTTTCATGATAATTTGTATTGAAGCAGGTAGTGTCGAGATTGTCCATAAAATTGGTGATAAATAAAGTAACATTCTTAAAACTGCTTGCAAAAACATCTGAACATCTCTAACAAAGGTTGCTAAAGTCGAAGTAATTAACGCTAACGAATAGATGAACATAAAGGTCGCAAAAGCAAAATAAACAATTTGTAGATAATAGATATTAATAGAATATCCTGAAAATTGTAAGATCAGGAAGGTTACAAGCACCATAATTAGATGCGTGTAAAACTTTGCGAAAATGACTATATTCGGGATCACGCTCATCGGAAACTTCATTTTTGATAGCATTTTTAACCTTGTATAAATCGACTTCGAAGCTTCGATCGTTGATTGGTAAAAAAAGAACCAAATGATAATCCCAGGTAGCATCCATTGTAAAAATGGCACGTACATTCCTTCTGCAACCTCGATCGGTTGTCGCTCTCTAATCCCATATCCAAACACAAACCAATAAATGGTTATTTGAATTAACGGGTTTATGATTTCCCAAGCCATCCCAAGGAAATTATTTTTATTTTTACTTTTGATTTCATATAGTGATAATCTTCTAACTAAATAGAAGTATTTGATTTGTTCCTGAATTACTAAGTACATGGATTTCATTCTTGCGTCATCCCTAACCTACTTTTAGTCAATACTAAAAAATTATACTTGAAACAAATGTAGAATACAATAATTATAAAACCTGATTAGCTTTACCTTTAAAATCTAACTAGTTTAAACTATACTAATAAGGATGTTTTCAAAAATACCTAAAAGAAGGGTAAGGTAAGGTTATATGTCCTCGATGATTAAAGAGCGTGTATCTAAATACGTTAAACTTTTGTATAAATATTTATTTATCCTGGTCGGAATATTACCAAAGCAAGAAAAAGTGATTGTTTTTGAAAGTTTCCTTGGTAAACAATATAGTTGCAACCCTAGAGCAATTTATGAATATATAACCGAAAACTATCCAGACTATCAATGTTACTGGAGTTATGACCCCAGATATGTGGATAACTTCACTGGTTATAATCTTAACCTTGTTAAAAGGTTCTCAGTCAAATGGTTATTGATCATGCCAAGCGCTAAATACTGGGTATCAAATAGTCGACTACCTGCATGGACACCAAAACCTGCTAAAACTATCTATTTACAAACGTGGCATGGCACACCTTTAAAAAAATTAGGTGTCGATATTGAGGAAATAGTAATGCCAGGAACGACAACAGAAAAATATAAGAAAAATTTCATAATGGAATCGAGCCGCTGGGATTATTTGATTTCACCGAATAAGTATTCAAGCGAGATTTTTCGCGGTGCATTTCGCTTTAACAAGCAAATGATTGAAAGTGGCTACCCGAGAAACGATTTTTTATATACATTCAAGCCAGCTGATGTTGCTAAAATTCGAAAACAACTTTCTATTCCTACTGACAAAAAAGTGATTCTCTACGCTCCGACATGGCGTGATAACGAATACCACTCAAAAGGCAAATATAAATTTTCGTTAACATTAGATTTACAAGCGCTAAAAAGACAAGTAGGTGACGAGTACATTGTTTTATTAAGACTCCATTATCTTATCTCAGACAATTTAGACCTGTCTGAGTACAAGGGCTTCGTAATCGATGCTTCTAATCATTCCGATATTAGAGAGCTTTATATTATCTCGGATTTATTAATTACTGACTATTCTTCTGTTTTCTTTGATTATGCAAATTTAAATCGACCAATGATCTTTTATGTTTATGATATTGATTCTTATCGTGATCAATTGAGGGGCTTTTACTTTGACTTTGAAAAAGAAGCCCCTGGACCGTTAGTGAAAACAACAACGGAAGTCATTAGCGCAATTAAAAAAATTAGTGACAGTAACAATAAAAATCTTGTTCCAGAATTGTTTTTACGTAAGTTCACCGCTTTAGAGGATGGGCATGCTGCAAAAAGAGTTGTCGAAAAACTGTTAGGAGTAACAAAAAAGTAAATCTGGAAAATGGCATTAAAAAGTAATGGCAACCAACATGTTTAGTTAATAGGTAAAAAGCTCGTCAATTTGACGAGCTTTTTTCAACCGCATAATCAGGATAGTCGCTAAAAATTTTCTCGATTCCCGTTTATCATTTACAGTGAATGGCTGTATTCACCCTGAACGTTACTACTAATTATTTCTAATAGAAAAACCTAAATTATTTGCGACAGTTGTATAGAACTCATATTCTCGTTTATTATATTTAATGTTATTTTTACCGACCTTTGTCACATTGAAATTTTGATAGTCATTATAGCGAACTAAAACGGCATATTGAGAAACATCTAGATTTGTTAATTCATTTAAATCCACTTCTACTTCAGCCCTATTATTAGTCATTGAAATCGGGAAAGACTTATCATTATTAGCTTTTGACTTATCTCTTAACAATAAATAGTTAAGATCACTTAGATAATCTCCGTAAATTTCAAATTTAATATGGAATGTATTTTCACGATAGAAAGAATCATAATAACGAGCAAACATATTTTGTTTTACATAAATAGTCTCGTTTTCAAGTGCTAGTACTCCATAGGCAATTCCATTGGTTATTTCAAATTGCTTGTTTTTATCATGCTTATTCCATTCAAATAATTTAATGAATTGCTCTTTTTTTCCTTCTAAATACAACGTAATCGCTAACTTATACAAATCACTCTCAAACTCGTCAACAAAATTATATTCTAGATTTTCAGTAGTTTTAATTGCTTGATCAAGAATACTGAAAAATTCTTGCTTGTTCGTTGATTTTAAGAATAACTGGCTGTTAAACGTTCTAACAAAGTCATATTCATAGATTCGATTAAAGATCATCTTTTTTTGTTCAATGGTCATCTGAATTTCATTTAATAACTTTAAGACTTGTAAATCTGCTTTTCTTTTTTGTAAAACATCCGTCGTCCTTGTAAGCGACGCATTGTTCTCTTCAAGTCTGTTCGCAAAATATATTACGTCTGTTGTCGTTGCGACACTTTTTGAATACAAAAGGACACTTGCAAAGAAAAATTTATCTTCACCAAATCTTAACTCTGGGAATCTAATATTATTCTCTTTAACAATCGACAATTTAAGCATTCTTGCCGTTGGACCTAAGTGATGGAAGAAATGTTTGACCTCGAGTGGCGAGATATTCCGACGTTCTTTAATTGATTGCCACTCGCCAATAATCGTCTCGCGTTTCTCCTCTTTTTTAATTGTTTTTCCTACTACGTAATCGTCATTACTTTCTTCTAAAATATCATACAGCTTTTTTAGCCCATCTCGGTGTAAATAATCATCAGCATCTAAAAATGTCACGTATTTAGATTTAGATAATTCAATTCCAATATTTCTCGGAGTTCCTGGCGAACCGGTATTCTCATTTAATAAAACAATCGTTAAGTTACTATGTTTATCTGCGTAAGCCATGAGTAAATCACTTGAGTCATCATTAGACTTATCATCAACGACAATTGCTTGAATCAGATCACTTGAAAGTGATTGATTAAAGACAGAATCTAACGTTTCAATTAAAAATTTTCGGGCATTGAAACACGGAATAATCACTGTTATTTCCGTTTCACGCTCAGGTGGACTGATTATTTTTGTCGCTTTATTACTTAGTAGCAACTTTGCTTTTTTGATTGCATCATCAGACTCGATACATCCCCCGGCAGCACTTTCCTCCTTAGAAGATTTGTCAAATAATTGTGTAAACATTGGATTCCCCCTAAAATTTAGCTGAGTTATTTGAAAAATTTATCTACTACCCGTTGTGTAGCATTTCCATCCTCTAGATAACAATACTTTTGCTGGAAATCTTTATATTTTTGGTTATATTTAACCCCGAACTGTTCTAAATCTTTAATAGCCAATAGTAATTCTTCGGTGTTAAACAACAATGGACCAGGTGCTTCCTCTTCAAAATCGATGTAAAATCCTCTTGTATTATCTCTATATTCTTTTAAATCATATGTGTAAAAAAGAATCGGCTTATTACTATTTGCAAAATCAAACATAACTGAAGAATAATCTGTTATCAGCACATTTGATATTACTAATAATTCTTGCATTTCTGGATAATCAGATACATTAAAAACAAAATCGTTATATTTCGGATCAACATATAGTCGATTACTAATTACAACATGCATTCGCAATAAGAGAACATAGTCTTCATGAAACTCTTCATATAATTTATCTAAATCAAAATCTATATCAAATACGAACTTGTTATTTTTAGTTGTTTTATTATCTCTAAAAGTCGGAGCGTATAAAAGGATTTTTTTTCCTTCTGGCAAATTCAAACTACGAACAATATCCCCAACAAGAGTATTGTTTTGATTTTGTGCGAAAAATAAATCATTACGAGGATATCCCACTTCTAAAATCTCACCTTCATATTGAAATGCACTCCTAAAGGCTTTGCTTGCATAATCGCTTGGTGAAATCAAATAATCCCAATTATTAATCGCGCTACCAATCCTGTCAACATATCCTTCAGACCGGCCTTGAACAGTCTCAATATCATATAACATTTTCTTTAACGGCGTACCATGCCACGTTTGTAAAAAGGTCGTTTCAGGTCTTTTAACTATATAATTAGGAAAATTTTGATTGTTAACCCAATATTTAGACCTTAGTAAATAATAATAATAAAGTGGACTTAACCTTTTAACCGACTTTGTTTCTGGATTTAAAAATTCATGGTTTTTATTATAGACCCAAACAGTACTGTAACCTATTTTTTTCTTAACTACTGCTTCATAAATATACCTCGGGCTATCTCCATATTGTTTTCCTAAACCACTTTCAAAAAGAATTAGCTTTTTATCGACTGGAATTATTTTTGTTCCAATTCTATAAAATAGTTTCATCATTGGGTAGTAAAAGCGACTTTTTCTAAATCTATTGAATAGCTCTTTTAGTAATAAATTTTCATCCTTTTTTTGTACTACACTTTTTTCATTAGTGTAATTTGAGATAACCTTAAAAATTCTTTCTGACGATGAAGTATCTTTATTTTTTATAAATTTATTGGCACGGTTAATATACTTCTCTTTTACCACAAAGTTATCTTTTGAATACTCTTCTAGTTCAGTTAATAACGTGAACAAATCAAAGCAGACCCTGCCCGGTAGATCATTATCTAAATCAAGGTGTGACGGCATTTTCCCGATAAACTTATTTCGATCGAATTGATAATAAAGTATCGGCTTTTCTAAGAAGCTAAAATCAAAGCCCACACTTGAATAGTCGGTAATCATCATTGAACTCTCTTTGATCAAGTGCTGAACATCTACATCTCCTTGATTAATAACCGTGACCGGTGCATCTTCAAAAAAATGAGCATACTTTTGCATATTTGGGTGTAAACAGAAAATAATTTTAAAGTTGTACTTACTGGCTAAATCGTGTAATCTTTCTGAATGAATCAGCTCTTGATATCTTTGATAATATTCACTTTCCATAAAACGATCCACTGTCGCTAACCAGTCACGCCAGGTTGGTATGATTAATAAATTTCGCTGTTTAACAACATCATTTTTGAATAACGTATCAAATCTTGATAGTCCAGTAACGAAGACATCGTTTGGATTATAACCAAAGTCGTTGACAATCATTTCTTTTTCAAAATCTGAGCTAACCATAAAGACATCCGTATCAAAGTCTATGGCGGATTTACCATAGTTCGACACCATATTTTTTGTACCCATGACACCGTGTTGCAAGAAAACCTTTATTCCTTTAACTTTCTTCTTAAACCTGGATGTTCGCAAAGGGTATAAATAATCAGGATGATGTGATGAAATTACTTTTGTTGCAATAATCGTATACCAGATATGTTCCTTTGATTTATATTCTAATACTTGATCCAACTGCTCGACATTTTTCGCTTCAGGAGAATTTTTCTCGATTACATAATATGCATTTTTTTTCGGGTGATTTTCCCTTAAATATTTAAAAAATGTTAGACCTGTGTCCTGAGCTTTATTTGGTTTTTCACCAACAATCCAAATATCTTTACTTTTATTAAATAACTGAATCAGCCATGACCAGCGCATCATTTTTCTTAAATAATTATAAGTCTCTAGTGGATATTGAAATACTTCAAGAGATAAGTTTAATTTTTTGAATGTATAATATGGGTTAACAATAATAGCCTCTTTATCATTCTTACAATACACTTCTTTATTTAAATATTTCGCTCTAAAAGTCGGCTTTCCAACTCTGATTATTTTAATTAAATCTGTATTTCTAATTTTTAAGTTTATAAAGACATCATAAACATCTTCGTTTAATATTTCACCATTTTGGATGTTATCTAGCTCTATTACTACTTCGTATGTATAACGATTTAAACCATATTTTTTTTCAGTTTCATCCTTCAAGTGTCTGAATGTTATTTTGCCTGAAACTAACTCTATTTGCTGGTTTCTTGCCTTTAAAACTATTTCAGCATTTTCGATCGAGGAATTCTTGGTAAATAATTTCCCTTCTATTATCAGCTGATTTTTTTTTGTTTTTAATTTATCTATTTGTGAACTGATTTCAAGGTTTAATGTTTCATTAAGAACTATCGAAAAATTACCTTTTAGAGTGATATAATTAATCAAAAAATCACTATTTTTATAGAAGTATGGTAACGAATCTAGCTCAGTATTTTCAAATCTCCCTAAACGGATGAAATATTTGGCGATCTTCTGATTATTTTCTTCAATAATTTCAAGGTCGTCGCGATCTTTTATTTTCTGTCCAATTTCTGAGTAACTTCTCCTAACCTTTACATACCAATCAAAGGTACTTTCTTCGGTCATTAATAGCTCTTCCATTACCTTGTTTAAATCTACTTTAAATTGAAACTTATTTGTTGGTTCTATTTCAGCAATTTTTAACTTTTCGCCTTCATTTCTAGAAAAAAGCCATAGTTCTTCAGCCAAATAATCTTCGTTATTAAAAATACCTGCTAGTGAAAGTACTTCTTTATTTTGCTTAATACTTAAATGATGTTTAAGTTTTCCTTTGGATTTAGAAAATAATTTCATTGCAACCACCTGTTAATCAATTTTTATAAAACAATAACGTTATTTCTTATCTATTTGACTCGAATTTTTAAAGGGTGATATATCTTGAATGTAATTATCACCTTTATTGAATTCTACTATACATTCTTTATAATAAATTGACAAAGAAAAAGCAGAAATTTAAAAACGCGGTATGAATTGTTAACAATTCATACCGCGTTTTTTTTATGTGTTTTTAATCTCTACTCTTTTCGCTTTACAATTACCTGTTCGGCAACATTTTTCGAAGCATTACCATCATCCCACTTACAGTAAATCTCGTGGAACTCTTCAAGCCTTTTTTGATATGGAGCGTATTCTGTTTCGATATTTTTAAGCGTTTTGATTACTTCATCGTTTGTTTTCAAAATCGGTCCTGGCCATTCTGTTTGATGATTTAAGTAAAATCCTCTTAACGTATCTTTATATTTGTCTAAATCGTAAGCATAAAACAAGATTGGTCTCTTTAAATTTGCATAATCAAAGAAAACTGAGGAATAATCGGTAATTAATACATCGGAAATTAAATATAAGTCGGCAATATCATCGTATTTTGAACCATTATACACGACATCTTCAACGCCTTCGATATTTAGTTGATCAGCAATTAAATAATGGGTGCGTAGGATAAAGAAATATTCATCTCCAAGCTCTTTTTTTAGGCGCTGTAAATCGAGCTTTAACGTGAATTTGTACTGACCCTTCCCATAGAACTCATCATCTCTCCATGTAGGCGCATATAAAACAATTTTTTTATCTTGAGGGATACCAAGCTTACTTTTAAGTTCTGTTGCATATACTTCTTTGTCCGCCATATATAAGCTATCATTTCTTGGGTATCCGTATTCTAATAGTTCATGATTGAATAAGAATGCTCTTTTGAATACTTTGCTAGAATGTGCGTTGGCAGAGACTAAGTAGTCCCAGCGACTTGTTTCATCCGCGAAATTCTTTTTGTATTTTTCCGTAGTTGTTCCAGGCATATGCACCTCTTCGATGTCCATTCCTAGCTTTTTTAACGGTGTTCCATGCCATGTTTGTAAAAAAACTTGGTCAGCTCTTTTTTCGTACCAATTAGGTTGTCTCATATTATTTACGAGGTATTTCGCTGTTGCTAAGTAGTAAAAATAGGTAAAGCTAAATCGCTTAACTTTATGTTTTATATCAGAAAGGTCATTTCGTTCTCTATCAAAAATCCAAACATGTTTATAATCATCTTTATATTGTTCATTCAAATACGTATAAATATATTTAGGGCTATCTGAATAATTTTTTCCTAAGAAACTTTCATATAAAATAATATTATTCTTAATTGGCAACTTTAAAAATAAATTATTGTAGATAGTCTTCTTACGTTGCATTGGTTTTTTTTGTAGTACTTTAATTTCGTTTATAAGAATTCTCAAATTAGCAAGTGCCTTGCTAATTGTATATCGACCTGAAGATAAACTTTTTACCTCAACAACAGCATATTTCTTCCACTTTTCAAGTGATTTTTTCTCTATACTTTTTAAAGCGTTCTCCCAATTAATAAGAAATGCTGAGTTATTAACAAGATAGATTTCACGTACAAAATGATAATAATACGCTTTCAACAAGCGATTATCTAAAATAGTTTTTAAATGTTCTTGAGTTACTAAATCTTTTGCTTTATTATAAGCAATTGGATATTGATTAACCCTTTCATCACTGTTTTCTTGATGCAGTGATGGGTTTTTTTCAGGATCATTTCTTGTCTTTTTTAAATAAAACGCATCTTGTTCATAAAGAATTTTGTCTGCGTTTTCAAAGGCAGCGAAATTGAACGGTTCATCAGCAAATAATTTTAAACTTGTATCAAACCAAATATTATTTTCCATTAAAAATGTTCGTTTAAACAAGATATTCAATGAAGATGAACGTAAGTGCTTTGTTTGCGCTTCAGTTTCATTTATATGACGATCTTTTAGCAGTCTATTAAACATTGTACGATAACTATTTGAAGAAGAAGGTGCCTTTGTCACTTTCGTGATGTGCCCAATAACGATATCAACTTCTTCTTTTTGAAGATTTTCTGCTAAACAAGTTAATGTGTGTTCTGAGAGTAAATCGTCGCAATCTAGAAAATAAATAAAATCACCTGTAGCATTTTCAATTCCTGTATTTCTAGCACCAGCGACACCTTTTTCAAACTGATTACTGACAATTTTAAGCGGGAAGTCAGCCTTTTTATTTTCACTATTCAATGGCATTGTGAAATTTCCATCTTTAATAATTATCCACTCAATATTTTTATATAATTGTTCCAACAATAATTTATATAACTCTATAGTGAAGTGAATATCATCTTGTTTTACTGGTGTAATAATACTAATCTTACTCACAAAAACACCCTTTCTAAAAATAAAGTAATATCTTAAGCTCTTATTGTTTAATATTAGTCCTTATTTCACCAAAATATTTTACCACACTACAAAAATCATTACAAAGCGAATTTTGTATAGGTGAAATAAAAATCAATTTACCGTTGATGTTCATTTTTAGGTTGTCATAGATTAGCTAATATAGTCGCGCTAACCTAAAAAAATAAAAAGGAGCCTTCCCGGCTCCTTTTTTATAATATTATCGTGTCCCAATCGTTGTATCATCGTAATAAAACCCAAGAATTTGCTGATATGTTTGACCTGCTTTTGCTCTTTCGTATGCCCCGTATTGGCTCATCCCGACGCCATGACCAAAGCCACTACCACGCACAGTATATACTCCGTTACTTAAACTTGGGGTGTTAGCATTGATTAACGTACTTTTCATGACACTTCCGCCAATGACTAAGCGTAGCTGAGCGGTAGTAATGGTTACTTGTTCATTAAATAGTTTTACTGTTCCATCATTATTAAGACGATACATTAGGCTATTTTTAATCGCTTCACGTGTTCCATCTTCAATCGCTAGCTGGCCACCGAGAAAATAAACATCTTTAACGTTATTTTTCTCTTTAATTAACCAATCCCTTACTTCGTTCGGGAGGCTTGTCGTTCTCGTTAAAACAATTGGTGCTTTCTCACGAGCGGCCATTGGTGCAGCTGCAAGTGCATCGATATGGCCATCTCCTCTTGCAAAGAAGACCTTGCTACTGTTTAAAGGGAAACGTTCTGTAATTTTTATTGATGTTTCAAAACGGGTTTTCCCTGCTATCCGTTCTACCTTAACGTTTGCTAGCTTTCTTAACTCTGCTTCAACTTTATTGGAAACTACTAAATCTCCACCAATTATATAAACTTGATTTATCGCATTGTCGGTAATGTAGTTTCTTATTTCCGATCGTAAGTCATCCTTTTCTGTTAAGAGGATCGGAATTTGATTGACCCCTGCATATGGACCAATCGTTAACGCATCAGGTGATTCATTGCCATTTCCATCAATAGTAGGAGCTAAAATAATGCTTTTACTTGAAGAATTGATTTCTTTTGCAATATCAACTGACGTCGCGTATCGAGTCTTTCCGGCAATACGTTGAATCTTTGCCGTTGGTGCTAGTTCTTTAATTTTTTTCTCTACGCCTGCTGAAATCGCCAACGGACCACCTAAAATGTAAATTGTTGACGGTTTTAATCTCGTTAACTCGTCCACCATTTGGCTAGGTAATTGATCATTTTTTGTTAATAAGATTGGTGCGTTATACTTCGCTGCGAGTACGTTTCCAGTGAGTGCATCAGCTGATTGGTCACCTCGCCCAATCAGGACAACGTCTTGTTGCTTAGTCCAACCAAATTGAGTAATTTCCTTATTTGTATCCCAACGAGTCTGCCCCTGTAATTCTTTAACATTCACTGCGTCTTTATCTTTTACATAAAAAGAAAGATCAAAAGAAGCATTTTTGTAACGCTCACCATCTATCATATTTGCAAATGAAATCAAATCAATTGAGTTGACTTTAATGGAATTCGTACCTTTATATGAATCTAGTGCTGTTAAACTTTGCTTCAAACGATTCGTTAAGTTAGCGTTTTGCTCATTCGTTGAATTCCACCAAGAACTAGGATTCGCCAAATTACCTACTTGAATTTGCTGTTTTTGAACGGTAAAGTTCCAGCTATGCTTTGGATCAAAAGGATCCGCTTTTGCCTTTAAATACGGCAGTTGCCTTGAATTCCAGGCACCAAAGTTTGATTCAACCACTCCACCATTGCTTGACGAATAAACGGTGTCAGCAATATTTAAACCAGTTAAAAGAACTTCTCCGTTTGTTTCATTAACTGCTTGTGTTGTATTTGGGTGCCATACATTAGTATTTGAATTTTTAAACCCGCCGTACACTTGAAATAATGTTGTATCATCAATAATTGTACTCGATCGTCTCACGGCATAGCCCCTCGCCGCAACAGCTTGCGACTTAAGTGCCTCCATTCCTCCGGTGGCGTTCCCCCACCAAGCTGGCATCTCATGCGGGACGACGCTCTTTAAATAATCTTCAAGACGAAGTGTATTAATTGGACGAATAAATTTGCTGTTTTCTACAGTAAATTGGATCTGACCTAGATAAGCTCTCTTGTCAATAAATATGTACTCAGCCATGTAATTATCTTCATAATATCTTTCTGGAATTAGCGTAAACACGGAAGTAAAGGTTTTAAGAAGAGTAGACCCATCAAATAACTGTAATTTACCACCACTTAGCTTTATTTGATATTCTTTATTAGCTTCCAAAACAATTTTCGCATCCTCAAAGACTTGATAATTACCAGTGAATTTAATCGGAATCGTTGTCTTATCCCCTAAATAATTTTTTAATCGAACTTGCATTAGTCTCTCATTCGCATTTGATAACAATTCAACTGCGTTTACTTCAGAGTTGTTCTTAAATAAATTTTGCTGCACTTCCGCCGGTAAGTAGTTCAATAGGAAAGCGATCATTAATGTTAAACTAGCTACTTTTACTAACTTTCTCATTTAATTTCCTCCTTCTATAAATTTTAATCCTTATGTAAATGTTCTAAATGGTTAAAAAGAAGTTGATTATTATAAAAAAGTTGATAAATAATCCTTTTTTCATACTAATAAACTATCAAGCTACTTATATACTTATAGTGTCATTAGCTAACACGAAAGTATCTTAAAACAAAAAATCCGAAAATTTAATACCAATGTTTCCATTATTCTCCTTTATTCGCTATGATATCACATTATACACTAGTTTTCTTTGGGCTATATATCCTAATTTTAGTTATAGTTAAGATAAGATAATTTTGATCACTCTTTAGTCTGTTATAAAAATACTTATAAATCTACTTTTAACTCTACTTTTTTTGGTATACTTTTCCTAAAAAGTAAATTTTTTTATAAAAGGAGTGATATATCAATGAACTTAACAGGAAAAACATATTTCTTTTTTCTAGCTATTATACTCGTACTGACTACTATGCTAGTAGTACCTACTACAGAAAGTAAATCTCTTAAAGAAGAAGTAATAATTATTTACAAAAATGATATTGGTAAAGCCGCTATTAAAGAAATTACCAATGACATCAGTCATCAATTTTCTTCTATACCAGCACTAGTCGTATCTTTAATAGAAAAAGACATCATCGCATTGGCAGAAAATCCAAATATTAAAAGTGTAGAAAAAAATTGTAGTTTTACGATCATAGATCAGGGTTTCATAGTGAACCCTGAAACACAAATCTATTTAAATATGAATGTGATCGA
Organism: Bacillaceae bacterium IKA-2; assembly: GCA_031761875.1. Taxonomy (GTDB): domain Bacteria; phylum Bacillota; class Bacilli; order Bacillales; family Anaerobacillaceae; genus Anaerobacillus. Next base: position 452,572 of record CP134492.1, on the reverse strand, counting down.
TAGTACAGATGATCATTATCAATGGAACATCAATGAAGTAAACCCGAAGTCCACCTGGAATGACGGCTATACGGGTAAAGATGTTAAAGTAGCGGTAATCGATACTGGTATTTCTCCCCATCCTAATTTGCTTATTGCCGGCGGGGTCTCTACCGTAAGCTATAACGGTTCTTGGGCAGATGATAATGGTCACGGGACTCATGTGGCGGGTACGATTGCCGCAAAAGATAATAATAATGGTAAGGGAATTGTCGGGATAGCTCCTGACGTCAAGATTTATGCCGTCAAAGCTTTAGACGAAAATGGAAAAGGAACGCTACTGACTGTTTTAAATGCCATTGAATGGTCGATTATCAATGACATCGATATTATCAACTTTAGTTTAGGTACTGATAGCAATATTGCCGCATTAAAAGATATCATCGATGTTGCTTATGACCTTGGAATCACGATGGTCGCTGCTGCTGGCAATACTGGAAATTTGAATGGCACCGGCAACAGTGTCAACTATCCGGCAAAATATGAAAGTGTCATTGCTATTTCTGCAGTTGATGAGAGCTTGACTAGAGCCAGTTTCTCTTCAACTGGCAAAGAAATTGAATTTTCAGCTCCTGGTATAAATATTATTAGTACGTATCTTGATAATCAGTACGCAAATGCAAGCGGAACTTCTTTTGCCACTCCTCATATATCTGGTATGTTGGCGATTTTAAAGCAAATGCATCCGGAAATGATGAATGTCGAGCTTAGAAATGAGTTAAAAAAATATACAATAGATCTTGGAAACGCTGGTCGGGATCCTTGGTATGGACATGGTTTTGTGAAATATGTAGACATTACCCCTGCACAGATATCGAGAATTGGCGGTGTGAACCTTTACGAAACGTCTGCCTTAATCAGTCAAGAAGGTTGGGATAAATCAGATGTTGTTATTTTAGCTCGAGGTGATCGTTTTTCAGACGCCTTAACTGGTGTCCCTTTAGCAACTAAACATGATGCCCCACTCTTATTATCAAGGAGCAATCGCTTAGATACTTTCACGAAAGCTGAGTTACAACGATTAGAAGCGAAACAGGTTATTATCCTTGGCGGTCATTTAGCGATTGAAAAAGGAGTTGAAACTGCGATTACTAATTTAGGAATCAAAGTTACCAGATTGGCTGGCGCTAATATGCATGCGACTGCCGAACTGATTGCCAAAGAAGTCGCTCCAAACGGTTCTGGTATTGCGATTATCGTCAGTGACAACAGATTCCAAGATGCTTTATCGGTAGCATCCTACGCTGGAGTTCACGGAATCCCTATTTTATTAGCAAATACTAAAAACTTACCTTCCGCTACACAGAGGGCCTTACATGAGTTAGGTGTAAAGGAAACCTTAGTAATTGGTGGTGAGCTTGCGATTTCTAGTGCTGTCGAAAAACTACTACCTGCCCCAAAGCGAATTGCAGGCCAAACAATGTTTGATACGAATATTAAAGTCTTTAATTATTTTCAACCAAATACTGATAAAGTATATGTCGCAACTTCTGAACGCTTTCAAGACGGCCTTTCTGGTGGAGCTTTAGCAGCGAGGCAGAGTGTTGGCGTACTTTTGGTCGGTGCCAAAATTCGTGACATAACAAAAGATAACATCATTACTACTAATTATCGTCAAGTTAACATCCTTGGTGGGGAATTAGCTGTCAATGCAGATGTATTTGCTGAACTGAGCGATATATTACGATAAAAAAGGCTATTTAACCTCATATTTTTTTATTGACAATAATTATCACTTGAATTTTTTCCCGAAAGTTTATACAATGTTAGTATTATTGCTTTAGTTGTCGATAATAAAGAATTTTATAAATAAGAAAAAAAGTTTCATAGGAGGATTTAATATGAAAAAAGTTTTGACCTACGGCACGTTTGACTTACTTCATAACGGCCATATAAATTTACTGAGACGTGCGAAGGATTTAGGAGATCATTTAACTGTGGCGATTTCTTCTGACGAATTTAATGAATTGAAAGATAAGAAGGCTTATCATAGTTATGAAACTCGTAAAGTTATCTTAGATGCGATTCGGTATGTAGATGCAGTCATTCCTGAAAATGATTGGGCGCAAAAAATTAGTGATGTAGTCGATAATAAGATTGATATCTTCGTCATGGGTGATGATTGGGAAGGGAAATTTGACTTCTTGAAAGAATATTGCGAAGTTATCTATTTGCCTCGTACAGTCGGCATCTCTACTTCGAAAATGAAAAAAGATTTACTTAAGGTACAAAATGGCTAGAGAGATTGTTATTTCGATCTACCTTTTTCTTTTCAGGGTGATCTTTAACATCTTTAAACTTTTTCCGCAAAAGGAGAAAACCACTTTTATTGCAACGTTTGGGGATAATACTTATTATGTCACGAAGGAGCTTCTAAAATCGTATCAAGGTCAAGTGGTCATTTTAAAAACGCCACAGTGTCAAACTGATTTTAGTCGTTTTACGACGATAAAAGTTTTAAGTTTTCAATCAAAGAATTTAATACATTTACTACGATCTATCTATCACTTAGCCACATCTAAAGTAGTCTTTGTTGATAATTACTTCGGATGTTTGTCCGTCATGAACTTCAAAGCTAATGTAATGTGCATTCAGCTATGGCATGCAGCTGGCGCGATTAAAAAATTTGGATTAATGGATCCTTCTGTCGCTCAGCGCTCCCTTCGATCGAAAAAACGTTTTGATAAAGTTTATCAGCGATTCGATTATGTTGTCGTTGGTTCAGAAAAAATGGCCAACATCTTCAAAGCAAGTTTTGATGTAAGTGATGAACGGATCCTCCGGACAGGTGTTCCGAGAACAGATATCTTCTATGATAAAACAATTAAAGAAGATCTAGTCCATCGTTTAACTACTCGTTATCCAATTATTAAAACTAAAAAAGTGATCTTATATGCGCCCACTTTTAGAGATGGGCAACTAACATCTCCAGAGATCGCCTTGGATATTAAAAAGCTTTATGAGGAACTAAATGATGAGTATGTTCTTTTTTTACGATTGCATCCTGCGATGCGAGTAAATCTAGAAACTAATTTTGAGGACTTTGTCTATAATGTTTCAGATTATCCCGATATAAACCACTTATTATTAATTTCAACTATGCTAATATCTGATTATTCTTCGATACCTTTTGAATTTTCATTACTTGAAAAGCCGATGATTTTCCATGCTTACGATCTAGAGCCTTATACTTTTTCAAGAGGGTTTTGGGAGGATTATAAAAGTAACATTCCTGGTCCTGTAACGAAGAGTACACAAGAGATTATTAACGTAATTCAAGCAAATGATTTCAATTACGAGAAAATAAGAAGTTACGCCGCTAATTGGAATAAATTTTCATATGGAAATTCAAGTAAAAATTTAATAGCAGTCCTTTATGATTCTGAACACAGTTACCAAAGGCAAGCAGGCTCAGAAGTTTCACTTTGAGTCTTTTTTTTTGTAAGAAAAATGCCTTTTCAGGCTAATTTTTAATTGCTCTACTATACCTCTGTTGGATCAATCTGAAATCGCGATGTCAGATCGAATTTTGGAGTTACACTTTCCTTACCGCGCCTAAACGCCTGAGGAATTTCAACATCGGTTTATAGGTTGTATTCACCAGTCCAACAATCTCGACCATTAATTCAACAGCAATGATAAATAAAGCCACAATAATGAATGTACCCCAAAGTGTTGATTGCGTTAAGACGATCGCTCCTAAGCCAAATAATAAGCTCAATGCATAAATGACTAACACCGTTTGCCGGTGCGAAAAGCCCAACCGTAATAAACAATGATGGAGATGTGCATTGTCAGGTTCGGTTAAAGGAAGTTTATTAACAAAACGACGAATAATCGCAAATAGTGTATCCGATATTGGGACGCCTAAAATAATCACTGGAATTAACAAAGAAAATAAGGTTACATTTTTAAACCCAAGGAGTGCGATGACTGATATGATAAACCCTAAGAAAAGTGCCCCAGTGTCACCCATAAAGATTTCTGCAGGGTAAAAATTATAAACTAAAAATCCGAGCGTGCTCCCTAACAGAATTACTCCTAAAGCGACTACAAAGAAATTACCCATCATATAGGCTATACCGGATAACGTTAACAACACGATTGAAGAAACTCCTGCAGCTAAGCCATCGAGCCCATCGATTAAATTAATCGCATTTGTAACGCCAACGATCCAAACTAGTGTAAGGGGAATCCCATACCAACCTAATTCTAAACGGCCATCAAATGGCAAGTTAATAAACTCGACATGAACTCCACCTCCGATGACGATACTCGCCGCAACTATTTGCACGACTAATTTCCATTTAGCCGCCAGTTCAAATAGATCATCAAGAATACCAACGATAACAATCATACTGCCGCCAATAAGAATCGGCAAAAGGAATGGACTTTCTGGCCGCAAAAAAATTACCCCTACCAAAAACCCGACATAAATCGCCAATCCCCCTAAACGCGGCATAAGTTTTTGATGTACTTTTCGATGATTTGGCTTATCTGTTGCCCCAATTTTAATCGCCAAAGTTTTAACAAGTGGCGTAATTAAAATTACCGCAAGTAAACAAATAATAAAAGTTATAAAAATCATTTCAACACCTCTCACCTATAACTTGTCCTAACTTTTCGATGTTATGACAGTAAATTATTACTCCCACTATAAAAAAAAGAGCCACAATATGATGTGACCCCAAAATGTTAGAGTTTTAAATTAAGCTATAGTTTAATCCACTGTGGACCTAGCCACGTGTTGATGCGATACCAATCATTCCATTGGTGTGTTGCGGTCACCTTTTGTACAGCTAATGCACTTTGATGTTGACTATCTAGTGGTGAATTGTACATTTGTGTTTTTTTTGTTAAAGAAATCGTTTCCGAAACTTGTTTGATGCCTCCGAGCAGTGGGGCGGTAGGCTTGATCCATTTTGGACCTAGCCATGTATTAATCTGGTACCATTCTCCCCATTTACTTATCGTTTCCACGTTTTGCGGAGCGATTGCACCACTACTTGATTTAGCTGTTGGTGAACGATAGAGGCTTGTATTGCCGGTTACATATAAGCCTTCTGGATGAGCGACAACTTCGCCAATTATCGCTGCTTCTGGTTTCATCCACATTGCGCCTAACCACGTCTCGATGCGATACCAATCATTCCATTGGTGTGTTGCGGTCACCTTTTGCACACTCACTGAACTTCTTCGCTGATTATCTAACGGTGAATGAAAAATTTCAGCTACTTCCGTTAGCGTAATCGATTCAGAAATTCGATCAATCCCACCGAGCAGTAGTGCGTTAGGCTTAATCCATTTTGGACCTAGCCATGTCTTGATTTCATACCAATCTCCCCACTTCCGCAACGGGGTTACGTTTTGCGGACTAATTGCACCGCTAGCAACCTGGGATGTTGGCGAGCTATAAATACTCGTATTTTCAGGTACATATAAGCGTTCTGTATAAGTTTCGATCTCACCGGTTATAGGAGAGTCAGGATTGACCCACATCCTGCCTAACCAAGTATCAATTAAATACCAATCTCCCCTTACTTCAAAAACATTTACTTTTTGTGCTGCTATTGATCCTGTTCTAGTTGCTAATGGATTTGGTTGGTTGTACATCTCTGTTTTTGATGTAACCTGCATAGAAAAAATTGGATTCGGTCCAATTACCTGCGCACCTTGATAATAAAACGAAATAATATCACGGTAGTTTAAGCCTTCTCTCGACATTTGATACGCACCGTATTGGCTCATGCCGATGTTGTGGCCCCAACCACCACCACGAATTGTAAAGGTAGAATTCGTTTCCTCAACTTCTTTAACATATGAACTTAACATCCTAGCTCCACTAAACATCGCACGTAGAATATCGTGACGGTTATTGATCGTAATCGTCTGAATTTTAATATGATCGTCATCCATAACGAACGAATTTCCACTGTTGTGTCTTAAAATATAGTTGATCGTTACCTTACCCGTCATAACCTCGTTGGCTGTGAACTGAGTCGTAAACTGGACATCCGCAATCGAAACTATTTTTATATCAAACTGCGAATCAATATGTCCTCTACTAATCAACCAATTTTTAATAGAATTCACCGTTGCACTATTTGCTTCTTGAACGTCATCCCACCATTGTTGTGGACTGTTTAAATTTTTATCACGGAGATTTATTTGCTCTTTTTGAATCGTAAAATCCCAGTTGATTCGATTATTCCCCAAACTTGCCGATTTAAGATCATAAGGATCGTTTTTTACATCTAAGTATGGAAGTTTTGCTGAACCCCAAACATTCCGATTACTTAACAGCTTTCCACCATTAGTTGCTGAATAAAATGAGTCAATGAGGTGACCGTTATGTATAACAACTTCTCCGCTTGTAGCATCAACAGCAAGATTGGTATTGTTATGCCAATGATAACCACCGTAAACTTGGTGACTTTCTGTGTCAGTGACAACCGAATTAATTCTTCTGAGCATGAACGTTCTGGCGGTAACCGCTTGCGCTTTAAGTGCCTCCATCCCCCCATTATTACCCCATGAAGGCGACATTTCACGCGGGACAACACCTTTTAAATATTCTTCTAAAGGTACGGTGTTAATCGGTCTAATAAAATTCGATTCTAGCGTAAATCTCATATCTCCTAAATACTTTCTGTTATTAATAGTTATGTAGTTTTCTTCACTAAAAACAAGCGGCTTTGCTGTAAAACTACTAGTATAGGAAGCTACTCTTTGCCCATCTTCATAGACATCAATCGCATTTCCTACAATCTTAAAGAGATACAATTTATTACTTGTCAGTTTTCGGTTATCTTCCTTTATTACGTATGTTCCGTTTATCCTAACCGTTATTTCAGTTTGGTTACCTAAGAAGTATGACAGTTTAACTGTAACATCTTGATTACTTGCCGAAACTTCGTTAGGAAGAAAAAGAACAATCAAGGAAACTATGACTAGCTTTAGTATAAACACCCTCTGTTGCATAAAATCCTCCTCGTTTGTATGAATTTCCTTCTTCATAGTAAACAAGGTGGTAGTATCATGTAAACGGTAAATAAATCACATAAAACCAATTTTTAGCAACTTGACTATGAACGGCGAAAAAGTAACCTGACACAAAAACACCACCTCAAAGTGTGGCGTAAATAAAAGTATTAATCGCTTAGTCGAGCTTTTTCAAGAATCTGGAGTTAACGCCCTAGCTACTTTCCCGTTCTCCACTAGGGCGTTAACTTCTTTAAATTATCGAGACTTTACAATTTCAAAATCAGTAAAAACATACGCTAGTAAAAAGGCTAAATAGATGCTAACAGCAGGAGCAAATAAAACGTGACCGGCAACAAAAGCGATCCCAAACCCTAGCAATAACGAACATAGAACTAAAACAAATTCAACCTTACATAATTTATTTTTATACAGTTTGTAATTAACAGTAAGCACCCCTACCGCAATAATAAACGGCAATAAGAAGACGATAAAGCCAACTATTCCGTATGAATAAAATAGATCTAAAAAATCCATTTCGATTAATTTTGGAGTATCTGGATAATTACCGGCATAACCCATCCCAAATAGCTTTTGAATTAATGGTGCCTCATTAAACATTTGCTGAGTTTCAATCAAGAAAATCTGTCTACTGCTTAAAATAATACTGACAAAACGATCGGCATATTTGTTTGTAAAAATCCTAATATTAGCGTCATTTATCGCTTCATCTTTGTTCTCTTCACTAAGACCTTCTAAATCGTTAGTGTCATCGATAACCTTCATATGCATTTCCGTATTTGAGAAAGCCGGGGTAAACGGTGTTATGATTGTCATTGTCGCTAAAATAAGGCTAATAATAATTAAATTTAGTTTTTGATTACCCTCAGCAGTCTTTTTAAATTGATTAATTGCTAAAAAGAAAAATGTGATGACCAATGTAACCATTACCGCAAGATAGCCTACTTTCGTTCCTAACATCACTAGCGAGAAAATGACTAACAGCGATGGAATCCAACAATAAAAATCCCTAACTTTTTCGGTACACTTGATCCCGTATAAAATCACAATTGGTAAGCCAATTGAAAGAATTGCGCCAATCTCATTACCAGCATTGAACAAACCTTTATTACCTGCTTTCATATGTCGGTAAGTATCAAACCCAGTCCCCGTCATGGTAGTGATCAGAAAAACAACCCCGACGATTGTCATCGCAACGACGATCGGATTTATGACAATCGCTATCAATTTTTTTTCAGTAGAATCCTTTAAAATAAGCAACGCAAATGTATAGCTAATAAACATCACAATAAAATAATAACCTTTCGCATAAAACTGCGCTTCCGAAAACAAATGAAAGTTTGGTTTGATCATAAAACCAGAAATAAACCCGATACCAATAATAAGCAGCAACGAACTTAAATAAATGACAGCCACTTTTCTTAGTCCCACAAGCGGAGATAATACTAGATAAACAGCTGCTAAAAACATAAATAACAAACGAACGACGATACCAATTGTCACGGTTGTATCATAGTAAAAGATCGAAATTGAAGTTACTATATCTAAAATCGGTTGTAAAACGATAAAAAATAGCAGCGACCATGAAAGCTTCACGATAAATTTTTCTTGTATTTGCTTCATTTATCTCTCCCTCATTTAGATGGCCATTCAGGGAACATCAATGATATTATTATTTTTCTCTGCCAATAGCTCTCTGTATGCCGAGTTTACCGCTTCAAAAAGTTGCTTGACCGAATAGTTTTTCGCTGCTTTTTCATATAAATTTATACCAATAATACCTAATTCATCTTTCAGTTCATAAGCATTAAAAATCGCTTTTTCAAGGCTTTCGGCATCTTTCGGTGGAATCACCCAACCTAATGAATGATCAATGATCAAGTCTTTAACGCCACCAACATCTGTTGAAATAACTGGGATCTTCGCTCTTGATGCCTCTAAGATCACTAACGGGAAGCTTTCACTGTAGGATGACAAGACAAAAACGTCTGATAATTTAAGTAAAGAATGAATTTTTTTCTCTGGTTGGAAGCCAAGGAAAGAGACCTGCTCAGCAATTTTGTATGTCGTTACTTTTCGTTTAAGTTCTTCTTCAATAGGACCATCACCGACAATCAGAAGTTTCAGATTAGGAATTTTGACCTGCAAATTTTTGATCGCCTCAAAAACTACGACATGACCTTTGATCGGATGCAAACGTCCGACCATAATAATCACAAAGTCTTTTTTTGTTAAATTCAGTTCAGCTTCACTAAAAAAATCTTGCTGAGTTTCCGAAAAAGATATTCCATTATAAATCGTCGTTATCCGACAGTTGACATTTAAATCTCGTAACATCTTCGAAAATCTATTCGATATCGCGAAGCAGTGGTGAACTTTTTTTAATACTCTTAAATTGATTATGGTGAATAGCTTTCCTTTTAAACCTCTCCCGATAAAATCATATCTAGGATCACTATGAACGGTCGTTGTCCAAATGATGTTTTCAGTTTTTCTGACCAGGTAGCCATATAAATTGGCTCGCGGTCCATGAGTGTGGAGTATTGAAACTGTTTCGCTTCTAATCAGCTTCTTTATCTTATAAATGACCGAAAGATCATATCTCGTTTTCTGTCCTAAATATCTGACATCAATTCCTAGCTTTTCTGCTTCTGTAAAAATGGCTCCTTTTTCAAAAACTCCCAAAACCACTTCTTCTTTATTAAAATTTTTTAACAATGATAATAAATGATTTTTTGAACCCGCCACTTCTTTTCCACCAATAAGGTGAAGAACCTTCATAATACATACTCTCCTTTGATATAAGTGCGTGTTCAAAAGGATAATCAGAGCCGAGTCGCTCGCGTGATTATCCTTTTGAGCATCCTCTATAAGCAGATATTTAAAACTATTATCTCCTCTAATTATGGCCCCAAAAATAATTTGAAATACCCGTAAGTTTATTGAATACGCAAATTATAACTAGCTGAGGTTGTTAGATGAGATTGCATTTTTGTAAAAATTAACGCATGATAGTTTTAAATAGCACGATATCGTTTAAAGTTATTTAAGAAAGGAGTCTGAGTAATGAACCTAGAAACAAAGGAACTCTTTGATATTAAGTTTCTTAACATAGACTTAACAAGTTTTGTCGATGTTTTAAAAAAACACATAGAAGAAAAAAAGAAAGCCTTTATCATTACCGCCAATCCGATAACAGTCCTAAATTTTCGCGATGACGATAGCTTTAAGGCTGCTGTTAAGTCCGCAAATTATATTACGCCAGACGGGGTAGGGATATTACTTGCAGCTAAATTTTTAAAAAAGCCTTTAAAAGAAAGAGTTACTGGTTATGATCTAATGATTAAGTTGTTAGAAATAGCTAATCAAAATTCATATAAGGTTTACTTATATGGGGCTCATCAAAATATTTTAAAATTAGCAGTTGAAAATATTAACTTGAAGTATCCAAATGTTAAGATATGCGGGCACTGCGATGGTTACCAAGCAGGAGCCGTGGAACTATTAAAAATTTCTGCAGACATTAAAGCCAAAAAACCGGATCTCATTTTTGTTGCTTTAGGTGTTCCGAAACAAGAGCTCTGGATAAAAAATAATCTTGATCAATTTGAAGAGGGTGTTTTTATAGGGGTAGGTGGTAGCTTTGATGTACTAAGTGGCCAAACGAAAAGAGCTCCTATTGGATTTCAAAAGTTAGGCATAGAGTGGTTGTATCGTGTGATTACGCAACCTAGTCGATTAAAAAGGCTTACTTTTATCCCTGGTTTTTTCATTGATACACTGAAACAAAAATACAAATGAATCTCCCAGCCGATGCTAATTTTGGGGACGCGTATTCGGAGCAGCCTAATCAGCTGCTCTTTTTTTGTGTGTTTTACTTTTTATTAATTCTAAGACACTTGCCATTTCCTTTATTTTCAACACAAATGAAAAGAGGATAAAAATGCTAAATGTGATGACTGTGTTTACAAGAATTTTAAGAATATGCAGATTTAAAGCGAGTCCTCTCATACTGAAATAAGATAACAGAAATACTAAAAAGAACAACAAGGACATTTTTAAACTCGCAAAAATAAAGGTTCTAGATGAATCCGTTACTTTATTTATCGAAAATAAAATAATTAACAATGTAAACGTGTGTAGCAACATAGCTATCGATGTTGCTAAGGCAATTCCACCATGCGCTAAATAGTTCGATAGCCAAATACTGAGGCCGATATTCATAAGGATAAAAACAAGACTCGTGAAAATCGTTATATTTACCCGTTTCAATGCATATAAGCAGTGAAATAGGAACGTCTTCATTGCTATAAATATCATTCCTAGCGAATAATAAAAGAAACCGATTGTCGTCATTACTTCGGCGTCTTTCGTGAACTCACCTCGACCGAACGCAAGTGCAACTAACTCCTGCTTTGAAATTAACATGACGACTAAGATTGGAATTGAGATGTAGATGATTATGCTGATCCCTTTTAACGCTAATTCCATAAATTTCTCAATAGATTCTTCGAGCGCATCAATTAAGTACGGGTAAAGAACTGTAACAAATGCCATAATGATAATACTTAATGGTAAGTACAATAGTTTATTTGAATAATTTAGAGCTGAAATACTACCTGTTTGCAAATCTGAGGCGATAATCCGATCAACAACTTTATTAATTTGACTAAATACTGAAGATATAACGATTGGCATTATCACGAAAAGATAATTTTTTACATCAGCTTTATATTTAATAATTTCAATACTGGGTCTAATATTATATGCTTTAAATTGAGGATATTGAATAAAAAATTGGCTAGAAATTCCTAACATGGTTCCAAACGCTAGTCCAATGATCCCATATTTATCAGCTAAAGTTATCAATGCTACGATTATAATTAAATTATTAGCAATCGTAACAGCAGCTGGCGCGACAAATTTTTTGTTCGCATGTAAAACACCTGTCGCAAATGCCGATAAAACAAAAAATAGTGAAGCGAATATCATAATGCGAATTAACAGTGCGGTTAGTTCAATTTGCTCTAATGTAAATCCTGGGGCCATTAAAAGAGTTATATTTTTTGCAAAAAACCAACATAAAATACTGATCAAAAGTGAGAGGATCGTAAATACTGTCGCGACAATCCCGATAATTTTATTAGCGCGTTCTTCATCCTGTTTTTTTTGGCTTACATATAGCGGGATTATCCCAGTTGATATTGCCGAACCGATAACTGTAAAAATCATCATTGGTATCAATGACGCAATAAAGTACGCGTCGGCTTCTACTGAAGTCCCGAAATAATTCGCGATAAAAGCCTCACGAACAAACCCGAGTAATTTACTTGCTATTGTTAATAATGTTACTATACCTACAGATTTCAAAAAAACATTTTTCACTTATCATTTCAGCTCCGATGTTTTTTCTATTAGAAAGGACGTTATTTTTGTGATAAATAAAGTTAAAAATTATCTAAATAGAAAAAGAAAATTAGTGAATTTTTTATCTACTCACCAAGATTATTTGGCTTCTGGTACTTATTATACGAAACGAAATAGTGCCTATTTATTTAATTGTGACAAGTCACAACGGTTTGTTCGCAGTTTACAAGAAAATACTATCACAAGTAGTAAGAAAAAGGTAATTAGTTCCATTAAAGACATATTTGATCGTCAATTTGATTTTAAAATAACTAGCGACATAAAAAGTTTTAATGGGACAGTTTTACTTTTGACGTGGAGTTTAAATTTAAAAATATTCGATCTAGGTCAACAAAAAGTACTCACACAGTGCCATAGTGCCAAGGAATATTATCAATATAAAAAGACCTACAAGTCCGTGTCTACTTCTTTTCCGATCCCAAAAGTTTATTTTTTTGATGATTCACAATTATTATATGTTGAAGAAATGGTAAATTTTATTCCTTATAATACTTGGGATAACGATACAATTGATTTTGCTATCGCTAGCGCTTTTTCAATTTACATAAGTTTTTTTAAAGAAAACAAAAATAAAGCTAAACCGATTTCTTTGCACCTTAATAAGGAGTTAATTAACTCGTATGAGTTTACTAAGGGGTTGCTTGAGAACGTAACAATTAATTCAGCCTCGGTATACATGTTACATGGGGATTTATGGTTCGATAACATGTTATTTACAAATAAAAAGTTTTATTTTATTGATTGGGAATATTATCGGGAACATTTCTTTTTTTCAGACATAATAAATTTATTTTTTGTAGAAGCGCTGATTCGCGGTGATTATACGTACATTAATAGATTTATCCAAGGTGAATTTGACGAGAAATTTAAGTTGTTATTTTTATCTACAGGCTCGGTTTACGAACCCAGTCTAAAAAAAGAATTGTTATCTTTATACCTATTAGAGCGCTTTTGTCAAAAAGATCATTTTAAATCAGCTAAGGAAAAGCAATTAATGTTAAGGAATTATCAAGAAATTTTTCGAAATTTAGCTTTATAGGCTTGAAAGATTTTCTACAAAATTTTGGAAATCTCGACACTGATTTACATTTTTTAAAAATTTATTGCTAGAATTTCTCTCTCATACTATAATCAAGATAGATTTGAAAAAAATGTCTATTTAGGAGCAGAGAAAATGTCGAAAAAGAAAAAAGTTTTACTAACAATTGGAATTATTATTGCTGCTATTTTTATAAGTGTCGTTGGTTATGGTTTCTATTTATACAGTTCAGTAAAAAGTACAGTAAGTGATATGCACGAACCGATTGAACGAGAAAATAGGCGTGTTGTTGAAGTCGATATCCAAAAAAAGGAGCCGTTATCATTCTTAATGCTCGGTGTTGACACGAGTGGCACTGAAGGTGGACGAACAGATACGATGATGGTTATTACGGTAAACCCTAATACGGAATCAATGAAGATGTTAAGCATTCCAAGGGACACACGTACCCAAATGGTCGGTAGAGGCTTTGATGACAAAATTAATCATGCCTACGCTTTCGGTGGCCCGGAAATGGCGATTGCATCAGTCGAAAATTTCTTAGATATTCCTATCGATTACTACATCACGATTAACATGGAAGGTTTTAAAGAAATTATTGATGCTTTTGGTGGTGTCAATGTTGATAATCCTTTTGCGTTTACTGATGGCGGACATTCTTTTGCTGAAGGCGAGATTTTCTTAGACGGGAAACAAGCACTTACTTATTCTAGAATGCGAAAGAAAGATCCAAGAGGTGACCACGGTCGAAACGATCGCCAACGTGAAATTATGGATGCGGTCATTAAAGAAGGGGCTCAACTGTCCTCGATTACTCATATTCAAGAAATTTTGACTGCGCTAGGTAATAATGTTCGGACTGATTTAGACTTTGATAAAATGATGAAAGTTCAATCTAATTATAAAGAGGCCAGACGCTCATCTGAGCAAGTTACGATTGCCGGCACTGGAGCGACAATCGGTGGCATTTGGTTCTACGTTGTTGCAGAAGAAGAACGCCTACGCGTTTCTAATTTGCTTAAAGAGCAATTAGAGATTGAGTGAATAATCTAAATAAATACTGGTATAAAAAAGGCTAACCCACACAATTAAGTCGGGTTAGCCTTTTTTATTGGTTAAAACTTTGATTCAACTTTTCCTGTTTGACAACCAACTAGATCTCCTATGAACGGGCTTAGTTGGAACCTAGTTGCCACATTTTTCTTTCCATATGGCAACTTAATTGGCGTCTTAGTGGGCACCTTGTCTTCTTATCTTATCCAAACCTTAAAAAATGTTTCCAAATTGTATCTAATAGGAGCGCAAGTCCAATCAAAAAGATCCCGACACAAGCTACACTTATTGGCGAACCCCACCTAATGTCTTTTGATTCTCTCATTTAAATGCCTCGCTAACTTGGTTAATAGATTTATTTTAACAGCGACGGTCCAATTTCTTTAATTATTATAGTAATCTACTATTCCCTCAAGCATTGCTTCTGCTGCTTGGTCCTGAAACTGTGGATCAGCTAATCGCTTCGCCTCGTTATAGTTCGTCAAAAATCCGAGTTCTATTAATACACTTGGTATTTGCGTACTCCTGATAACTTGAAAGTTAGCTTGTTTGACGCCACGATCTCTTGTTCCTAAACTGTTGACCAACTTAGATTGGAGACTAGTTGCTAATAAACGGCTGTTGGCTGATTGAAAATTACTATTCCAAAATATTTCTGTGCCAGTAGCAGTGCTTACAAAAGATGAATTGGCATGAATACTGATAAGCATATCTGCATTTTCGTTATTAGCGATTTTTGTTCTTGCACTGAGAGATAGAAATGAATCCCCAGTTCTTGTCATCACTACTTTGGCTCCCGCTTGTTGCAATTTGTCCCGCAATAGTAGCGAGTGAGCTAGAACAACATTTTTTTCTGCTATTGAAAAAGCAACTGCTCCTGGATCATTTCCACCATGGCCAGGATCAATAACGATCACTTTATTTTTGAGCTTTGATGATGCATTGCTGTTTGGTGGGGTTCCTAAGATATTCACAAAGCTAGCATGAACATATCCCCATTGGCTGCCTATTTTTATTTTTAGCCAGTCTTTATTGACGCCTGTCTCATAAATATCAACTTGATTTCCAGAAGATAAAGTGCTGATTCTAGTAGCTGTCATATTGGCTTCGCTTCGGACATTTAAATTGGAAGCTGTTACTTGTCCTTTCGTTACGACTGGGGTCGGCGGTGAAGATCGGCTTGGGGCCGGAGTGTTGCTGCTTTGGCCGATGGTGACAAAGTTAGCATGAACATATCCCCATTGGCTGCCTATTTTTATTTTTAGCCAATCTTTATTGACTCCTGTCTCATAAATATCAACTTGATCTCCAGAAGATAAAGTGTTAATTCTAGTGGCCGTCATATTCGCTTCGCTTCGGACATTTAAATTGGACGCTGTTACTTGTCCTTTCGTTACGACTGGGGTCGGCGCTGGAGCTGGGCTTGGGGCAGGAGTGTTACTGCTTTTGCTGATGGTGACAAAGTTAGCATGAACATATCCCCATTGGCTGCCTATTTTTATTTTTAGCCAATCTTTATTGACTCCTGTCTCATAAATATCAATTTGATCTCCAGAAGATAAAGTTCCGCTTCTAGTAGCCGTCATATTGGGCTTGCTTCGGACATTTAAGGTACTTGCTGTCACTTTACCTTTTGTTACGATTTCGTTCGATGGTGGCGCTTGTGTGTTGCTTGCTTGGTTGATGGTTACAAAGTTAGCATGGACATATCCTGATTTGTTGCCCATTTTTATTTTTAGCCAGTCTTTATTGACGCCAGTTTCATAAATATCAACCTTTGTTCCATTTACTAGAACGCCAATTCTCTGGGAGCTAGTCTTCGGTTCGCTTCTCACATTTAAATTAGAAGCCTTTACTTGGCCCTCAGCTATTTTCACTAAATTGGCTTGTGAAGGAAGAAAGGTCTCAGTAATCTTTACAAAGTTTGCGTGTACATACGCCGTTTGGTTATTAATCTTTATTTTTAACCACTCTTTATTAACACCAGTTTCATAGATTGAAATTTTTGCACCATTGGAAACTCGAGAAATCATTTTGCTAGTGCTATTAGGTTCACTTCTGACATTTAATATTGTTGCCGTCACTTCTCCAACTGCTACTCTACTACTATCGCCATACACTATATTTTCTTGGTTATTAAACTGAAAAACACTAAACACAGTCAGAAAAACAACTAAAAAAGCAACTGAAAATCTTTTCAAAGTATCACCCCTATTAATTATATTATATATACAAATAAACTACATTTTTCCACAAAAGTCTAGTACATTAGACAAAATCAATACCATAGTCCCTTCTTGATGACGATATTTATCAAGAAATAATTTATCGTAAGCTATTGGGTTTATTGTTCGGGTCGATTGTGGGAGAAGACGTCTGTGTGTTGGGACGGTTGCAGAGAGTCTATGGGAAGTGTATGGGATGCGAGGGTCGCTTGGGGGTTTCAGAGGAATGCGGCGCGAGTGATCGCTGAGAATAGATGATTCGGGGAATTAAAAAAGGCTACCCAAATGAGTAACCTTTTTGTCGTAAGATATTTATAGATTGCCTGTAACGAAATCTTATTAGCTGTCTTAGCTGTCTTAATCAAACATCTGCGGGTCGCTTTAGTTATTTTTTTCACCTAAAGCAAACATCAGTTCAGTTTCGGCGACTACTTTTCCATCAACCGAAGCGACTCCTTTACCTTTGCCGATAGAACCTCTTAAGCGCGTAATCTCAACTTCTAAGCGGAGTTGATCACCTGGCTTAACTTGGCCTTTGAAGCGGCAATTATCAATGCCCGCAAAAAAAGCAAGCCGACCACGATTTTCTTCTTTTTTCAGTATCGCCACAGCACCAACCTGAGCAAGAGCTTCGACAATAAGCACCCCCGGCATGACCGGATAGTCAGGAAAATGACCGTTGAAAAACTCTTCGTTTGCAGAGACATTTTTTATTCCAACCGCCCGCGTTCCTTCTTCAAGCTCTAGAATACGGTCTACTAGTAAAAAAGGATAACGATGTGGAATGATTTCTTTTATTTGCTGGATGTCTAACATTGGCTTAGTACCTCCTATTAGTAACTGATAATACATTTATTGTACCATAAAGAGGTCGCGGGTGTCAGACACGAAGTTGGGTTTGTGACGTCCGCGAGACGCGGACATTTTGGCAATTTGTCCACGAGCGGTGTCAGGTACCATGTGAATTATGCGCCATAATGCTTTGGTGATGGGAAATGGATTTTCACAAACTTTTTGTTTGGTGTCAGGCACCAAACAAAAAGGCACCAATTGTGTGTGGGACAAAACAAAAAAAGCTGGCAAACGATTTTCAGTTTGTCAGCTTTCAATCACTGTCTTTATAGATAATGTCATGGATCTTTTGCCATGGGCCTTTATCTATTACATCTTTAGGATCTCCCTTACCGATAACGCCGTAACCAAACATCGCTCCTCCAATGAGGCTAGCGGAAAAAAGTAGCGCTACTAAGATAATTCGAATCCAAATTGGAATCATCCGAATTCGTTTGGGAAGCTTCTTCTCTTTCTTTGCTTCTTTTTCTTTACGAACTTCTTCTCTGGTTTTATTTTCATTTTGTTGATTTACTTTTTGTTGCTTTTCGCTTAGTTGCTTTTCATTCTGCTGATTTTCGTTATCATTTGTCATTATTTACACCTTTGTATTTAATGAATTTAGTTTCTCTTCGAAAAGTACAAGTAACACGTATAACGTAACGCACAACTCTCACTCACAGGACTTTGCTAAACTTATCATCTGACACTGTTGACTAATCCCATCATTTGATCGGCGATTGAGATCGAGCGCGTGTTAAATTGGTAAGAACGTTGGGCAATCATTAGTTCAATAAGTTCTTTGCTTAAATCGACGTTGGAAGCTTCTAATGCTCCTTGGATCAATTGTCCCTCATTTTGAGGAGCTTGCTCTAACACGTCTGCAAATTGTAGCCCTAGTTCGTCTAGATTAGGAAATCTAAAAAAATTATTGCCGATACTTTCAAGTAACTGTGGTTTTGTTACATGAATCATTTGCAACTCTCCAACATTGACAACGTTGCCATTTTTTAGCGTAATATCAACTACTCCATTGTCTGACACCTTAATCGTATCATAATCTGTTGGTATCGCAATCTTTTCGCCCTCCCTAGACATAACAAATTCTCCCTCACTTGTGACAAGAAATAACTCATTTAAGTTGTTAGGATTTTCTGATAAATAAAAAGCCCCATCCCGTGTAAAACGGCGTTGATTGTTGTCATCTGTTGGTAGCACTTCAAAAAAGATACTTTTTTCCATCATCGCTAAGTCTAGCGGGCGATCGGTGTGCATAATAGAACCTTGTTCCATTCTTACATTAGTTTGGGCGACTTTTGCACCTGAACCAATTCGAAGGCCATTCGCTGTATTACGCCCAGTTTCTTGATTAGCAACTGGCTGATTATTTACTTGTTGAAATAATAAGTCCGAAAATTGAACATCACGACGTTTAAAACTATGCGTATTGACATTAGCAACGTTATTAGAGATCGCATCTAATTTTTTTTGCAACTGACCCATTGACGCTGAAGCCGTAATCATCGACTGATTCATCTGGTACACCTCTTTTTATGTAGAGTCTGGAGATCTCGTGCAGAATATATTTTCCTACTTTCTACTTTCTACTTTCCAACTGTTTCAGCCTTTCACACTTTCACTTTCCAACTTTCCAACTTTCTACTTTTCACTTTCTACTTTCTACTTTCTACTTTCTACTTTCTACTTTTCTCCTATCCCAACCTACCAATTTCATTAACTGCTTTTTCCATACTGCGGTCGTAGGCTTGTAATACTTTTTGATTAGCTTCAAATGAACGGAAGGCCATCGTCATATCTGTCATTGTTTGGGCAGCGTCAACGTTGGATTGCTCCAAGAACCCCTGCATAAGCTGATAGGTAACATTTTCATTGCCTATCGCAGTTAGTACTGGCAGTTCTCCTTCATAGCGTAATAACCCGTTTCCTTCTTTTACAAGCAGGTCTGGATCACTAACAAGAGCAATATTTACCACAGCAATCTCTTCGCCTGCTTGATTAGTAATAAGCCCATCTCGAGTCATTTGGATGTCTTCGTTGCCGACATTTATACGAGCACCGGCGTTATCAAGAACATAAAACCCCTCGCTCGTCGTCAAAAAACCGGTGCCAGTGATGGCGAAATTTCCATTACGAGAATAGCGAGTTTCACCTGTTCCATTTTCAACGGTGAAAAATAATGCTCCCGGCCGGCCTGTTTCTTCGTTTACTGGAACGTTTCCTTGTAAAAGCGCAAAGTCAGTAGTGTTACTCGTCTCACTCAAATCGCCTTGCAGAAAGTTGACGGTCCGCTCTTGTAAATAAGCGCCCGTAGTTAGCTCACCAACATGGTGTGATTTTCCAAAAGGACGATTGTCAACACCCATTGCTTGAATAAGCATATTTGGGAAAGCGCGCATTGAAGCGTCATCTTTCTTATAACCTGGTGTGGTAGCATTGGCTAAATTATCTGTTAGCATTTCCTGACGGCGTTGTTGAGCAATCATTCCAGCTGCCGCTGTATAAAATCCACGGATCATTATTTCCCCCCCTAAAATTAAACTTTATAGATATTTTTGGAGATCTTGTCCAAATTTTCTAGTAGGATTCCTGTGCCTTTGGCGACGCAATGCATTGGTTCTTCGGCAATCAGGACTGGCACTTTCAATTCTTCCGCTAACAATAAATCAATGCCATGAAGTAGAGCTCCTCCACCTGTTAAGATAACACCACGGTCGATAATATCTGCCGAAAGCTCTGGCGGCGTTAGTTCTAACACGCTTTTTGAAGCTTGTACAATATGTGAAATTGACTCTTCAAGAGCTTTTTGGATCTCTTTTGAGTATATGGTAATCGTCCGTGGAAGACCACTTACTAAGTCACGTCCGCGGATGTCAATTTCTTCATTTCGACTGCCTGGGAATGCGGTTGCTACTTGTTTTTTTATTGCTTCAGCTGTACGTTCACCGATCAGCAATTTATATTGTTTTTTTACATAATTTAAAATTTCATGATCAAACCGGTCGCCAGCAACTTTTATTGAAGAAGCGGTGACAATCGCGCCCATAGATAATACAGCAACATCTGTTGTTCCACCACCTATGTCTACGACCATGTTACCGCTCGGTTGGTAAATATCCATGCCTGCTCCAATTGCTGCAACTTTTGGTTCTTCTTCTAAATATACATTTTTACCGCCACTTTTTTCCGCTGCTTCACGAATTGCTTTTTGCTCCACAGAGGTAATACCTGTTGGACAACAAATTAATATTCTCGGTTTTGCAAAAAAACCTCTTCCATTAACCTTGTCTAAAAAATGTTTTAGCATTGATTCTGTAAGGTCAAAATTGGCTATTACACCGTCCTTCATTGGTCGAAGAGCAATAATATTACCAGGCGTCCGCCCGACCATACGAAATGCCTCATCTCCTACTGCCAAAACTTTATGTGTGCTCGCATCAATTGCTACAACTGCGGGTTCATCTAATACAATCCCTTTTCCTTTTACGTGAATAAGAACATTTGCTGTCCCTAAATCAATTCCAATGTCCCTGCCAAACATGCTTTTTCCTCCCTGCGTATCATAACCGATTCATCTATCACTATTAGTGTGTATCTAATGTAGTATTTTATCATATTTTGTAAGTGCAGGGATATTATTTTTAAAAAGATTATTGCTTTGCTTCTGCTACTTTCTTTTTTGCAGGTTCATTTGTTTTTTGATACTTTACTTTGGTCGCTTCTCCACCTCTAAGATGACGGATTGACTTATGGTATTCGAGGATCCCTTTTACTTCGTTTGCTAACTCCTGGTTAATCTCTGGTAATCGTTCTGTTAAATCTTTATGAACTGTGCTTTTGGAAACCCCAAACTCTTTTGCGATCGTTCGTACGGTTTTCCTCGTCTCGACGATGTACCTGCCAATCTTGATCGTTCTTTCTTTGATGTAATCGTGCACACCTCTCGCCTCCTATTTCATGAGCGCCCAGAAGATGAACGTTGACTTGTGTAATAAAAAAACCGTCTCGATACTGATAATTCATGTTCAAAAAGTCGAAATTTTCAATAAACTGGGTCTAGTTTGATGGAGTTAATAGCCCTAGAAAGCCATTCATTCCGCGCTCTTTTTTAGTTTCTGGTTCCCCGTTTACTTAATTGTGACTTCCTGATCATTTCTTATATGTAAAGATGGGCTCTCTGCACTTGCCATCGTCAATTATCCCTTGGACCCTTCCTGTGAAACTTGTGATTTGTAACATTTTATTATTGGAGACGGGTATATATGCATAAAACGTTATGAGACAAGGTTTTTAATTTGAAAAACAATCGTTGAGAGAGTAAGTTTTTGCTTTTGTTGCCCCAGGCTAACGATCTCTTTGGATGTAAATAAGCGGTGCATATAATCAGGACAAGTGATAGTTAAATGGAAGAAGCGAAGAAGGCGGGAAATAAACGACTTTAAGTAAAACTGATTCTGGTATCTCACTTGGTAATTATTCCGATTTTCAGTTCGAATCGACAAAGTTAGCAGCGTTTATATCAAAGATGCATATAGTTACTTTCCTCAGCATAAAAACAATAGAGGGCAGTCTCAATTACTAAAGTTGGTGCTATTTACTAACATGTATCGAAAATTCAAAGAGTTTATTTTCGCTATCGTATTGGCCTATTTTTGTAGTAACTGACGATTTTTCAGCTCAAAAAGAATAGATCAAATAACAATATGGAGGCTGTATTATATTATGAAAAAAACTACTGATGAGCTGTTAGATCATGGTTGGATCGAATTAATTACCTACGCTAAAAAGATTGGATTATCTATTGAG
Source organism: Bacillaceae bacterium IKA-2 (assembly GCA_031761875.1). GTDB lineage: Bacteria > Bacillota > Bacilli > Bacillales > Anaerobacillaceae > Anaerobacillus. Next base: position 430,132 of record CP134492.1, on the reverse strand, counting down.
GACGTTCAATTTTTCTTGAACAGCTGTAGTGGTCAAAAATGAGTTGCGGGATTAATAGATCTTTTGACCAAAGCATAGTCGTTATCGAAACGACAAAAAATCAGCCACCAATTCACTAGAGATTGGTGGCTGATTCTCGTTTCAGCAAATTTGCTCTTAACGCTCTTGATACTGGTCTTGATTTTCGGCGTTTTCATCTTTGTCTTCTTCATTGTCACCATCTTCATCATCAGCGTCATCAGACGGTAATGATGTAATTGGTTGATTGAAGTAGTCAATTGGGTTTAGCGCCTTGCCATCTTGACGGATTTCAAAGTGAACATGGATAGCTGCACTCTGGTTATAAAGACTTCTTCCAGCTTGGCCGATAACAGAGCCTTGTTTTAAAGATTGACCTTTTTCTACTTTTAGAGATTCTAAGCTTTCGTAAACGGTAACCAGATCATTGTCATGTTCAATATGAACAACATTTCCAAACAGAGCATCTTTCTCTGCCTTGATTACTATACCACTTAAAGCAGCGGCTACATCAAAGGTATCTCCACTTTCCATCGCTATATCGATACCTTTGTTTTGGCGGTAAGTATTATCGTAAAGTACGAGTGCCGCTTGGTTTTCTTCTTCTGTTAAATTGTAGTCAAAGAAAGATCCGACTACTTTCACATTGGCTTCATTTGTAACTGGCATTTTGATGTTTTCGCTGACCTTTGATACTGGCAAGGCATCCTCATAATTTATGTCGAAATTAGCGTTTCGATCTTGGATTTCGCTTTGATCGACATCTGGACCCTCTTGAACAATTTCAGGTTCAGTTGCTTGAAGCCAGATTGCTGCGCTTAAAACTAGTGCCCCTAAGCCAAGGTAGAGCGCTGGTAAAGCCCAACGTTTTTTCATTAATTTTTGAAGATTTTCTTTCATTTTTTCTAATTTAGAAGATTGGTTTTCTTCTTTCATTTAATCATCACCTCTGCAACAGTGTGATCAAATTAATAGAATTATATACACAATTGCAAAAAAAAAAATTAAATTATTTTTTGTTTAAATGTTGGATATTATTCATAGTATTTTTTGGGTAATTTGGGTTACTACGGAATTGGTTTAAAGGTCAAAATTTTCTTACAAACAAACTGCAGCATCCGCTGACACCGCAGTTTGTTTTTTTACTACTAACTATACCTTTGAACTAGTAACTCCCCACCAACAATCTCGTAAGTGGGGAAATCATTTATAGGTGAAAAAATAAAGCTGGATCGCTAATTAATTTTTTGCGGTTGATGTTAGTTTTTCTAGAAATGGTTCAATAGAGGAGATTTCGACGCCGTTATAATAGTGTTTGATAATTTCTTGGTAGTTTTTACCGTCTTTCGCCATGCCGTCAGCGCCATATTGACTCATTCCGACACCGTGACCCCAACCTTTCGTTTTGATGACAACAGAATTGCCGCTTTGTTTCCATTGGAAATCACTAGAGTCTAAATCTAGCTTCTCTCTTATTTGTCTACCTGTGAAGGTTTGACCATTTATTTGAACAGTTGCAACTCTACCACTATCAGTTCGAGCCGATATTTGGCCAACGGTTCCGTCACCTGGAAGTTTCACACCAAGGGCCTCATAAAATTGTTGTGCGGAAATTGTTTTTTCAGCGGTATATCTTGGTGAATTTAAGTCCCACGGGCTCTCAACACTTCGTAAGTATGGAATTGCATTTGGCCAATAATCCTCTGAGTTTTCAGTATAGCCATTGCTCGTCGAAAAAAATGTTGCTGTAATCGGTGCGCCTTCGTATGTGATTACTTGATTTCTTGTTGCTTGAACTGCCCCGGAAATTCTTTCCATTTTCCAGTCATAGTCATTGCCCCACTTTTCACGTAGTTCTAAATCATTGGTGTAGACTTGGTGCATGATGGTGTCAGACACGATTGCGCCCTCTGGTAAATTGGTGTCTGTAGGGTTTAACATCATTTTTAAAATATACGTCCGTGCCGTCAATGCTTGTGCTTTGAGTGCTTCCAAGGAAAAGTCTGCCGGCATTTCTGAAGCAATAACACCGATGATATAGTCTTCAAAGTCGGTTTCCTCCGTTACCGATGCTTTTGTACGGAAAACTGCGACCGTCGCATTTTCCGGCTCTTGAGTCACCTCGGTAAAAGTAGTGTTTGCCGTTTGAACAGCTGCAGAAGTCACAATTTCCTCTGTTTCATTGCCTTGAAATGCAAGAACAAGCATCGTTGGAATAAAGAGAATGACACTAGATAAGATTGCTCCAATGATTATTAAATGCCGCATAAAGTTGACGCCTCCATTTTTGTTTTCTGATTCGATTTGTAGAGGATACTCGCATTATCAGTTTTCTCTATGCAGTTTATGCAATATTGCTAGAAAATAGACCTTGATTTCGAGAGATTCGAAAACTAAATGAGAGTTTCGATAATCTAAGGTGCTACGTGAGCAACTTCAGATGTCGTAAAATAGAACCGATTTTTACACTTGGTGTCAGGCACCATGTGAAGTTTGCACAATCGACGGAGCGAGATGGAATAATATCAAGCAGGATTTCATGATCAGGGAGGAATCTATCTAACGCCTAATCCCTTGGTAGAGCTAGTTAATACCCGTTTAGAATCAAAAAAACCGACCTTTGTGCATCTATACTCACACGAAAGTCGATTTTTATTTAATTTCACAAACATTCTCTTTTGGTGTCAGGCACCAATTTGAGTTTGGTGTCAGCCACCTAATACTCTGTTTAATTGTAATGGTGATGGAGCCTGGAGGTTATCTAGTTGCGATCGATCTATTTCATAAATTCGCTCGATGTTGGCACCGAGATTTTTTAATTTTTGGGTGAAATCAACGTAACCACGGTCGATATGCTTTAATTCGTCGACTCTTGTGCGACCTTCGGCAACAAGTCCGGCGATAATTACTGCGGCTCCAGCGCGAAGATCTGTAGCTGATACTTCTGCTCCTTGAAGTCTTACTGGTCCTGTGATGATCGCTGTTCTGCCTTCGATTTTGATATTAGCATTCATTCGGCGTAATTCTTCGACATGCATGAAGCGATTTTCAAAAACTGTTTCCGTAATCATGCTTGTGCCTTCTGCTCTTAACAGTAAGGACATCATTTGTGCCTGCAAATCTGTCGGGAATCCTGGATGTGGCATTGTTTTAATATCAATTGCTTTTAATTTTTTTGGACCAATCACACGAATACCGTTTTCTTCATCAATAATTGTGACGCCCATTTCTTCCATTTTTGCAATAAGAGGACGAAGGTGTTCTGATAAAGCTCCTTCTACTAGAACGTTCCCGCCTGTAATAGCTGCCGCTACCATAAAAGTACCAGCCTCAATTCGGTCAGGAATAATTGTATGGCTCGCTCCGATTAAACGCTCTACGCCTTCGATACGAAGCGTACCTGTACCAGCTCCACGAACTTTCGCACCCATTGTATTTAAATAGTTCGCTAAACAGACGATTTCAGGTTCTTCTGCAGCATTTTCGATCACTGTTGTTCCTACAGCAAGGGTAGCCGCCATCATAATATTCTCTGTCGCACCAACGCTTGGGAAATCTAAATAAATTTTTGCTCCTTTAAGACGTCCGTCGACTTTAGCATCAATGAAACCATTGCCAATTTCAACAACAGCACCCATTGCTTCAAAGCCTTTTAAGTGCTGATCAATTGGTCTTGAGCCAATTGCACAACCACCTGGTAAAGCAATCCTAGCACGACCTGCCCTCGCCAATAATGGTCCCATCACTAAAAACGATGCTCTCATTTTACTTACAAATTCAAAAGGTGCTTCAGTTTTCAAAATTTTATCTGCATCAACTTCAATTTTTCCATTTTCAAAAACTACATCAATATTCAAGTTCGTTAAAACTTGATTTATCGTGTAAACATCTGCAAGAGCAGGTACATCAAAAATATGACTCCTACCGTGACTTGCTAAAATAGATGCGGTGATTACTGGTAACACTGCGTTTTTAGCGCCTGCAACTTTCACTGTACCAGTTAATCGTTTTCCTCCTTGAATAATTATTTTTTCCAAATTATTCCCCTCCGACAATCAATTTCTATTATATTAATATTCAGACGTTATTATTGGTGTTCCAATTGTGATGGTTGTTTGACCGCCCAAATCCTGATTAGCTCTAATCGCAACTTGTAAATTCATTTTTTCATTGCTGCTTATGATTGAATTATTCCATATATTAGTGTATGCAGAAACAGAAATGAACGTTTCTTCTTTTAAAAACTCGATTTTTTGAGCTGAAAATTGAGCCAATATTTCATCTGACTGTTGTTCTAAATCGAGATTTAGTTTATCACTGACAGTTCCTTTTGTACAAGTGAAAATTGTCGAATTAGTAAGAAATAAGTCTTCAAGCCTAGGTACGATGATTGGGGAAAGAACCTGATTCATGTCTTTAGAATAATGATTACCTTGAACTTCATAAATAAGATACGAATGGAATTTGTCGTTGTGAGGGTATGCAATGTAGGTTAGCGTTTCTGTTATCCCTAGTTCAAGATGGTCTTTTGTAGCTACTGTCTTGTTTTGACCACGTTGATCGTTCGCCGGTTCAAGTTCCCATTTAAAATCCGTTGTCTTGTTTTGAATTAAGGCTAATTCATCTTTAGTTGCATCTAAACTTTCCCAGTTATTTAAATGCTCCCTTGTGTAAATGGTCCAATTTGTCATCTCGATACCTTGCTTGCCCATTACTTCAGTCATTTTTGATAGCTCAGCTAAAGGTTCATCACCCGTTGCTTCTGAACGAGTGCTTAATCCAACGAATAAAAAAAAGATAATCACGCAGTAAAAAATAATCTGTAATTTCTGTCTACTGTATCTATTCCCCATTTTTTTATCTCCCCTAACGTCCGATTCATCGAACTCTTCTTACTAGCATTTTTACCAGTTAGGGTGTTTAAATACATGGAAGTTATAGATAAAAGTCGACAAAAAATGTGGTAAGTATTGGATAACTTTTTTTTACGCTTAAAAAAGAAAGCGTAGCATTTTTGACCAGTTTAAATAATCTAAGAAAAAGCTACTTACTAAATGAGTTAAAGCAATTGTTATAACGATTTTTAAAACGAGCCCATGAGGTCCTTTTGGATTTTTTACAAGGACTTCAAAACGAAACGCTTGAAGGGCCCACCAAATAATGGTGATGAACATAATATTAACTAGGATCGAGACTAGGGCTTGCTGCCCGAATGGTTCAAGCATATGTAGTCATCTCCTTATTCCAGTTGCCCTAAGTAGGCTAATTGTAGCCAAAACTAATGACAGCACCTTTTTCGTGTAACTCTTTAAAATAATTGTTTGGATCTTACCACTTTTTTGAATAATTCCTTATAGAAAAGGGCACAGTCTCTATAATAACGAATCTCAACGAAAAAATCCATCCCTTTAAATTTTAATTTGTTGGAATAACTATCCATTTCTCAGTAGGATTGGTTCGTTGCCGTAAAGTAGCGTCCACTTTTGGTGCCTGACACCTTGTGAATTTCGATCAAGAATACGATAAGCACACGCTTTTATTTTCACAAACTTGATGAAAGGTGACTGACACCATGTGAAGTTTCCACATGGTGTCAGTCACTTTAAAAGACAACACAAAAAACCTGCTAGGAATTATTCCTAGCAGGTTTACTGTATTGAAATGGTTAAACTAAAGGATAAACCAGGTTAACCCGTTCATGTAATTTGTTAGCATGTTTGCAAACAATGCTAAACCAATCGTACCGACAACGGAAATAATCACGACTACTGAAATACTTGTAGGTGTTTTTAACTCGCTATTTTCTTCCTTTGGATCACGCATGTACATTTGTTTGATGATTGCAAAATAGTAGAAGAATGAAATCGTGCTTGTTACGATCATCACTATCCCCAACCAGTACATTTGACTTGTGATAACACCAAGGAAAATATAGATCTTACCTACGAAACCAGCGGTAAGTGGTAGACCGGCACTTGATAGTAAAAAGACGGTCATTGTATGAGCTAAAAACGGTGAACGTTTATGAAGACCAGCAAAGCTTGATAAATCTTCATTCTTAGCATCTTCAGTTACGTGTGAGATAATCGCGAATGCTCCTAGCGTCATAAATACATAAGCTAGTGCATAATAGACGATCATGCTCATCGTAATATTGATGTGTAGTAATGCTGCAACTGGCACTAGCAAGTAACCTGCTTGCGCAATACCTGAGTAGGCCATAAGGCGTTTTACATTTGATTGAACGAGGGCAACTACGTTACCTACAATCATTGTTAACGCTGCGATTACCGCAATAATGAAGAACCACTCTTGATAAATTGGACCAAATCCTACAAATAAAATTCGCAGCAGGATCGCAAATCCAGCAATCTTTGAAACAGTTGCCAAAAACCCAGTAATTGGCGTTGGTGCTCCTTCGTAAACGTCTGGAGCCCACATGTGAAATGGGACGATTGAAATTTTGAAACCAAAACCGGCGATTATGAAGAATAGTGACATAATAATCAGATATGGATACTGATCATATAAAGGCCCCATTGCCGCGCCAATTTCCACTAAACTCGTAGAACCAGTTAATCCGTACAAAAATGACATACCATAAAGGATGAACGCTGAAGCTGTTCCCCCTAATACCACATACTTAAGTGCCGATTCTGAAGATTTAGCTTGAAATTTACGGAAACCTGCTAAACAGTATGATGAAATACTTAGGATCTCAAGTCCGATAAATAACGTAATTAGATCTGCAGATGATACCATTAACATGGCACCGAGCGCTGCAAAAAGTAACATTGAGTATAGTTCGCCTTGATACATATCTTCATTCTTATCCATGTAAGACATAGAGTTGATAATAACCAGAGCGACTCCAATTAAAATAACAACCTTAAATAACATCGCGAATGGATCTACGATAAACGTATGTCCAATTTGCCCAGAAGTTTGATTAAAAATGATCACTAAGGCAATTGTAATGATAAGCGAGATTACACTTAGGATCCCAATAAAAGGCTTTTTACCTTTAATACCTGTTGTAAAATCAATTGTAAATACTGTTAATGCTAAAACTAATAACACTATCTCCGGAGTCATTAAAGACCAGTCTGCGTTAAATGCTGTCATTGTCTTTAACCCCCTATCCTCGACACAAGGTCGATAACTGTAGTATTAATAACGTCACCTAAAATCGCTGGATAAACCCCAATTAAAATCGTCAGGCCAAGTAAACAAACCATTGGAATATACTCAATTGGACGTGCATCTTCTAAGTGCGCTTGCGACTGATGTAGTGGACCAAATATCGTTCTTTGCATTGCCCACAATAGATAAGCCGCGGTAAGGATAATCCCTAGCGCACCAACGACAGCGATAGTTTGAGCCGCTGGAATGAATTCAGGAGGTGCTCCAAAAATACCCATAAACGCGAGTAGCTCACTGACGAATCCAGACATACCCGGGAGTCCAACTGAAGCCATTGCTGCTGCCAGTAAAAATCCAGATAAAATCGGAATTGTTTTTGAAAGCCCACCTAAGTCGGCGATCATTCGTGTATGCGTCCTCTCGTATATCGCACCTACCATAAAGAATAGCAGTGCCGCGATAAAACCGTGAGAGACTAATTGGAAGATAGCTCCCTGCATTCCTTGAGTTGTCACTGATGCTGCCCCAAGTAGGACGATACCCATGTGAGAAATACTCGAATACGCAACAAGTTTCTTTAAATCTGTTTGAACAAGGGCAAGTAGCGCACCATAAATGATGTTGACTACCCCTAAGATAACAAGTAGTGATGCAAAGTTAGCCGCTTGATCTGGTAATATCCCAAATCCAACTCGAAGTAATCCGTATGCACCCATTTTTAACAAAACACCAGCTAAAATCATACTAGCTGCAGTTGGTGCTTGAACGTGAGCATCTGGTAACCAAGTATGGAAAGGAAAAATTGGTAATTTTACCGCAAAAGCAACAAATAACGTTAGGAATAAACCTGCTCTAAAGGCGTTAGATATTACTTCAGCGTTTGCTGGATTTGCATAAATCTCAGCTAACCGTATGAAGTTAAGTGTCGCTTCCTCTGCTACTGCTCCTTGATAGAACATCGCGAAGAAACCAATTAACATCACCGCACTACCAAGTCCCATATACAGTAAAAACTTGAAAGCGGCGTACTCTCGTTCTTTTCCACCCCATATTCCGATGACAAAAAACATTGGAATAAGTGTTAGCTCGAAGAACAAGAAGAATAGGAACATGTCTAGTGCTACAAATACACCTAACATCCCTGTTAGTAAAATTAGTATCCAAACAAAGTATTCTTTGACACGTTCTTTAATTGTCACTGATGCAATAATTCCTAGAAATGTAACAATTGTTGTCAAGACTAGCAGTGGCATTGAAAGACCGTCGACACCAAGATCATAACTAAATTGTACAAAACCTAAATCAATCCATGTGTAGTTTTCAGAAAATTGCATTCCTGTAAACCCACGATTAAATCCATTCCAGACAAAAAGCGAAACAATGATCGTTGCAAATGAGACGACACTTGCAATTGTCCGAATCACGTTTTTGTGCTCATTAGGTATTGTTAGAATAATTAACGCACCGAGTAATGGTAAAAAAACGAGTAAACTTAATATATTTGGGATCATCCGAAATACCCCCTTAATGCATAGGCGAGAACCATTACTGCAATTCCACCGACGACTGAAACTAAACCGTAAGTTTGCAATTGTCCAGTGTGCCTTCTGCTAATAACATAACCCGTTCCTTTAGCAACGTAGCCAACGACGTTAACCATACCATCAATAATAAAGCGATCAATCCCCCAAAGGAATTTACCAAGGTTCACTACTGGACGTACAAATACTACTGCGTAAAGTTCATCCACGTAATATTTGTTCAGTAGTAATTTATGCACTCCAGAAAACTTATTTGGGAAAAAGCTCTCAGAAATCGTTCCTTTAAAGTAGATTAGGTAAGCAAGTAAAATACCTAGCCCGGCAACGACGATTGAGTAAAAAATTAACCATGTTTCACCGTGAGCTTGCTGACCAACATTTAAACCCTCTGTTAAGAACGTTTCAAGACCATACCCAAAAATTGGTGTATTAACAAAACCTGCAAAAATTGCAAGAACAGCTAATACGATTAGCGGGATCGTCATCGGAAGCGCGCTTTCATGAGGCTCATGATGTTTTTCGCCAGCTTCTAAGTTATCACTGCCACGATATGTACCAGTGAATATTTTGAAGAACAAACGGAACATATAGAATGCCGTCATTGCTGCTGTAATAGAAACAATAGCAAATAATAATGGATCACCATTGTAAAAAACTGCAGCTAAAATGATTTCCTTACTCCAGAAACCAGCAAATGGTGGTACACCTGCAATTGCTAGTGTTCCAATTAAAAATGTTACTGCGGTAATTTTCATTTTCCACCAAAGACCACCCATGTCCTTCATATCTTGACGATGGTGCATTCCGTAAATAACACTACCTGCTCCTAAGAAGAGCAATGCTTTAAAAAATGCGTGAGTCATTAAGTGGAATAAACCAGCCACATAGCCAAGAGTACCTAATGCTAAAATCATAAATCCTAACTGACTGACTGTTGAATAAGCGAGAACTCGCTTAATATCTGTTTGAACTAAGGCAATTGATGCCGCAAAAATTGCTGTAATTGCACCTGTATAGGCAACCACTGTCATGGCTGTTGGTGAAGCTAAAAATACAGGATACATAACTCCAACTAAGTACACCCCTGCTGCTACCATCGTAGCTGCGTGGATTAATGCTGAAACTGGTGTTGGACCTTCCATCGCATCTGGTAACCAGACATGAAGTGGAAATTGAGCACTTTTACCAACTGCCCCTAAGAAAACTGCAAGAGCAATTATTGTAATCATTGATTGCTCAACTAATCCATTTTCAACTGCAGCAAAAATCGTTGCATATTCAAATGAGCCTGTGTGAATAAAGATTAGTATAATACCAATCAATAAGCCAACATCACCGATTCTCGTCGTTAAGAATGCCTTTTTTGCAGCAGCTGCTGCTTCGGGCTTGAAGAACCAGAAACCAACTAATAAGAATGAACATACACCAACTAACTCCCAGAAAATAAAGAGTTGCAGAATGTTAGGCGACAAAACAAGTCCTAACATTGAAAATGAGAATAATCCTAAATAAGCGTAAAACACTGGAAAACGATCATCACCATGCATATATTGCATGGAAAATAAATGAACGAGTAAACTGACTGTTGTAACAACAATTAACATCATTGCATTTAATGCCGTTACTTCGTATCCCATTGTAAGCGTGTGTTCACCAAAAGTGAGCCACCTTACAACATACTTATAACCTTCCCCACCGATTCTTTCGAATAGGACGACAACTGACATCCCGAATGAAGCAGCCAATGCAATAATTCCGACGTAAGCCGCTCTTTCTTTCAGCATTCTTCCAAAAAGTAAAAGCAACACGAAGGCTAAGAGTGGGAAGACCGGTATTATCCAGGCAAATTGTATCATACCATCACCTTTTCCTCTTTTAGTAAACTAACTATATATACCCTTACCATCGCATAAGGTCTTGTTTAATGACATCAATTGATTTTCGATTACGATACAAAGCAATTAAAATCGCTAAACCTACTGCTGCTTCAGCGGCAGCTACTGTTATCACGAATATAGTAAATACTTGCCCTGTAATATTGGCATATGGTCCAATGCTAGAGAATGCTACTAAGTTAATATTGACCGCGTTCAGCATTAACTCTACTGAAACAAGAACAATTACTAGATGCCTTCTCGTAAGTACACCATACAAGCCGATACAAAATAGCACAGCTGCTAAGGCAAGAAATAACGTTATTGGTACCATTCTATTCGGCCTCCTTTCGTGCCAATACAATGGCTCCTACTAAAGCTGCAAGTAATAGAACACCTGCACCTTGGAACGCGATGACATAATTTCCGTATAGATCCAAGCCGATTAATTCTGCACTACCAATGTAGTGTTCTTGTCCTCCAGGTACGTCTAAAGTGAAAATACCTCGAAGCATTAAGAAAAGTAGTACAGCAACCCCTACCAAACTTACCATTTTATGACCTTTAGATCTTTCAGGTCCAAACGATACTGATTTATGGTCCGTCATCATCATACCGAAGACGAATAAAATTGAAAGTGCGCCAACGTATACCATGATTTGAACAATCCCAATAAATTCAGCTCGAAGTAAAAAGTAAAGGCATGCGACTGCGAAAAACACACCTGCCATACTTAACACTCGATGGGCAATCTTTTTTAAGATAATCACAAGAACAGAACCAGAGATGGAAATAATCGCGATGATCAGAAAAATAATTAACTCTATATTCACTTTTCTTCACCTCGCTCTTTATCGTCCGCTTTTGCTTCGACTTTAGGTTCAGCTTTAGCAACAGCCTTCGCGGCAGGTTTTGCTGCCAATTTCTGTATTGATTTTTTTTCTACTTTTATTTTTTCATCTTCTTCTGTGATTACATAGTTTCCATAAACTTCATTATTTGTAAGCCATTCCATGTCCTTAAACATCGGACCATCGGTAAATTCATGATCAGGGTTACGAGTACGAACATAATCAGCAAGATTATCGTACTTCGCTGTCATGACAATTGCATCCGTTGGACAAACTTCTGTACAAAAATCACATAAAATACAACCTTGAAAATCAATGTTATACGTATCTATGATTTTTTTCTTTGGATTATCAGGATGTGGCTTTCCTGTGAGCGTAATAACGTCTGTTGGGCATACATTGACACACATGTTACAGACAATGCATAAATCTGGAAAAAAGCGTTGAATCCCTCGAAAACGATCAGGTGTGTCAGGTTTTTCTTCAGGGTATTGGATGGTTACCTTTTCTTTTCCGAAGTATTTCAGCGTAATACCGAAACCTTTTAATAGTCTAAACATCTATATCACCCCATCCATACTTTTATCACTGCCGTAATGACAATGTTAAGAAGTGCAAGTGGTATTAAAACCTTCCATCCAAAGGCCATTAACTGGTCCACTCTGACACGTGGCAAAGTTGCACGTAGCCAAAACCATACAAACATAAACAAAGCCATTTTTAGGAAGAACCATACAATACCTGGTAAAACTGGTCCTAGCCAACCGCCAAGGAATAATGTCGTTGCAATAGCTGAAATTGCAATTGCGTATACATATTCTGCAAGGAAGAAAAACGCCATTCTAAATCCGGTATATTCTGTATGATAGCCACTAACAAGTTCACTTTCTGCTTCAGGCAAGTCAAAAGGAGACCTGTTCAATTCAGCAATAGAAGCAATCATAAAAATAATAAAACCAAAAAATTGTGGAATAATAAACCAAAGACCTTCTTGTTGAGCAAATACAATGTCTCGCAAGTTTAATGATCCAGCTAAAAGAACAACCCCGATAATTGCTAAGACAAGCGGGATTTCATAACTAATCATTTGAGCAATCGAACGCATTGCTCCCATAAGTGAGTACTTATTATTAGAACTCCAACCACCCATTAAAACTCCAATTGTTGTAATTGAAGAAATACCGACGATATAAAGAACCCCAATATTTAAGTCTGCGCCAGGGATATTTTCACTCCAAGAAATCGCCGCAAAAATCATAAATGCTGGTGCAAAGGCAATGACCGGAGCAATTAAAAAGATCGGGCGGTCTACTTTTGTTGGAATAATATCTTCTTTCATTAAAAGCTTCATTACATCTGCTAACGTTTGTAATAAACCCCAGGGACCGTGTCGGTTTGGACCAATACGAACTTGCATATAGCCGATAACTTTTCGCTCAAAGTAAATGGCGTACATTACCCCAACGAGCATAAACGATAATGACATGACACCATAGATAACGATTGATAGAAGACTATCCATTATCCATCGACCTCCCCGAGTACGACGTCCAGACTTCCGAATATCGCTACTAAGTCAGCAATATTTCTGCCTTTAAGTAAACTAGCCAAAATTTCTGTATTTACAAATGATGGCCGACGTAGCTTGACACGATAAGGCTTGTTTTTACCGTTACTTATTACATAAACTCCGATTTCACCTTTTGAAGATTCACAGCGGAAATATGATTCTCCAGCTGGTGGTTTAATCATCATCAATCGCTGACCTTTTTTATGAATGATCGGTCCTTCAGTAATTTGATCACATGCTTGCTCAACAATGCGCAATGCTTGACGCATTTCCTCGAGTCTTACTTCATAACGACCGAAGCAGTCTCCTCTATCACTTGTTGGAACATCAAAATCAAAACGATCATAGATCGAATATGGTTGATCTTTACGCAAATCAAACTTGACGCCACTACCACGTAAAATTGGACCTGAAAGTCCCCAATTGATTGCGTCTTCTTTGGAAATATGGCCAACACCTTTTGTTCTCATTTGGAAAATTTCGTTCCCTGTCACAAGAACCTCAAACTCTTCAATGTTTTCACGAAGTGATTTTAATGTTTCCTTTACCTTTGTAACCCAACCCTCAGGTGCATCCCACTTCACTCCACCGATTCGCATGTAGTTAAACGTCATTCTTGCCCCACTTATTTCATTTAAAAGGTCAAGAATTGTTTCACGATCACGGAAGGCGTAAATAAATGGACTTAATGCGCCAATATCTAGCAGGTAAGTTCCCCACCAAACAAGATGACTAGCAACTCGGTTTAATTCCATCGTAATAACACGAAGATACTCTGCACGTTCTGGGATTTCAGTTTCGATTCCCATTAACTTTTCTACAGAAGCGCAATAAACATAGTTGTTCGTCATAGCATTCATATAGTCAAGGCGATCTGTATACGGAATAAACTGCGAATAAAGAAAATCTTCGGCGAGTTTTTCCGATCCTCGATGCAAGTAACCAATAACAGGTTTCGCCGCTATAATGATTTCACCTTCCATGACTACCTCAATACGAAATACACCGTGTGTACTAGGGTGTTGCGGGCCTATGTTTAATACCATTTGCTCAGTTTTTATACTCATCAACAGTCACCCCCTACGATAAACCCATTTCTTCTTTATCAAATTTATAATCTTTGCGAAGCGGATAGCCTACCCAATCATCTTCTAATAAAATTCGTGTTAAATTCGGATGACCAATAAACTCAATTCCTAATAAATCATAAGCTTCACGCTCGTGCCAATCTGCTGTTTTCCAGACTGGTTGTAATGACATTATTTTTGGATTAGAGCGAGGCATACTAACTTTAATACATAGATACTGATCTAACTCCATTGAATAAAAATTGTAGATAACTTCCATATGCTCTTCGTAATCTACACCTGTTAAACAGCATAAAAAATCGAACCTTAATTTCGGATCTTCTAATAGCATTTTGGCTGTTTCTATCTTCCAGTTATCGCTATTAATTGATAAAAAAGGTTCATTGAAATTTAATTTACTTTCTACAACTACTTCTGGGCCTGACAATTCCTCAAACTTCTGCAACACTAAATCTAGTAATTGTTGACTCATATTCTTTGGCCCACCGCCCTTTTCTTCCTTTTTCCAGATGCTTCTTCTCTAATCTGGATGCGAAGTTTTTCAACACCGTCTAACAGCGCCGGTGGAGTTGGTGGACAACCTGGGATGTAAACATCAACAGGGATAATCTTGTCAACGCCGTTAACAACACTATAAGCTTTGTGATACGGACCGCCACATGTAGCGCATGATCCCATTGCAATAACCCATTTTGGTTCAGGCATTTGATCATATAGACGCTTAACAACTGGTGCCATTTTGGCTGTTACTGTTCCTGCAACGATCATTAAATCTGCATGTCGTGGTGAAGCACGGAAAAGTACGCCGAATCTGTCAAAGTCATATCGAGCAGCACCTGTTGCCATCATTTCGATCGCACAACAGGCTAATCCGAATGATAGCGGCCAAAATGATCTTGTACGCGCCCATGCTTTTACTTCATCAACCTTTGTAATAAAAACATTTCGTTGAACTTCGTCAACTGCAGCTCGGTCAAATTCTTCTAATCCTTGCTTGTTTAATTCCATTCTAGCACCTTCTTTTTCCAAGAGTACGCAAGACCTAAGCCAAGAACAACTATAAAGATAAGCATTGCATTGATCCCAAACCATCCAAGCTGGTCAAGTGCAACTGCCCAAGGATATAAGAAAACGGTTTCAATATCGAAAATTACGAACTCTAGCGCTACTATGTAGTAGGCCACACTAAACCGCACCTGGGCATCTCCAGTTGGTGAAATTCCACTTTCATAAGTAGTTAATTTATCAGGATATGGGTTGTGTGGTCTTACTAAACGACCAAACGTCAATCCTCCAACTGGAAGTGCAATACCTAAAAGCATAAATATAATGACATAAACATAACTGTTTAGATATAAATCCAATTCCATGCGCTCTCTCCCTCCATTCTTTGCTTTATTATTATTTCAACT
The DNA here is from genome assembly GCA_031761875.1 of Bacillaceae bacterium IKA-2. Taxonomy (GTDB): domain Bacteria; phylum Bacillota; class Bacilli; order Bacillales; family Anaerobacillaceae; genus Anaerobacillus. The sequence goes on along the minus strand of CP134492.1, from coordinate 414,635 downwards.
ACCCTTATAAATTATAACAAAGGGGTTCAAAATATGTCCACAATTTTCTTAATACTTCACACATTATTGATACTACGTTCGCAATAGTAAAAACCTATCATTTTGTTGACACTAAAGCTTTTTTTATACCCTTGCACCGTATAATACCGTTTAAAAAGGTTCATAACTCTTTTGAAAAATTCACAAAAAAATCTTTTTTGTATTACTGATTTTTTTTAAACTGTTATACACCATGTGTAATCTGTCACATAATAGGCGTCGTTTCATAAAAGTGAAAATCTGTTATTTTTTTCATATTATAGACTTCTATAAAAAAGCTACCGACTTAGTCTGCTCTCATTAGTAATTTCCCCGTTAATTAGAAGATCATCCTAAATACGCGAGCGTTTCACTTTTTTCGTCGAGCGGTTATGGAAACTCCACTTTGGTGACCAATTTCTGCTATTGATAGCTACCCGCGTAAAAAAAAGACGCGCGAGGCGTCTATCTTTTTTCGGTAACTTTCAAGCGATTGATGGCACGTTTGAGGGCGGCTTCTGCACGCTTGAAGTCGGTTTCATCTTGTTTTGCTTGTTGTATGCGACGTTCGGCACGTTCTTTTGCAGCGCGGGCGCGAGTAATGTCGATTTCTGATGGTAATTCAGCTGATTCTGCAAGGATACTTACTTGGTCACCACGAACTTCCATTATGCCACCAGTGATTGCAACAAGTGTTATCTCAGAACCTTTTTTAATTCGAACCGTTCCAATGGTTAAGGGCGTCACTAGCGGGATGTGGTTTGGTAAAATCCCCAGTCCACCTTCTGTTGTTTTCACAGTTACCATTTCAACGTCTCCATCGAATACTTTACCATCAGGGGTTACAACACTGACATTCATTGTCTTCATGAAAACCCTCCTTAAGCATCTCTATTCCATAGATTATTTCTATTCCATAGAGCATTTCTTTTCTATAGATTATTTCTATTCCATAGATTTTGCTTTTGCAACAACATCTTCGATACGTCCTACAAGACGGAATGCGTCCTCTGGAAGGTCATCATACTTGCCATCAAGAATTTCTTTAAATCCAACAACAGTTTCTTTAACTGGTACATATGAACCTAGTTGTCCTGTAAATTGCTCAGCAACGTGGAAATTTTGTGATAAGAAGAACTGAATACGACGAGCACGGTGTACAACGAGCTTGTCTTCTTCTGATAACTCATCCATACCAAGGATAGCGATGATATCTTGTAATTCTTTATATTTTTGAAGTGTCCGTTGGACGTTAAGTGCTACTTCATAGTGTTCTTTACCAACAATTTCAGGAGAAAGTGCTCGAGAAGTTGAATTTAATGGGTCTACCGCAGGATAAATACCCATCTCAGAAAGCTTACGCTCAAGGTTCGTTGTTGCATCTAAGTGAGCGAATACTGATGCAGGTGCTGGATCTGTATAGTCATCTGCTGGTACGTAAATCGCTTGGATTGATGTAACTGAACCTTTTTTTGTTGAAGTGATCCGCTCTTGAAGCTGACCCATCTCAGTTGCCAATGTTGGCTGATAACCTACCGCTGATGGCATACGTCCTAGTAAAGCTGATACTTCAGAACCTGCTTGAGTAAAGCGGTAAATGTTATCAATAAACAATAGTACGTCTGCGCCTTGATCATCACGGAAATATTCTGCCATTGTCAGACCAGTTAGGGCAACACGCATACGTGCTCCAGGAGGTTCGTTCATCTGACCGAATACCATCGCCGTTTTCTTGATAACTCCAGATTCACTCATCTCGTGGTAAAGGTCATTTCCTTCACGAGTACGCTCTCCAACACCAGCAAATACCGAGATACCACCGTGTTCCTGAGCAATGTTATTGATTAACTCTTGAATTAAAACCGTTTTACCAACACCGGCTCCACCAAAAAGACCAATTTTACCACCCTTAATGTAAGGAGCTAGTAAGTCTACTACTTTAATTCCTGTTTCAAGAATTTCAGTTTTCGTTGAAAGTTCTTCGTACTTTGGTGCTGCTCTATGAATCGGATCTTTTCTTCCACCAGGCGCTAACGGCTCACCTAGGTCAATATTTTCACCTAATACGTTAAATACTCGTCCTAATGTTACTTCACCCACTGGTACTGTAATCGAGGCGCCTGTGTCTAACACTTCTATACCACGAACAACACCATCTGTTGAAGCCATTGCAACTGTTCGTACCGAATCGTCACCTAAGTGAAGAGCAACTTCTAATGTTAACTCAATATCAACTTCACCAGCTGATTTTGCTTTGTAACTTATCTTTAATGCGTTATAGATTTTAGGTAATTCACCGCGATTGAATTTTACGTCAACAACAGGTCCCATAACTTGAGTTACGCGTCCTTTGTTCATTAATTTTTCCTCCTAACTTCCATTCAAGCAGAGATAAGGCTATTCAAGCGCTACTGCTCCACCAACAATTTCTGTAATCTCTTGGGTAATGGCTGCTTGTCGTGCGCGATTATATTTGAGTGAAAGCTCATCAATAAGTGAGCCGGCGTTATCAGTAGCTGAACTCATTGCCGTCATTCTCGAGCCAAATTCACTAGCTTTTGCATCTAGTACCGAGCCAAAAATTAAGCTTTCAGCATAATGTGGCAAGAGCTGCTCTAGAATGACATCTTCATTTGGTTCATAAATATATTCAAGACTTACTGGATGATCACCAGTAAGATCAGTTAACGGTAACAACTTTGTTTCTGTAACCCTTTGTGTAAGTGCGCTGACAAAGTGGTTATGGTACACAAACAATTCGTCAAAAATTCCATCCGTAAACATCTGAACAGTTGTGTTTGCAATATTCTTAATATCTGCATACTTCGGATTGTCAGATAAACCGACTATTTCTTGAATGATCGGCATATTCCGTCTTTTGAAAAAATCACGGCCGATACGCCCCATGACAATTAAACCGTATTCATCTGACGACTTGTGACGCGCTTTAATGGTATTCATAACAGCACGTAAGATCGATGAGTTATAAGCACCCGCTAAGCCACGATCAGACGTAAGAACGATATATCCCGTTTTCATAACTGGGCGACTTTCTAGCATTGGATGCGTTTTAACTGACTCGCCACTAGCAATAGAAACAACAACATTACGAATTTTATCTGTATATGGCTGAAAATTCTGAGCCTTTATTTGAGCTTTGTTAAGCTTGGCTGCAGATACCATTTGCATCGCCCTTGTAATTTGCATCGTCTTCTTTGTAGATGTTATCCTACCTTTTATATCTCTTAAAGAAGCCATGTTCCGTTCACCACCTTTTTGAACTCCTCATTTATTTTGAACTCACGAAGTTTTTCTTAAATGCTCCAATCACAGCTTTTAATTCACTATCATCAGGGAGTTTACCAGTTGAACGGATGTGCTCTAAAAGATTTTTATTGTTGTGATCAAAGTGTGTAAAGAGTTCTTCTTCAAAACGCTTTACTTCTTCAATAGCGATATCATCTATGAAACCTTTCGTTAATGCGAATAGAATTATTACTTGTTTTTCAACTGACAGTGGCTCATGTAAGCCTTGCTTTAAGACTTCAACCGTACGAGCACCACGATTCAATTTTGCTTGTGTTGCTTTATCTAAATCAGATCCGAACTGAGCAAATGCTTCTAGCTCACGATAAGACGCTAAATCTAGACGAAGTGTACCAGCAACCTGCTTCATTGCTTTAATTTGTGCTGATCCCCCTACACGAGAAACTGATAGACCGGCGTTAACCGCTGGACGTACCCCAGAGAAGAATAAGTCACCTTGTAAAAAGATTTGCCCATCGGTAATCGAAATAACGTTTGTTGGAATGTAGGCAGATACGTCTCCTGCTTGTGTCTCAATGAACGGCAAAGCAGTTAAAGAACCTGCACCTCTTGCGTCACTAAGCTTAGCTGCACGCTCTAACAAGCGCGAATGTAAATAGAATACATCTCCTGGATATGCTTCACGTCCTGGTGGGCGACGAAGTAGTAATGAAAGTTCACGGTAAGCACTTGCTTGCTTTGTTAAATCATCAAAGATAACAAGAACGTGCTTGCCATTGTACATAAAGTACTCACCCATTGATACTCCAGCGTAAGGTGCTAAAAATAATAGCGGTGCTGGCTGAGAGGCACTTGCTGTAACAACGATTGTATAATCTAAGGCACCCTTTTGACGAAGGGTTTCAACTACGCCAGCAACTGTTGATTCTTTTTGCCCAATCGCAACGTAGATACAAATCATATCTTCGTCTTTTTGGTTAATAATTGTATCAATCGCAATTGCCGTTTTACCTGTCTGACGGTCACCGATAATTAACTCACGCTGTCCGCGACCAATTGGAATTAAAGAGTCAATTGCTTTGATCCCAGTTTGTAGTGGTTCATGAACACTTTTACGATCCATAACTCCTGGTGCGCCACTTTCAATTGGACGTGTTTCTGTTGAATTAATCGGACCTAACCCATCGACTGGTTGACCTAATGAGTTAACAACACGACCAAGAAGTGCCTCGCCTACTGGAACTTGCATGATACGTCCAGTTCTTTTTACTTCATCGCCTTCACGAATATCCGTGTAAGGTCCAAGAATAATGATACCAACTGAATTTTCCTCTAGGTTTTGAGCCATACCCATTACACCGTTAGAAAATTCAAGAAGCTCCCCAGCCATGACGCTTTCTAAGCCATGCGCAAGTGCAATACCATCTCCAACTTGGATAACGGTACCGACATCATTTATTTCAACTTCAGATTGGTAATCTTCAATCTGTTTTTTTATAATTAAGCTAATTTCATCAGCCTTGATGCTCATTCACTTCACCCCTATCTACTAACTAACGTTTCCCTTAATCATTCGACGCTCAATACGTCTTAATTGGTTCAGTACACTTCCATCAAATATGCGATCACCAATACGGACTTTAAAGCCGCCAATTAGCTCAGGATCAACAATATTTTTAATGGTTAGTTTTCCTTTGCCAGAAACTTTTGAGAATGTTACTTCAAAAGCGACTTTTTCAGCATCTGTTAGTGGCTTCGCAGTATATACTTTCGCTTCTGCAATACCTTGTTCCACATTAGTAAGCTTCACGAATTCTTCTACTAGTTTAAAAATAATCCCCTCACGCTTTTTATCAATGAGCAGGAATAATGTATTTAGCAATGTATCCGAAATCTTTCCTTGGAATTTTGTCCGCACAAATTCCTTTTTCTCTACTTCTGATATTTTCGGATGTTTAAAGAACGTCTCATTCATATTAGTATTTTCAAAGATTTCTCCAACAACCTGTAACTCTGTTTTTATTTGCTCGACTGCATTCATTTCTTTTGCAAGTTCAAGTATAGCTACGGCGTATCGCTTTGCTACATTGTCTTGTTTCATAGCTTGCCGCCCACTTCTTTAAGGGTAGTTTCTATAAATTTCGCTTGTGCAGCTTCGTCAAGCTCGCGTTCGATAACTTTTGTTGCTATCAATACAGAAAGAGATGCTACTTGCTCGCGTAAAGCTGATACAGCTAGCTCTTTTTCTCTATAAATTTCTGCTAGTGCGGTTTCCTTCATTCGCTCTGCTGCTAGCTTTGTTGACTTAACCATTTCTTCTGAATGTTGCTCAGAAAGTTTTTTTGCGTTTGCAATAATACTTTGGGCTTCAACACGAGCATTTTTAATTTCTTCGCGCTGTTGTACTAAGTATTTTTCAGCTTCTTCGCGATTTTTCTCTGCAGAAGTAATTTGATTCGCAACATGCTCTTCACGCTTATGCATCATGTCCATGATTGGACCAAAAGCGAATTTCCTCAGTAATACAAGGAGAATAGAGAATACTGCTAATTGATAGACTGCGCTTACCCATTGAATATTTTCAAACAAAACAATTCTCCTCCTTCGAGTCGTTCATAAGGAATGGCGACGAGCATTCTTTTCGTTCCCCGCCATCAGTAGAGTCTGTTCAATAAAACGAGGAACTTGTCCTTGTATTGAAACAGACTCTGGTGATACTCTTCTTATTCTAAACTTAAGCTTGACCTAAGATTAAGAATGCGATAACAATTCCTAGGATCGGAAGTGCCTCTGCAAGCGGTACGCCGATGAACATAATTGTTTGTAATGAAGACTTCATTTCAGGTTGACGAGTTACCCCTTCTAATGTTGCACGAACGATAATTGCCACCCCGAATGCTCCTGCGATTGCTGCTACACTTGCTACGATTGCTGCTGCTAATAGTCCCATGTAATAAATCCTCCTTTAAAATATAAAAACTTAGTTTTTTTTTATAATTACACCCTCAAAAAAAGAGTAAATTAATAACCGATTAGAAAATTCTTTCCTAAATTAGTGTTCTTCACTAACTTTGTGCGACATGTATACCATTGTTAACATACAGAAAATAAATGCCTGAAGTGAACCAATGAATATACCAAAAGCTTGCCAAACTAACAATGGTAAAGCAACCCCTACAGCTAAGAATATCCCTGTTTTACCAAGGCTAACAAGCATGACCATTAACACTTCTTTTGCATAAATATTACCAAAAAGTCGCATTCCAAGTGTTAGCGTGTTAGAGAAATCCTCAACGATTTTAAATGGGAACAAAAATGGTACAGGACGGAAATAATCTTTTCCGTATTCTTTTGGCCCTTTAAGCTTAATTCCATAATAGTGAGTTAAAAGTACCACCATAGCTGCGAGGGATAGTGTTAATACTGGATCTGATGTCGGTGAGTTCCACCAAACATAGTAAACGCCTTCAACATAGTTGGCTGTTTTAATTTCAAACGGAATACCTAACATATTGGCAACAAAAACATACAAGATAATCGTAACACCGAGCATGACAAAGTTCTTGCCGACTTTCCAATCCATATTACTGTTAATAATATTCTTGATAAAATCAACAAGCCATTCCAGCATATTTTGCGCACCTGTTGGTTTCATTTGGATTCTTCTAGACATAAAATAACTAACAAAAAAGACAATTATTGCTGCCACGGTCGTCATCAAGATGCTCGATAGATTTATGTGTATGCCAGATATTTCTATTACCGGAGATCTCATTTCCAATTCATTTCACCTCTTTTCTTGCTACAGACGTCTTAATTGAAACAAAGAATTAATATAGATGATGATATAGGTTAGCATTAAACCTATGATTACACTATTTAAGTGGAATATATCAGGATATTGGTACGCAATGTACACAGCCCCAATAATTAAAATAGTTCGAAAAATTGTTCCTAAAGAAAATTTAGCTCGCCCTGTTTCTATCGACTCACCTATCCGCTTCACTTGATAAAATAGGGTGACAAGATTACTAAGACTAATAACTGCCCCTAATGCCAAACCCAAAAAAATAGATTGAAGCGATGTTAGAAAAGCTAAGAGAATAAAGATAGCAATACAGAGCACTGAATAAATTGTGTATCGTTTTGTTAGAACAATGTAGTCTTCCATTACCGATCTTCTCCTAGAAAAAGCTTCACCACTTGAATGACACCATATGTACCGGTCCCAATGCCTAAAAATAATCCAATGATCAGAAATACTGAGTTAGTACCATAGTAACTATCAAGCCATTTACCACCGAAAAGACCTACTAAGATTGAACCTAATAAGTAAGAACTAATCGTTGACATAAGTGCTAAAGATCGCATTGTTTGCTTAAAGCGTTTAGGATTTTGCATAAACACTCCTTATTAAAACTGTTATGTAACAAACAATTTTGCATCCAGATAGACTTAAAAATGACTTAACAAAAGTGCGTTGTATCTTTATATCCTTTGTAATCGTACAATAGGGGGCAACATCTGTCAACGAATTTTAACAATTTAAAAAAATAAGTTAACACTGACTCTGTAGTGTTATAAAAACGCCTCATTTACGCTAACTAAAGCGGTTTTTATTTTATTTTACAGACTTAATATACATGAAAATCAGTTAAATAATTTACCTTTTTAGATAAAACTACAGGTGGTAAATATAACCACTGTGCAGTTTTATCTAAAGAGCATTTCTGCTCCGGGGTTAGCTTCTAAATCTTCTCCAATATAAATCATTGTTTCAATGAGGTCTTCTCTGCCTTCTTTACTAGCATAGACAAGTGCTTTGTATATACCATCTTCTAAAGTTAATTGATCTAACTCTACTTCTAGCATCCCTCTGTCGACATTCTGCTTCACATCAAGATAGCTAATAAATTGGAACGTATCCGGATCATAAAGAGCAATACCTACTTCTTCTGCTCCCCCAGGTAAATAAATTTCATAACGATACTGACCTTTTTTATCACCGAACTCAAACGAAAATGCCATTAATCTCGGGTAGTTAGGTTCCTCAATAAAAAACATGTATGGAATTCTGACAGTATCTTTTCCTGCTTCTACTAAAAATTCACCATAATGGATCCCTGATTTAAATACAGCAGGTAGAATATCAATGGTTATCGGGATTTTTCTCGCTTCGTTTGGCTTTAAATGAATTGCAAACGGTACTTTCCATTGAATTCCGTCTGGAACATCAAAAGGTGGCTTTACATGGTACGTGTTTCTTTTATCTGAAGTATTCTTTATCGTCAGCTCAACTTCTTTTGTATGACGAGCATCTTCTCTCGTCCATTTTCCAAAAGCCATAGTTCCTGGATATACGAGCATTTTTGCATTGACAGCTTCTTCAATTTGAATCCGACCTGTCCCTTGTTCGTGTGGTGAATATAGATTGCCATCTTTATCATAGATAGGTTTGGCCGTATTCATAATTGCCGCTTTTACTTCTTTTGGTGTCCAGTCTGGATGGGCTTGTTTCACTAAAGCTGCAGTTCCTGCCACATGCGGTGCAGACATGCTCGTTCCATTTAAACCTAAGTACCCTTTTGGAATCGTACTATCTATCGCAACTCCAGGAGCGACGACATCAGGTTTAACTCCCCACGTATAGGTGACAGGTCCACGCGAGCTAAAAGAGGCGACTTTATCTTCTTCTTTTCGATAAATTGTGCGTAAATATATTTTTTCATTTAAAGTAATTTGTTCTTTTAGCCACTCACCCTCCTCTTTCGAAATAGACACAACTGGAATATCTAGCGGTGTCTCTAGCCCGCCCATAAATTCACCAGGAGTGTTGTTGTAAATAATGACGCCAGAGGCTCCTGCTTGCATAGCTGCTTTTGCTTTTTCCTCAAAAGGGATCACTCCTCTTTTGACAAGTACAAGTTTGTTTTTTACATCTTGGAAATCTTCTACTCTTCCTAATCCAGCCTCCGTTAAACGATAATCATGTTTAAATATCCACGGCTTTGAACCAGCCATCATCTGCAAAGCGATTTCTCGTTTTTTACCTCCTATCATTAAATAAGGAACTTTTAATGGTGGTGTCGAGGCTCCTACAGATATAGCGTTTGTGGAAGTGCCTGGCGAACCGACCGTCCACATCTTTGGCCCACTATTGCCATTAGACGTAACGGCGATGACTCCTTGCTCGACTGCTTTATCTAGGGCAATGCTTGTCGGCCAGTCTGGTCCGTTCACTGTGTTCCCTAATGAAAGATTAATGATATCGACATCATCAGCAACTGCTTTTTCAATTGCTTCAATCACTTGTTCGGTTGTTCCTTTCCCACCCGGACCTAAAGCCCGGTAGGCATATATATCTACTTCGGGAGCTACTCCTTTTATTTTTCCATTGGCTGCGATAATACCCGCAACATGGGTGCCATGAAAGGTCGAGGCGCCTTGCTCTTTCGTTGTTTCCATTGGATCGCTATCGTCATCAATAACGTCATAGCCGCCTTTGTAATTTCCTCTTAAATCGGGATGATCATAATCAATACCCGTGTCAATAACAGCAATTTTTATTCCTTTACCAGTAAGTCTTTCCCCATCTGCATCGAGCTTGCCACGAATATGGTCGCCACCGATAAAAGGAACACTTTCATCTAAGGTAACTTCATAAGTTTGAAGAGGATATATTTTCTTTACTCCCTTAATTTGCTCAAGGATCGCTAATTCTTTTTTTTGCAGTTGGATTGAAAAACCAGAAAATAGTGTTTGAAAAGATTTTCGCACTTTCGCGTTGATAAGTGTTTTCGTAATTTCGGTTTGTACGTCATCGTTATTTCCGTCTACTTCAACAATGACAACCGTTTCCTGATCAGCATCATCTAAAGGCGGGCGCTCAGGATATGTAGCTGCAAAGCTTGTTGTAAAAAAGCTAATAGTCAGTATTATTGTAAAAAAACAAATTTTTTTCATGAGATCTGTAATCCTACCTCCAGTTGATAAATAGTTGGATGGGGGAAAGTTGGAAGGATGGAAGGATTGGTCAAAAGCTTTAAGAACTACCGTCCAGCTTTTTTGTTCACAACTTCACATGGTGTCAGGCACCATGTGAAGTTGTGAACTTTCATTTTTCCTTTCCACCTTTCCACCTTTCCACCTTTCCACCTTTCTACTTTCTACTTTCCCTCTCTTTATCGTGCCACAACATAAAAAAAACATGCGAACAAGAAAAGTTCGCATGTGAGAAGAGCACAATCACCTTGGTAGATGCACGTATGTTGGAAATTGACATAAAGAGGCGTTTTTTGCCTCTTCATGGTCAGTTAAAACATTCGAAAATATAGGTGCGCAAGCTATCCAATTAAAAGTCATGATTTATTTAGTTTTTATTTCGTTCCAAAAAGGCGGTCACCGGCATCGCCAAGGCCTGGGACAATATAGCCTTTTTCATTTAATTTTTCGTCCATAGCAGCTAAGTAAATATCAACATCAGGATGTTCTTTTTGGACAACCTCTACTCCTTCTGGTGCGGCGATTAAGCACATAAGCTTAATATTTTTGGCGCCACGTTTTTTTAAACAGTTGATCGCTTCTGTCGCTGATCCACCTGTCGCTAACATTGGATCAATAACAATAAAATCACGCTCTTCTATATCAGTAGGAAGCTTCACGTAATATTCAACTGGTTTTAATGTTTCAGGATCACGATATAAACCAACATGTCCGACTTTTGCTGCTGGAATTAATTTTAAAATTCCATCTACCATTCCTAAACCTGCTCGTAAAATTGGTACTAAGCCTAATTTTTTTCCAGCGATCGTTTTTGACGGGGCCGGTCCCACAGGTGTTTCCACCATTACATCTTGAAGTGGTAAATCTCTAGTGATTTCAAAAGCCATTAACGCGGCAACCTCGTCAACAAGCTCACGAAATTCTTTTGTCCCTGTCCTGATGTCTCTTATGTACGTTAACTTATGTTGAATTAATGGATGGTCAAAAACAAATACTTTACTCATTTTGTGTAAACGCTCCTATTCTCTAATGGAAATTTTCTCTATTTGAATAAATTTTATAATACCATTATATTAGCCACATAACACATCAATCTAATCTAGTGGCGCAGAATCTGCATTATGAAATTCATTCATTTACTATTTACTTAAAATGCCACTCGCTATGCTTGCTCTTCAAGATTCTACATAAAAGTGGTTGATTCTTCAAGGGGTAATTTATAACATTATAATAGCACAAAGAAGCGGTCTATCTAAACGCTCTTTGTGCTATTAATTTAAACAGACACTTATAGGTTTGCGTATAAAGGATGTTTTCCCATTAAAGCAGTTACTCGCTCGCTTGCCTCGGCTAATTTTGTCTCATCATTACTATTTTTTAGGGTTAAGGCAATGATCGCACCGACTTCATCCATATCGTCTAATCCTAAGCCGCGTGAAGTGACCGCAGCTGTACCGATCCGAATTCCGCTCGTTACAAATGGGCTTTGTGGATCAAATGGAATCGTATTTTTATTTGTAGTAATACCAATATCATCTAATGCTTTTTCAGCGACTTTTCCTGTTAAATCTAAGCTAAGAAGATCAATAAGGACAAGATGATTGTCCGTTCCCCCAGAAACAAGGTTAATTCCTTCTGCAATAAGCTTAGCAGCTAAACGACTAGCATTTGCACGGACTCGTTGTCCATATTGCTTAAATTCAGGTTCTAGCACTTCACCAAAGGCGACTGCTTTAGCTGCGATGACGTGCATTAATGGTCCACCTTGAATACCAGGGAAGATCGATTTATCAATCTTTTTTGCCCACTCTTGCTTACACAAAATCATTCCGCCACGAGGGCCACGAAGTGTTTTGTGCGTAGTTGTTGTGACAAAGTCAGCATATGGAACTGGGTTTTCGTGCTCACCCGCTGCAACAAGACCGGCAATATGAGCCATGTCTACCATGAAATATGCGCCTACTTCATCAGCAATTTCGCGAAATTTTTTGAAGTCAATCGCTCTTGGATAAGCGCTTGCTCCTGCTACAATTAGTTTCGGCTTATGTACTCTTGCTTTATCTAAAACATCTTGATAGTTAATAAGTTGGTCGGTTTCATTTACACCATATTCCACGAAATTGTACTGAACCCCACTAAAGTTAACTGCGCTACCGTGTGTTAAGTGGCCACCATGGGAAAGGTTCATGCCTAGTACCGTGTCACCATGATCTAAAATAGTAAAGTAGACAGCCATATTTGCTTGAGCACCTGAATGTGGTTGAACATTTACATGCTCTGCACCAAATATTTGCTTTGCACGATCTCTTGCAATGTCTTCGACTATATCGACGTGTTCACAACCGCCATAATAACGCTTGCCAGGATAACCCTCAGCATATTTATTTGTTAGTACTGACCCTTGTGCTTCCATTACTGCTTCGCTAACAAAATTTTCTGAGGCAATTAATTCAATTTTGTCTCGTTGCCTTGATAACTCGTCCTGCATTGCCTTATAAAGTTGTGGATCCTGTTCTCTTAGCTTTTCCATTTTAGAATCTCCCTTTCGTATGAATGAATTTCATAATGCAGTTTCTACACCACTAGGATGCTATATCTAGTTGAATTAAAACATCTTCAACTAGATATAGATTTATGTGGCTAGGTTTTGGTATTATGAAATTCATTCGTATACTAATTCATTAAAGTTATTTCTTTAGATTTTAACACAAAAACTAATTTTCTGTTACTTGAATGAAATTCATTTACTTAGATTTCCTGCCAGCCTTAATCTTACTCACATTTCCCACCTTGATTTTCTGGTATGTAATGCGCTCTTCCTCCGCCGATAAGCTTAGGTCTGGTTGTGGCCATTGTAAGATTAGCGTGACCAACTCGCTTCACTCGACTTCTAATAGGAATCGCAACATGCTTTAGGTGCATTCCTATTAGTGTATCACCAATATCAATACCCGCATTAGCAGAAATAAACTCAACAACTACTGGTGTCTTTAGTTGCTTATATGCATAAGCCGCCATTGAGCCCCCGGCCCCGGGAACAGGAATGACTGACACTTGTTCTAAATTATATTTCCTTTGTGTGTTTTCTTCAACTAATAAAGCGCGATTTAAATGTTCACAGCATTGAAATGCTAGTTGTACACCTGTTTTCTGCTGAAAAATTTGCAATGCTTGAAAAATAGCACTGGCTACTTTCTCTGTTCCTGCTGTACCTATATCTTTACCAATGACTTCGCTCGTACTTGTACCGATTACTAAAATATGATCTTTATGAAAAGACATATTTTCTTGAAGATCCGCTAATCCTTGACTAACTTGTTCAAAAATCTCTTTTTCAATTATGCTAGCATCCATCAAATCACCGACTTTTCAATTTTTATTTTACATTTGAATGAAATTCATTCATTTTCTAATGTTTTAAAAAATAACGATATGGATACCTACATAATTAATATCCACCAGATCGATTATAATCAAGCTGGTGGATATTAATTATTTTTCTAATTCAGTTATTTTTGCAATACGGCGAGCGTGACGTCCACCTTCAAATTCTGTTTCTAGCCATGCTTTCGCTACTTCTCTTGCAAGTCCAGGACCAATAACACGTTCACCCATTGCGAGAATATTACTGTCATTATGTAGTCTCGTTGCTTTTGCACTAAATACATCATGAGCAAGCGCGCAGCGAATACCATTTACTTTATTAGCAGCAATACTCATACCAATACCTGTTCCACAAATTAAAATCCCTAGATCTACTTCACCATTAACAACCTTTAAGGCCACTGGTCGGGCATAGTCTGGATAATCAACCGACTCATCGCTATTGCAGCCTAGATCCTCGTACTGGATGTTCATTTCATCCATTAATGATTTAATTTCTGTTTTTATATTTACTCCACCGTGATCTGATCCTATTGCTACTTTCATGATGTAAACCTCCGTTAGTAAGTAGTATGTAAAGTTGGAATGTTGGAAAGGAAGTTCAAAAAAATTAAGAACTGTTAGGAAGTTGGTTAGTTGGACAGTTGGTTAGGAAGTTCAAAAAATTTAGGAGATCCAGTTTGGCTTTCGACCTTCAGCTTTACGCTCTGGGCTTTCAGCTTTTATCTTTCCCTTTTCCAACTTTCCAACTTTCTACTTTCCCACTTTCTACTTTTCTACTTTTCCACTTTCCCACTATCCACTTTTTTATGTTCTGAATTTGCCGATTGTTTTTTGTAGTTCTCCTGCTTGAGTAGACAAAATTTCTGCTGAAGCGGCAATTTCTTGCATTACTGCCGTTTGCGTTTGGACTGATGATGATACTTCTACTGTTGCAGCTGATGTTTCCTCGGCAATTGCCGCGACTTCTTGAGATTCTGTTGTTGTTGCTCTGATTGACTTAAGCTGGCTATTAACGAGCTCGGTAATATCTTTAACTGCAGTAGCTACTTCAGTCACTGAGTTTGTCATTTCTGCAATCGCTTCATTTGTGCTCGCGCCTTTTAAAGCTTCCTTATTTGCTACTTTTACTTGATCTGAGATTTGGGTGACAACATTAGATACTTCGTCTTGGATATTTTTGATTAATTTAGAAATACCTTGGACAGCTTTTGAACTTTCATCAGCTAATTTACGAACCTCATCAGCAACCACCGCAAAACCTCTTCCTTGCTCACCTGCTCGTGCCGCTTCAATTGAAGCATTTAAGGCGAGTAAATTTGTTTGCTCAGCAATATCCCCTACTAGCGAGATAATTTCACCAACTTTTTTTGCATGAGATTCTAAGCGGCTTACAGCTGTCAACGAGTTTTGATTGTCACTAGCTAACTGGTTTATTCCTGTAACAAGTGAGTGGATGATTTGTTTACTTTCTGCTAAAGTCGCTACCATATCAATTGATAACTGCCTTGATGCGTTTGCACGATCTTGAACTTGATCTGCTAGCTTTGAAACATCTTCCATAGATTCTGCAGTACATTGGATTGAACTAGCTGAGCTTTCAGCACCACTGGCAATTTCATCTATTGTCCGTCCAATTTTTTCCGCTTGGATAGCCGCGTCTGAAGAAGCATTTTTTATTTCGTCTACTTTTTCATTTGTTAATTGAAAGTTCGTACCTATGTCTGAAACCATTTCCCGTAAATTTATAACCATATCCTGATAGGCCAAACCTAAGGCACGAATCTCATCATCAGATTTATTAACTACAACGTCAACGCTTATATCACCGTTTGCTACTTTCCGCGATGCTGCTTCTAGTCTATTTAACGGTTTTGTAATCACAGCTGCAGCAAAAAATCCAAGAAGTGCGCACCAGAACACCCCTAATGAAAGCGTAATTATTGTAAAAACATCTTCATTAATCCCAAACATTGAACCTAATATTTCACTTAAATAAAAGATAAAAAAAGCACTTGTTGCATATGTAATTGCTGCTACCGATGCAATACCTACTACCATTTTCTTTCTAATACTAAATTTATATCTCTTTTTCTTACTCATGCGACGCGCCCCCTGCATTCCATTAATTGGTTGTCATACCTGATAACTATGTATACGCTATTATTTACTGTTTCTAGCAGCGAAAAGCATAAGCACCTAATCTTCTCGGCTCTGATTATCCTTTTTTTATACAGTAACGAAAACTTTAGACTTAGTTTTCGTCTCGCGCGGTGGCTAATAAGCCATGTAAGTTTTGATCAGAAACTTTTAAGGTTTACAGTTTTTTAAGGAACTTATCAATAGTAGTTTCGATCTCGTTAGCTGTCTTTTCATAAACCTCTATTGAACCGCCAAAAGGATCTGAAATGCTAAACGATGATATTTTCTGTTCCGAATTTTCTACTTCTTCTTTAAAAGCAGCTTCTTTTAATGTATAAATTTTATTTTCAAATCCCGGAAAATTTTTAATTAGTTGTTGTTTATGACCTTCTGTTAATGCCAAAATAATGTCTGCCCAACCCACCAACTCAATATTTACTTGACTTGAAACATGGTTTAACTTGATTCCCTTTTTTGCCAATACTTGAATCGTACCCTCAGAAGCATTCATTCCCGGTAATGCATTAACTCCTGCTGACTTGACTTCAAAATCAGGTCGCTTTTCTTTTAATAAAGCTTGTGCAAGGGGACTTCTGCAAGTATTTCCTGTACATACAAAAAGAATTCTCTCCATCTCTGCACTTCCCTTCCAAATTAAAGGCCGTTCAAAAGCTCCCAGTAATCAAGCAAGCCGATCTGCTTGTCCCGCTTTTGTAACAAATGCCAATACTATTATATTACAGTTTTTGATGAATTTATTTTATCACATATTTTAATTTGAAACTAAAAATTATATGTCTAAATTATGTTTAGGAGCAATAACTTTATTCCGAACGCTAATAAAATACAACCACCCAATAACTCCCCGTATCTGCCAACATAGCCTTCGACTTTTTTACCGATCAATAAGCCAAGCCATGACAACACCATACTCATTAATCCAAAACTAATGAGCGTAACAATCGTTTTTGCCCCCATCATCCCTAGGCTCAATCCTACTGAAAAACTATCAATACTTACACTTAAAGAAAAGAAAAGAAGGCCCATACCAACTGGCTTTAAAATTTTCGATTCTTGATTGTTAGAAAAAAGTGCTGAACTAACCATTTGTCCACCAAGGATTAATAGTAAAATACCACCAAGAAAGATCGTAACCATCCCAAGATATTGCGATAAGAACTTGCCAATGATAATTCCTAAAAAAGGCATAATTACGTGAAATAAACCGATTGTCATTCCAATGTTTACGATTTGTTTATATCGTAAACCGATCATACCCATTCCAATCGCTAAGGAAAATGCATCCATACTCAGCGCAAAAGCCATTATACTTATAGCTATTAGTTCATTTAACAATTGGCCCCCCCCTAGTACATGCTACTCTAACCTATGCATGTACTAGGGACTTTATTTGTTATTTTTACCGATTGAATGAAATTCATCCGATCACCAAAACGATTTAAGATTCACTAATAACGTCACCGTTTGCAGCTTTTATGAGTCGATTCATGATTGCTTTACCAACTCCTGCTTCTGGGAATACTTCACTATAAATAACGTCTAAGTCAAATTGATCAAATTTCCTCAAGACTCCATAAAGGTGATGAGCTGTCGTGCTGATTTTTGAGTTTGTGCCACAGGGTAAAACAAGATCAGCTTGGTAATCACCAAGACCTTCAAAAGTTGTCAGAACACCGACTTTTTTACCTTGCTGTTTCGCTCTTGCCACTTGCTGCTGTAAAAATTGATGACTACCATTCACTAAAATTAATCTGGCAACAGGTGCATAATGCTTATATTTTAACCCCGGTGATTTAGGAACTTGGTCGTTTTCTTCAAGAGCAGGATCTACAGTAACAACACCGACTACTTCTTCAATTTGCTCTCTCGTAATTCCACCAGGTCGTAGAATTATCGGAACCTCTGCTGTACAATCGACAACCGTTGATTCGACTCCGACTCCCGTTGCACCACTATCAACAATTCCTGAAATTTTCCCAAAAAGATCTTCATAAACGTGGTCTGCTAGTGTTGGACTTGGCTTGCCAGAAACATTTGCACTAGGAGCAGCAACTGGAACTTGGGCAGCTTTAATTAACGCAAGCGCAACGGGATGGTCAGGCATTCTTACTGCAACCGTCGCAAGACCTGCTGTAACTTTTTCAGCAATTCCTACGCCTTTTTCTAGTACAAGCGTTAATGGTCCCGGCCAAAATGCTTCGATTAGTTTGGATGCATGTGCCGGGACCTCTTTTACGAGCTGCTTCAATTGACGCTTTTCAGCAATGTGGACGATAAGAGGATTATCGCTAGGCCTGCCTTTTGCAATAAAAATTTTGGCAACGGCTTCCTCAGAATATGCGTTAGCCCCAAGACCATAAACTGTTTCCGTCGGGAAGGCGACAACTTGATTATTTGCTATTAACAGGGCCGCTTCCTTAATTTGTGGATAAATAGCGTTAATATCATTAATTTTAGCAACAGTCCAGATTTTTGTATTCATTTAACAGCTCCTAACTCATTTACTTACAAGTGATTTGAACAGTTTGAAAAATATAAAAATAGTTACCCACAGACCGTGGATAACTTGTTAATAAAAAGACTGAAAACTAATTTTTTTTACTTCTATACTATTAATTTACTTCAAAGCAGTAGGGTTTGTCTACATGTTGATGGTTTTTTCTTTAATTATCAATCTTCTGTGGATAATACCAACACTTTTGTAACACCTTCAACATACTGAGAAAAGTGCTTTGATGCCTTTACGCATTCAGGTATTTCTGCTTCATCCATTATCTTAAATCCTACATACTCGAAAAATGGTAATGACGTATTTGTTAATAAGTATAATTTCTGAAAACCTTTTTGCTTTCCGAATGCAACGGCCAGTTCAATAAAATTTAAACCAATTTTGGCATTCCAGCTTTCTGACGATAAAACTAAAGATCGTAACAACCCATCTTTTCCTAATGGCTCAATACCAACTGTACCGATAATTTTTTTATCAGGGGCACAAGCGACGAGAAAGTTATCAATATTTTGCTCAATCCCTTGTTTGGACGAACCTGCCTTTGCCAATAAATGCTGAATTGGTAATAAATCTTTTTCTGTTGCTATCCGTATTATAATTCCCATTAATCTTCCTCCTTACCCATTAGGCTTGTACTACTAACCTATGTAGGGGGAAGCAAGAATATTACCTTAATCTATCATTTTTAAGTCAACGAACCTTGATCGCTTATGAAAGCGACTGTTACGAAAAGATGCTTTTTACTTTATTGAACAATTCAAAGACGAAAAAACGAACTTCAACTTCTCCATCTTCTTCTCCTTCAACAGCATCCCCATTAGCAAAGTCAATAAAGCATAACGGTGGAAATAAGACGCACCACCAATTTTCGCCTTTACCCGTGCCAATTGTAATAAGTACCGCTTCATAATTACCTGCTGAATAAACCATGTTTCCATAAAGCTTTGTTGGGAACTGAACTTCATCAAAATCGACACTAAAACTTTCATTGATACCAACTCTAGTAAGTTCGGCTTTGACTATTTGTTCTATTTGATCTAGATTAGCTACAATAGTTTCTCTAGCGTTTTCTAGCGAGTTTAAATCGGATACCCACTCCGTAATTTCAGCATTTACTTTATCGCGTATTTCTCGTTTTAACCACTGATCTCTCGGCGAGTCGCTGTTAGCAAGAATTCTAAGCCGAATTGCTTCCTCAGGAATTGTCACGATGTTTGCTGCCGTAACGGTCATGCTGCGCTGAGCCTCCCAGCTCATTACTAAAACTAGTAAACTTGTAATAATATAGATAAGTACTTTTCGATTCATTTTCTCCCCCGCCCCTTCTTAGTGACATTGTCGACAAGGGCTGGAGAAAATATACGTGGCTTATGAATGAATTTTAAATATTTTTTTTGCTTTTAAAGCAGTTTGCGGGAGGTGACTGAGGACAATTCAGGCTCGACAACGGCCGGTCTGTCCCCATTGTTATAAACAAACTAGCTTAACGTTGCAAATACAATTCGATCTTTACCGTTAATATCATGGACAATTTCAGTTACGGATTCCGGGAACCGCGATTTTATAAGTTTTTCAACTTGGTTACTTTGACCGACACCAACTTCAAAGGCGATGATTGCTCTTTTATTAATTGCGCTAGGGATTTGACTCAATAAACGCTCATATAATTCATACCCTGAAACACCACCTATGAGGGCTAAACTCGGTTCATGATCGCGAACATTTTCTGCTAACACTTTAAAGTCAGCTTCTGAAATATAAGGTGGGTTTGAGACAATTACATCAACGGTTTTATTGATTTTTAAAATTGGTTCTAGTAGATCTCCTTCAAAAAAACAAAGCTCAGCCGCTAATTGCTCAGCATTATGTTGAGCTACTTTGAGAGCCTTAGCTGAGATATCGATTGTCATTACGTTTAGCTTTCGATTCTCTAAGGCCAACGTAATAGCAATTGCACCACTACCTGTTCCGACATCAACAACATTGATCATCTCTAGATGAGAAAAATGCTGGTTGATTCGTTTTAATAATCCTTCCACTAGCTCTTCAGTTTCCGGGCGCGGAATCAGGACATCTTGATTCACAGAAAAAGGTCTCCCGTAAAAATATTCGAGGCCGGTAATGTACTGAACAGGAACACCTTTTACGACTTTATTTAATGCCTCTTTTATTTTTTCTTCAATTTCTTTTGGCAGTTCATCTTGAAGCTGTTGTAATAGCTTTGTTCGATTTACACCTAAATAGTGTTTTAATAAGATTTCAGCGATTGGTTGTTCTTGGCCGTGTTCAGTTAAAAAAGAAGAAGCCCAACTTAGGGCTTCATAGATTTTCAGTGGCTTTTGATTCATTAATCGTCCGCATGTTGCATTAGGCTTGCTTGATCTTCAACAACTAATGCATCGATAATTTCATCGATTTTCCCTTGTAAAATTTGGTCTAACTTTTGTAAGGTTAAACCAATTCTGTGATCGGTCACACGGCTTTGTGGGAAGTTGTACGTACGAATCCGTTCCGAACGATCTCCTGTACCAACGGCTGATTTTCTTATTTCCGAGTACTCTGCTTTTTGCTCGCGCTGCATTTTATCAAAAATACGCGCTCGTAATACTTTCATTGCTTGATCTTTATTTTTATTTTGAGATTTTCCATCCTGACATGATACAACTGTTCCTGTCGGTATATGGGTTAAGCGAACTGCTGACATGGTTGTATTAACACTTTGTCCACCAGGGCCACTTGAACAGAACGTATCAACACGAATATCTTTGTCATGAAGTTCTAGTTCAACTTCCTCTGCTTCTGGTAAAATCGCAACTGTCGCTGTTGACGTATGAATACGTCCACCACTTTCGGTTGAGGGAATCCGCTGAACACGGTGTGCGCCATTTTCATACTTAAGCTTTGAAAAAGCACCTGTTCCGTTAACCGTAAAGACAATTTC
Source organism: Bacillaceae bacterium IKA-2 (assembly GCA_031761875.1). GTDB lineage: Bacteria > Bacillota > Bacilli > Bacillales > Anaerobacillaceae > Anaerobacillus. The sequence goes on along the minus strand of CP134492.1, from coordinate 393,351 downwards.
CTTATATCCGCCGAGCTCTGTGTAACTGGCTTCAATTACTTCGGTTTTCCAGCCTTGGGCCTCCGCAAAGCGAGAATACATCTTAAATAAGTCTCCAGCAAATAACGCCGCTTCATCGCCACCGGCAGCACCGCGAATTTCAACGATAACGTTTTTATCATCGTTAGGGTCTTTAGGTAAAAGTAAAATTTTCAGCTTTTGCTCAAGCGCTTCTTTACTTTCCTCAAGTTCGCCCATTTCCATTTTAACCATTTCATACATTTCGTCATCGAGCTTTTCTTCAAGCATCGACTTTGCGTCTCTATATTGAGTAACGACTTCTTTATATTCTTTATAAGCTTCAACTGTACCTGTTAAATGTGATTGTTCTTTTGAAAATTCACGAAGTTTATTTGTATCACTAATAATATCTGGATCACTAAGTAGCTCATTTAATCTTTCATAGCGGTCTTCTAATGACTGTAATCGATCAAACACGGATAATCACCTCTTTTTATAGCATAACATTATAATTATAGTATAACTGTAGTCTATAGTCAAAATTAATTATTAATGATCAAAATTTTTTTGGTGATATAATCGATGATGATCTGATCAATGAATACCAAAAAATCAAAAAAGTGAACTCCAGATGAGTTCACTTTTTTTAATCGGTAATGCGTAAATGAACATCATATTTCTGCATCACTTTTGTTAGTAGTTTTTGTAAATCTGCTTGCAATTGTTTCCGCTCTTTTTGATCTTCAACGTCTAATTTAGCTGTTACCCAAATGTCTTTACCAATTATAAAGATTGTCCCAGGCTGGACCCCTTGTTCTTCGCTTAAGATCTCGCGAATGATCTCTTCGTCATCCCCCAAATCATGGCGGTGACTGTCTAATGTCCGAAAGCTAGTACCATGATTAATAAAACCGTCATAGCGATATTCATCTGCATCATCTCTAATGACACCATAATTAATCGGCCCAGGGCCTAATAATCCAAAAGCAATTCGATTTCCATCAGGTGAGTTTTCAGTTCCTGCTTCTGGGGGATTTATTGGTGAGCATGCACTAATCATGAAAACGAAAACTAACATAAATGCTTTTTTGATCATTAACACCTCCTACCACTAGGGTGCCCAATTAATTAAAAAAATTTCTTAAAGAGCATTTTCAAAAAGTCCGTTATTCATGGCTTTCGAACCAGTAACAAAAAACCAACCTCAGCTAAGGTTGGTTTGATATTTTTTTAATTCTTTTTTAAGTTCTGTTGGTTTACCAGGAACATCATGGCAATGCCTGCATCTTGCTTCATACGCCTCTGAGGCGCCTACTAAAATAATTGGATCATTGTAATTAGCTGGTTCGTTGTCGATTAAACGTTGCGTCCGACTTGCCGGAGAACCACATGACATACATATGGCCTGAAGCTTTGTAGTCGATTCTGCCAGAGCCATTAATTTTGGTACTGGACCAAAAGGCTCGCCACGAAAATCTTGGTCTAAACCAGCGACAATCACCCGAACTCCTTGATCAGCTAATGCTTCTACAACAGAAATAACTTGCTCATCAAAAAACTGAACTTCATCAATAGCAACGATCTGAGTATCGCAGTCGACAATATCTAAAATTTCTAGTGAACTCATTAATGATTTGGCAATTACTTTTGTTCCATTGTGGGAAACTACTTCTTCGCTACTATATCGATTATCAAGAGCAGGCTTAAACACTTCTACTTTTTGCTTACCAAAATGAGCACGTCTAACACGACGAATTAACTCTTCTGATTTTCCAGAAAACATACTTCCGCAGACGACTTCTAACCAGCCTTCTTTTCTTGTTAAATGCATTTAAATTCTCCAATCTGAGTGAATTTCATAATACCAATATATTAGCCACATCAAGCTACCTAGTGGCATTGAATCTCCATTATGAAATCCATTCATCTAAAAGTGTTAGTAGAAAAGCGACAGCACCTTGTTTACAAGCGTCAGGCGCTGGAAGAACTTTGACAGAAGCCGCTTTTTGGCTTCTGCAAAGATCTGAAGTGACCTAGCTTGTAGGTGCTGGAGCTAGACAATGAAAAGCGACAGCACCTTGTTTACAAGCGTCAGGCGCTGGAAGAACTTTGACAGAAGCCGCTTTTTGGCTTCTGCAAAGATCTGAAGTGGCCTAGCTTGTAGGTGCTGGAGCTAGACAATGAAAAGCGACAGCACCTTGTTTACAAGCGTCAGGCGGTGGAAGAACTTTGACAGAAGCCGCTTTTTGGCTTCTGCAAAGATCTGAAGTGACCTAGCTTGTAAGTGCTGGAGCTAGACAATGAATGCCTAACCGCTTTGGGTTTCTAAAAAAAAAAAAAACAGGCAAGTACTTATCCTCGCCTGCCTTCTTCATTTTTGTATTACTTAAGGTTGTACTTTTTCTTAAAGCGGTCAACACGTCCACCAGCGTCAGCAAACTTCTGACGGCCTGTATAGAACGGATGTGATTCAGAACTAATTTCGACGTTAATTAGGGGATAAGTTTTGCCATCTTCCCATTCAACTGTGAGATTAGAGTACTTTGTTGAACCAGTTAAGAACATAAAACCTGTACTTGTATCCTTAAATACAACTTGTTGATATTTAGGGTGAATTTCTGGTTTCATTCTTTTCATCTCCTTTTTGCCCTGAATCTATTCGAAACAGAGTTAACTTAGGTGTCGAATTAAAAACACCATTTTTACACATGACGAAATTATATCAACTAAATTACTTATTTGCAACTTTAATTTTGTCGATAAGCAATACTTCAATAAAAATCTAGCTAGAAAGTTGGTTAGGTTTTAGTTGGCAGGTAGGTCAAAGGCGTTAAGGCCAGTTTCCTTTTGCCTTGATCTTGCTATCTTTTACTTTCCAACTTTCCAACTTCCGCCAATTATCGAGTTTTTTTACCCGTTTTGTCTGCTTCAATCGATGCAAAAAATTCTTCATTTGACTTAGTTGATCTAACTTTACGAATAAAGTGTTCGATGTATTCTGATGAATCTTTCATCGTTTTGCGAATTGCCCATAAGTTTTCCAGCTGATCTTTCGGTAAAAGTAGTTCTTCTCTTCTCGTACCTGAACGCAAGATATCGATGGCTGGGAAAATACGTCTTTCTGCAAGCCGGCGGTCAAGATGTAGTTCCATGTTTCCAGTTCCTTTAAACTCTTCGTAGATTACTTCGTCCATTCGAGAGCCTGTATCAACTAGCGCCGTTGCCAAGATAGTTAAGCTTCCGCCTTCTTCAATATTTCTTGCTGCTCCAAAAAAGCGCTTGGGACGATGAAATGCAGCTGGATCAATACCACCAGATAACGTTCTACCACTCGGTGGAACGACTAAGTTATAGGCTCGAGCCAAGCGAGTAATACTATCCATTAAAATAATGACATTTTTCTTGTGTTCGACTAGACGCATAGCTCTTTCAAGAACAAGCTCGGCAACTTTAATGTGATTTTCAGGTACTTCATCAAAAGTCGAGCTTACTACTTCAGCATTAACAGACCTCTCAATATCAGTAACTTCCTCAGGACGCTCGTCAATTAAGAGAACAATTAAATCTGCATCAGGGTGGTTTATCGATATACTGTTAGCGATTTCTTTTATGAGTAACGTTTTACCCGCTTTTGGCGGTGCAACAATTAATCCACGCTGACCAAAACCGACAGGGGAAATTAAATCAATGATTCGCGTAGAAACATTTTCTTGAGATGCTTCTAACTTAATTCTTTCTTCAGGATATAAAGGTGTAAGGGCAGGAAAGTGAGGACGACTTTTGGCTGTTTCTGGTTCTTCTCCATTTACTGCTTCAACATGGAGTAATCCGTAATAACGTTCATTCTCTTTTGGTTTCCTAACCTTACCCGATACTTTATCACCATTTCTTAACTCAAATCTGCGAATTTGTGATGCTGAAATATAAATATCTTCGGTGCTAGGCAAGTAATTAATAGGCCGTAAGAATCCGAAGCCATCAGCAGAAACGATATCTAGCGTTCCTTCCATAAACATAAGCCCGTCTTCTTCAGCTTGTGCTTTTAAAATAGCGAAAACTAACTCTTTTTTTGTTAATTTACTGTAATATGATACTTTGTATTGCTTTGCTAACTCATATAACTCACGCAGTTTCTTGTTTTCTAATTCTGCTAAATTTACTCCCATGGAGACACCACTTCTTTTAATAGTTTTTTTAATAATTTAATATAAACAACAATAAAAATAACTCTTAGACATTGAACAGAGACTAAAAGATGGCTAGCTAAATTTTGATTAATTTCTTCTTAGTGTCCCGGAAAAACCGTTGTATGAAAGGGTAACTGCATGAAGTCAAAACAGAGGTTCAGATTTTTTTTGCTAGAAGGCAAGATCTGAATGGCACAATGCAACTGTATTCTAGTCACTAATAATAACATTATGGAATGTATAGTCGTTAGTACGAAGCTTTATCCATATTTATATTAGTACTTTACCACTTATTTTAGAAAAAGTAAAGAACAAATGTTCCTGTTTGTTGAAAGTAAGAGTTAAGAGTTTTTTAGAGGATGGATCAAAAAATAACCCTTAACGCTAACTCAAAACTCTCACTTACAGTTTACTTTATAACACTAGATCTGGTTTTTTGCTTAAACTATGTTTTCCGTCAATGAAACGAACTGTTCCGGATTTAGCACGCATGACCACAGATTGAGTGTGACCATATTCGCCTTTGTAGCGAACACCTTTTAATAGTTCGCCATCTGTGACACCTGTTGCTGCAAAAATACAATCATCACCTTTAACTAAGTCTTCCATTTTTAAGATTTTATTGACGTCTTCAATACCCATTTTTTTACAGCGCTCTATTTCATCTTCGTCACCTGGCAATAATCTACCTTGAAAATCCCCACCAAGGCACTTTAAACCAACCGCCGCTAAGACTCCTTCTGGTGCTCCTCCAGAACCTAGCAATAAATCAACACCCGTATTTTCAAAAGCGGTGTTAATAGCGGCCGCAACATCGCCGTCTTGCATCAGCTTAATTCTAGCTCCCGTTGCGCGAATATCACTAATTAATTGCTGGTGGCGCTCACGTTTTAATACTGCTACAACAATATCTTCAATATTTTTTCCTCTTGCTTCTGCTACCGCTTTGATATTTTCAAGGACGGAAAAATCTAAACTAACCTTGCCAACTGATTCTGGACCAACGGCAATTTTGTCCATATACATATCTGGTGCATGTAGTAAGTTACCATGGTCAGCAACAGCAAGGACTGCCAAGGCATTCCATTCACCACCTGCAAGTATGTTTGTTCCCTCTAAAGGATCGACCGCTACATCCAAACGAGGCCCATAGCCATTTCCTAGCTTTTCTCCGATGTAAAGCATTGGCGCTTCGTCCATTTCTCCTTCTCCGATAACGACTGTTCCTTTCATCGGTATCGTATCAAATACTCCTCGCATAGCTTGAGTTGCGGCATCATCTGCAGATTCTTTATCGCCTTTGCCCATCCAGCGTCCACACGATAATGCAGCAGCTTCGGTTACACGGACAAGTTCCATCGTTAAACTTCTCTCCATATTCGATCTCTCCCCATTTTTAAAAGTACTTTACATGCCTAAGCGTTTTTCAGCTCTTTCATCTCTTCGCTCGTCATTTTCTCTCTCCATACTTTAGCACCAAGACCAACTAATTTCTCTTCTAATAATTCATAGCCGCGATCAATATGTTCAAGACCAGTAATTTCAGTGATCCCTTTTGCCATTAGTCCGGCAATAACAAGGGCTGCACCGGCGCGGAGGTCACTTGCTTGTACTTTTGAGCCTTGAAGTTTGGTATTATCTCCTTTGATAATCGCCGACCTACCTTCGACCTTGACGTCAGCACCCATTCTTCTTAATTCATCTATATGCTTAAACCTGGCACTATAGATCGTATCTGTCACAATACTTGTCCCGCTGGCCTTTGTTAAAAGTGATGTAAAAGGTTGTTGCAAATCAGTTGCAAAACCTGGATAAACCAATGTTTTTATATCGACACCTTTTAAATTTTCTGTTTCAGATATGAAAATTTGCTCATCGTTTGTATCAACACGAACTCCCATTTCTCGTAACTTAGCACTAACTGATTCAAGATGACTAGGAATAACATTGTTTATTAAAACTTGTTTAGCCGTTGCAGCAGCTAAAATCATATAGGTTCCTGCTTCAATTCGGTCTGGGATGATCGAATGCCTACAACCATGAAGTTTATCAACACCATCAATACGGATAACATTCGTTCCTGCTCCTTTTATTTGAGCACCCATACTCGTTAGTAATGTCGCTACATCAATAATTTCAGGTTCTTTTGCTGCATTTTCAATCGTTGTTCTCCCTTTTGCCTTGACTGCCGCAAGCATAATGTTAATTGTTGCACCGACACTGACAACGTCCAAATATATTTTTGCGCCACGGAGTTCTGTAGCTCGCAAATAGATGGCACCATGCTCGTTGGTTACTTGGGCTCCTAAAGCCTGAAAACCTTTAATATGCTGGTCAATTGGTCTTGGTCCTAAATTACAGCCTCCTGGTAAACCAATAACGGCTTTTTTAAACTTTCCTAACATCGCGCCCATTAAATAATATGATGCACGAAGCTTTTTCACCTGACCATTGGGCAATGGCATCGCAAACATATCTTCGGGATATACAGTCAGTGAATTTTCTTTCAACTTGGTTTTTCCACCTATTTGTTCAAGAAGCTCACTAAGCAACTGTACGTCAGATATTTTCGGTAAATTATCAATTGTCACCTCCGAATCCGCTAAAATAGCAGCTGGAATCAGTGCTACCGCACTGTTTTTTGCTCCACTTATTTCTACTCTACCCTCTAAAGGATGACCACCTTCAATTAATAACTTTTCCATAACAGCTCCCTTTCCTTATATTGATCAATCATTTCATATATTTTTTCATTATTTTTACCATTATAACCAGTTAAAGTTAAATAAGTCTCAAAATTAAGCTTGTGTACAAAAACTTTTCTCCTCTGGTAACTCTTCACAGATTAAATGATTAGACTTTAAGAGGATATTCAAAAAGAAGGATAATCATCGCCGATAATACATTTATCCAATCTGATGTAGTAGGTAGTTTACTTTATTTGTTCCAATCTTGCAAGAACTGCTCAATACCCTTGTCAGTTAGCGGATGTTTAACTAATTGGTTAATAACTTTAAAGGGAATAGTAGCTATATGAGCCCCTTTCAATGCTGCATCAAGTACGTGCAAAGGGTGACGAATCGATGCGGCAATAATCTCCGTTTCAATATTATGAATAAAGAAGATCTCTGCAATTTGCGCTACCAGATCTAAGCCATTTTGACCAATATCATCAAGGCGTCCTAAAAATGGAGAAACGTACGATGCCCCGGCTCTTGCAGCCAGTAAAGCTTGCACCCCTGAAAAAACAAGCGTTACATTTGTACGGATACCTAACTCATGAAACGCTCGAACGGCCTTTAATCCTTCTGAAGTCATCGGTACTTTTACAGTAATGTTTGGTGCTATTGCCGCTAATTCTTTGCCTTCTTCAAGCATCCCTTGAAAATCAAGAGCAATAACTTCGGCACTTACAGAACCAGATACAATTTCTGTAATTTCACGAAGTCTCGCATGGAACTCGACACCTTCCTTTGCTACTAAAGTTGGATTTGTTGTTACGCCTGCTAAAACTCCTAACTCGTTTGCTTCACGAATTTCGTCTAAGTTTGCCGTATCAATAAAGAACTTCATCAGAGATCACCTCAGTAAAATATTTTTAGAATAATTTTTAAAAAAGAAAGTCGGTCCAAGGATGGCCAACTTTCAATATAATGTTGTTCAATTAAGCTTTATTAGATGAACCAAACTCACGCATCTTTCCGATAACCGTTTGTTTAATTGTTTCGCGTGCCGGTCCTAAATATTTACGTGGATCGTAGATATCAGGATTTGCAGCGAGTACTTCACGAACTGTTTTTACAGAAGTAAGTTGATTTTCGGTATTTACATTAATTTTCGCTGTTCCCAATGAAATTGCTCTTTTAATATCAGCTATTGGAATTCCTGTGCCGCCATGAAGTACTAGCGGAACACCTATTGACTTACTAACTTGCTCCATTTCTTTAAATCCTAAGTTAGGCTCACCTTTATATGGCCCGTGAACAGAACCTAAAGCAGGTGCTAAGCAGTCAATACCTGTTCGTTCTACTAACTCCTTACACTCCGCAGGATCTGCATAAATAACGCCATCAGCGATGACATCATCTTCTTGTCCACCAACCACACCTAGCTCTGCCTCAACAGATACACCGTGGAAGTGAGCAAGCTCAACAACTTTTGTAGTTGTTGCGATGTTTTCTTCAAATGGACCATGTGATGCATCAATCATAACTGATGTGAAACCAGCATGAATTGCCTCAGCACATTTTTGGTAGCTTGAACCATGATCTAAATGGATCGCAACAGGTACAGTTGTTTTGTATTCTTCCATTAGAGCTTCAACTATTTTAACGATTGTTTTGAAGCCGCCCATGTAGCGAGCTGCACCTTCAGAAACTCCTAAAATAACCGGTGACTGCTCTTCTTCAGCAGCTTGTAAAATTGCTTGTGTAAATTCTAAATTATTAAGGTTATACTGACCAACAGCATACCCTTCCCTTTTTGCTTTCTCTAACATTTCCTTCATTGAGACTAAAGGCATTAATAATATCCTCCTTTTAATTAGAACACAAAATTTTCATTATACGAGCTTTTGTTTAACCATAGCTTTACTTCTCCATTTTAACCAAAAGTATATAGAAATTATGTATAAAGCTATTCTTAATGATTACATTTTCGTAAATGTATATTTCTAACTAGTTTAAATCTATTTCTCATTAAAAATGTACAAACCTATTATAACATATCATGCAAAGAAATCATTGAAATATCTTGACAAAACAAATATTCTCGATGTAAGCGCTCTCTGATTTATTACTTTTTCTAAAGTAACTGTTTTTTAATCTCGTCTCTTATTTCATCAATATCAAATGGTTTTGCAAAGTGAGTAACCGCTCCTAAATCCATCGCCTTGTTAATCATATCTAACTCACCATATGCTGTCATCATAATAACCTTGATATCTGAATTATACTCTTTTAAACGCTTTAAAATTTCTAATCCATCCATCCCTGGAATTTTCATGTCTAAGATCACTAAGTCAGGAAGAGTTTCCTCGACAATCGCTAATGCTTGTACACCACTTCCGGCTTGAAATGTTTTATAGCCATCTTTTTGAAAAATTTCAGTTAAAAGAATTCGTATTCCATACTGGTCATCGACTATTAAAATTTTCTTTTTCAAACTCTTCACCGTACCCTTCCAAAATCTACTTTTACCTCTATTTTTTTCATTAAAGATAAGTTCTCTTTTTTTCGTTTCAATCCCTGCTTTTTTTTGAAATATTTTACTTATTATAGATAATTCAAAGTTAAGACAAATTTCGTCATTTTTCTTTTTTTCTGCTTGTCTGCTTACCTTATAAAAAAAGCATAGCCAAATGGCTACGCTTTGTTTAATGCTGCTTTGATAAACTCTTTAAATAATGGTTGAGGTCTTGTTGGTCGTGATACAAATTCCGGATGAAACTGAGATGCAATAAAATAAGGATGATCTGCTAATTCAATAATTTCCACTAAGCGACCATCTGGGCTTATCCCTGAAAATATAAAACCTGCTTCTTCCATTTGAGCACGGTAGTCATTATTAAATTCATAACGATGACGATGGCGCTCGTACACTACTGGCTCTTGATAAGCTTGATAAGCTATTGAACCTTCTATTAACTTACATGGATAAAGACCAAGGCGTAACGTGCCACCCATATCTTCAACATATTTTTGTTCTGGTAAAAGGTCGATGATCGGAAATTTGGTTTCAGGATCAAGCTCTGCTGAATTTGCGCCAGCTAAGTTTAAGACATTTCTGGCAAATTCAACTGAAGCTAATTGCATTCCTAAGCAAATCCCAAGAAAAGGAACTTTATTTTCACGAGCATACTTGATCGCTGAAATTTTTCCCTCATAGCCACGGTCTCCAAAACCACCTGGAACTAAAATGCCGTCAACGTCATTTAAGAAGTCTCCTACATTTTCCGCTGTTACCTCTTCTGAGTTGATCCATTTAATCTCGATATCTGAATCAAAGGCGTAACCAGCATGTCTTAATGATTCCGCTACTGAAAGATAGGCATCTTGAAGCGCTACATACTTTCCGACTAAACCAATAGTTACCTTCTTCGAGAGGTTTTTGACCTGCTTCACAAGCGCTTCCCACTCTGTCATGTCTGCTTCTTGGCAGTCTAGTTTTAAATAGTCACAAACATATTGATCAAATTTTTGTCTTTGAAGATCAAGCGGAACTTGATACAACGTATCCACATCACGCGCTTCAATAACAGCAGCTTTTTCAATATCGCAAAATAAAGAGATTTTATCTTTCATCTCATCTGGAACAGGACGTTCTGTACGGACAACAATTACATTAGGCTGAATTCCAAGACTGCGTAATTCTTTAACACTATGTTGAGTTGGCTTTGATTTCATTTCTTTTGCTGCAGCTAAGTAAGGGATCAGCGTACAATGGATGTACATAACATTACCGACACCTACATCACTTTTGATTTGGCGAATTGCCTCTAAAAACGGTAACGACTCGATATCCCCAACCGTCCCACCAATTTCCGTAATTACTACGTCAGGTGCGTTTTCTCTACCCGCACGGAAAACACGTTCTTTAATTTCATTTGTAACATGAGGGATGACCTGAACAGTTCCACCTAAAAAGTCACCACGACGTTCTTTTTTAAGTACAGTGGAGTAAATCTTTCCTGTTGTTACGTTACTGTTTTTACTTAAATTAATATCAATAAAACGCTCATAATGTCCTAAGTCTAGGTCAGTTTCTGCACCATCATCTGTAACAAAAACTTCGCCATGTTGATAAGGGCTCATTGTTCCTGGATCAACGTTAATGTAGGGATCAAACTTTTGAATCGTCACTTTTAAACCACGATTTTTTAATAAACGCCCTAATGAAGCAGCGGTAATTCCTTTTCCAAGCGATGATACAACTCCACCAGTTACAAAAATATATTTCGTCGTCATTTTTTTCCCTCACTTTTATGGTGATTTTTGTATTTTCATTTTTAAGCTCTACTAAATATAAAAAACAAAAGCCACTACCCCAATTTTAGCAGGGGCGAACTTTTGTTTTAATCATCTAAAGTTCTATTGACATTATTTTTGCTTATAAGAAAAGCCCAAAAATGATTTTATCCTACTAACACAACAATTGTCAAGCCAACAATTTATCGAAATCTTCTTGTTTACTAGAAACTAGGCTAAATAATATCCTTCGAGAAAACCTCAATAAAATCATTACTAAGAGCTTTGTGTTACCTAAGAGCTTTGTGTTACCTAAGAGCTTTGTGTTACCTAGAGCTTTTTGTCATCCTCATCTTCATCGTCATCTTCATCGTCATCTTTATCAGTGTCGACACCGGCTACTACATCATCTAAATCAATATCCTTGTCATCAACATCTTCGTCATCGTCATCTTCTTCACTAACAAGCTCATCTAATTCATCTTCAAGATCTTCAAACTCATCTTCTAAATCTTCATCAATATCATCAAAACCTGCATTTAGGTCAAGAGCAGCTTTATCATCAGCAGCTTTTTTCGCTTTTTTACGACGAACTGTTTGAGTTATTTCTTCATCGGATTCGTCATACGGATACCAAGTCCTTAAACCCCAACGATTTTCACCAAGGGAAATAAAACGACCATCAATATTTAAATCTGTATAAAGATATGAAATTCGGTCCGTTACTTCGCTCTCATTCATTCCCTTAAGTTTTGCAACACGCTTGATCAAGTCCTTAAATAAAAACGTTTGTTTTTCAGTTTTCATAAGTTCGTAAGTAATTTCAATCATTGGCATTTCTTTTAATTCTTCTTTTTTATACTTACTTAGCGCCAAATTGACACGTCCTTTCAATTCCATAAGTTCAGTGAATTTTATTTCTTAATTTATGTAGATTTATTTTTTGAAGACATATTAATTATAAAGGAAATCACACCTTACATTATAAACATATATGAAAACATTATGCTAGTCTATGGGAAAATCAAATAAATAAAAAAAAACGAAGTTAAGACTGACTATCTGTAAGTCTTAACTTCGAGAAGATTATTTACATATTCCGACGGTACTGACCGCCGACTTTGTATAGGGCATTAGTGATTTGACCAAGACTTGCTACTTTTACCGTATTCATAAGTTCAGCAAAGATGTTACCATTTGACATCGCTATTTGTTGAAGCTGCTTAAGAGCTTCCTCAGAAACATCTTTATTGGCTTCTTGGAACGAGCGTAAATTATTAATTTGTTGTTCTTTTTCTTCTTTTGTTGCACGTGCAATTTCCATTTCAAAATCTTCCGCAGATGGGGCATTTGGATTTAGATACGTATTAACCCCAATAATAGGAAGTTCACCACTATGCTTTTTCATTTCATAGTACATTGACTCTTCTTGAATTTTACCTCGTTGATATTGTGTTTCCATCGCTCCTAATACGCCGCCACGGTCATTGATTTTTTGGAGTTGTTCTAACACCGCTTCCTCAACTAAATCCGTTAGTTCATCGATGACAAACGAGCCTTGTAAGGAGTTCTCATTTATAGCAAGACCAAGCTCTTTTGTAATAATAAGTTGGATTGCCATCGCACGGCGCACTGACTCTTCAGTAGGCGTTGTAACAGCTTCATCATAAGCATTTGTATGAAGTGAGTTACAATTGTCGGAAATAGCCATCAGCGCTTGAAGTGTGGTGCGAATATCATTGAAATCTATTTCTTGAGCATGAAGTGAACGTCCAGAAGTTTGAATATGATATTTTAATTTTTGGCTACGTTCATTAGCTTTATATCTATTTTTCATGACAGTTGACCAAATTTTTCTAGCAACGCGACCAATTACCGTGTACTCAGCATCTAGTCCATTTGAGAAGAAAAATGATAGGTTTGGTGCAAAATCATCGATCTTCATGCCGCGACTTAAGTAATACTCTACAAACGTGAATCCATTAGCCAGTGTAAAGGCAAGTTGACTAATTGGGTTTGCGCCTGCTTCAGCGATATGATAGCCAGAGATAGAAACCGAATAGTAATTACGGACATTATTATCAATAAAGTACTGTTGAATATCTCCCATCATTCGCAGTGCAAACTCTGTTGAGAAGATACAAGTATTTTGGCCTTGATCTTCTTTTAAAATATCAGCTTGAACTGTACCGCGAACGTTTTCTAAAGTTTGTACTTTTAATTTTTCCTTTTCGTCGTCTGTTGCAGGACGCTTTTGCTCAACTTCAAATTTTTCAATTTGTTGATCAATCGCTGTATTCATAAACATCGCAAGCATGATCGGTGCTGGCCCGTTAATCGTCATCGAAACAGAAGTCGAAGGCGCACAGAGTTCAAAGCCTGCATAAAGTTTTTTTATATCTGCTAGAGTACAAATACTTACACCACTTTCACCGACTTTTCCATATATATCTGGTCGGTAATCAGGATCTTCCCCGTAAAGAGTAACTGAGTCAAAAGCTGTGCTTAAGCGCTTTGCTTCATCGCCTTCTGATAAGTAATGTAACCTTCTGTTTGTTCTTTCTGGGGTGCCCTCACCTGCAAATTGACGCTTTGGATCTTCGCCTTTACGTTTGAACGGAAACACACCCGCTGTATAAGGAAATTCTCCAGGTACATTTTCTTTTAGGCACCAACGAACAATTTCGCCCCAATCTTCAAAATTCGGTAAAGAAACTTTTGGGATTTTCAGTCCAGAGAGGCTTTCAACCCTAAGTTCAGTACGAATTTCTTTATCACGACTTTTTGTAATAAACTCATCTTTAGAATAGCTTTCTTTTAGAGCTGGCCATTTCTCAATAATTGTTTTTGTTTCCGGAGCTAATTTCTGCTCATAAAAATTCTGAGCTTTTTCTAACTGAGTAAACATTTCAGTTTGGGCATCACCCATCGTTGTTAAAGCCTCGATCGTACCCTTGATTTGGTACACTTTTCGTGCATATGCTACTTGTTCTTCCGTATATGCTTTGTAGTCACGGATTGTTGAAACAATATCAAATAAATATTGTGAACGTTCCGGCGGAATAATTAAGTTTTGCTTGAAAACGTTATTCGTAGTCTCAAGTTGAGATGTCCAATTCGTTGCGAATTTTTCGTTAATACTATTCAGTAGTGCCACAAACAAAGTGTTTGTGCCTTGGTCATTAAATTGACTAGCAATTGTACCATAGACAGGCATTTCATCTGGATTTTGATCAAATAACTCGCGGCTGCGTTGATATTGCTTTTTTACATCTCTAAGGGCATCTTCAGAGCCTTTTCGCTCAAACTTATTAATACAAATTAAGTCAGCGTAATCAATCATATCAATTTTTTCAAGCTGTGAAGGAGCACCAAATTCACTTGTCATAACGTACATAGAGATGTCAACAAATTCAACGATTGCCGCATCGCCTTGTCCGATTCCACTTGTTTCAACAATAACTAGATCATACGCGGCTGCCTTGACTACCTCAATGGCATCACGAATCCCTTTTGAAATTTCCATTTTCGAACCACGAGTTGCCAACGAACGCATAAATACACGTGGTGAATCAATTGCATTCATACGAATCCGGTCACCAAGTAAAGCTCCACCCGTTTTTTGTTTTGTCGGATCAATAGAAAGAATGGCTACCGTCTTATCCTCAAATTCATATAAAAAACGTCTGACTAACTCATCAGTTAACGAGCTTTTACCAGCTCCACCGGTTCCTGTAATTCCAACAACTGGTACATTTTGGGCTAGCGACTTGATTTTTTCAAAGGCACTTTCTATTGTTGTAGTTGCATCCAGACTTTGAAGTTCCTGCTTTTCTGCTAAGGTAATTAACCTAGCGATTGCTTTGGCATTCTTTTCAGTAAGTTGGTCAATTTCGCCAGTTACTGACTTGACAGTTGGGAAATCACACTCTTCCATCATCATGTTGATCATCCCTTGAAGACCATGTGTCCGACCATCTTCAGGTGAAAAAACTCGAGCAATTCCATATTCATGAAGTTCTTTAATTTCAGCAGGAATAATTACCCCGCCACCGCCGCCGTAAATGCGGATATGAGAAGCTCCTTGTTCCTTTAACAGATCATACATATATTTAAAATATTCCATATGACCACCTTGATATGATGACAAGGCAATCCCTTGAACGTCTTCTTGAATCGCTGCATTGACAAGCTCTTCAGTTGAACGATTATGTCCTAAATGAATGACTTCTGCACCAGTTGATTGTAGCATTCTTCTCATAATATTTATTGATGCATCGTGTCCATCAAATAAACTAGATGCAGTTAAAAAGCGGACATGGTTTTTCGGCCGATAAGTTTCGATCTTTTCCATTTGATCATCCCCCAGAATTTTTAAGTAATCCCTTAAGTATTAAGTTTGATTGGATATTAATGTACTCGTCCACTGTATATTTCCCTTGGACAGCCCAACGACGAAACGTCCACATATGAGCTTGAACTAAAATGTTATGAGCAGCGATTTCCACTTCTTTATTAGACAATTGGATATGGCCTTCTTCGACACAGTCGCAAATGACCTGTTCGATCATCGAAGTCATCTCCATTTCCTTTTGTAAAACGTATGCCAATGCTTCTTTTGGCAAAGATTTTGATTCTTGATACATGACGAGAACCTCGTCTTGTAAATCATCAATTACGTGAAAAAGGGCCGAGATCGCTGATATTAATTTTTCAATACCATGAATATTATTTTTCAGTCGCTTTTTTAGTCTTTCGCTAACTTCGTCATAAATAGAGTCACAAACAAGATAAAGGATATCTTCCTTTGAGCCTATATACTCATATAACGTTCCAATGCTAAATCCGGACTCTTTGGCAATTTCCCTTGTTGTGGTTCGATGAAAACCCTTTTGTTTAAAAAGATTAACCGCGGCTTTAATCATTTGTTCTCGTCTTTTTTTTATAAGCTGCTGATCTTTTACCATCGAGGGTACTTTTTTCTTTTGCAATGGTGTATGACTCCCCTCTTAAACGTAGAATCTTGAAGATGAAATTTAACTTATCGTCTATCATGTTAGTTTTTAACAATCTTTATTTATGCATGTAGAGCTTCAGAAGCTAGTGATTCCTTAGCTTTGAAACTCTACTAGAATTTTTTTACCATTTCTACTTTAATAATTTACACGATTACGTCAGTCTGCCATAAGCATTTTCGAAATTACGAGGCGTTGAATTTCATTTGTACCTTCGTAAATTTGGGTAATTTTTGCATCTCTCATGTAACGCTCGACCGGATAATCCTTTGTATAGCCATAGCCACCGAAGACTTGAACCGCTTCAATTGTTACTTCCATTGCAGAATCGCCTGCAAATAATTTTGACATTGCTGACTCTTTTCCGTATGAAATACCTTCACTTTCACGCCAAGCAGCTTGATACGTTAATAGTCTTGATGCTTCTACCTTTACGGCCATATCAGCTAACTTAAACCCTAAGCCTTGCTGAACTCCAATTGGCTTACCAAATTGCTTTCTTTCTTTTGCATAGTCAATCGCGGCATCTAGTGCTCCCTGGGCAATCCCAACGGCTTGAGCAGCAATCCCATTTCGGCCACCATCTAACGTCGTCATCGCAATTTTGAAACCTTCTCCTTCTTTACCAAGCAGATTTTCTTTTGGAATACGGCAACCATCAAAAATAATCTCCAAAGTTGATGAAGAACGAATCCCTAATTTCTTTTCTTTTTTACCAAAAGAGAAACCAGGAGTACCTTTTTCAACGATAAATGCACTTACCCCTTTATGCTTTAATTCTGGTTGCGTTACTGCAAAAACAATATAAATTTCTGCGTCGCCACCGTTTGTAATAAAGATCTTTGCACCATCTAAAATAAAGTCATCGCCGTCTTTTTTCGCTGTTGTTTTCATAGCAGATACGTCTGATCCTGCTCCAGCCTCCGTTAAGCCGTAAGCGCCTAGCTTCTTACCTTCAGCCATTGGACGTAAAAACTTTTGCTTTTGCTCTTCTGTACCATATTTATAAACAGGCCACCCAGCTAACGAAGTATGGGCTGATAAAGTTACCCCAACCGACGCACAAACACGAGATAGCTCTTCAACAGCGATACAATAAGAGACAAAATCGCCACCGATTCCACCGTACTCTTCTGGCCACGGAATTCCTGTTAAGCCTAATTCGCCCATCAAATCAAAAATTCCACGATCAAAACGTTCTTCCTCATCACGCTCTGCTGCAGATGGAGCTACTTCATTTTTTGCAAAATCACGGACCATTTTTTTTATCATATCTTGTTCTTCAGTTAATGAAAAATTCATTTTAATTCCTCCCTAGGTTTCAATGCATGTTCAAAAAGGGAGGTAATCAGAGCCTATGATGAGATTTTCTCGCTATGATTACCAGACTTCTCAAACAGTTTATTCCGTTAATGAGTCTTTTTTTAACAACCTTCTTTTACACTTTATCATTACGGCTGCTAACTAGTCTTTTAATAGATGCTTACTAAGCACGATTTTTTGAATTTCACTCGTTCCTTCATAAATTTCACAAACTTTAGCATCTCTAAAATAGCGTTCAACTGGATAATCTTTCGTGTAGCCATATCCGCCAAATACTTGAATTGCTTCAGTAGACACTTCCATCGCAGTCTTCGAAGCAAATAACTTCGCCATCGAAGATTCTTGGCCACAAGGTAATCCTTGTTCTCGTAAATGAGCAGCACGATAAACTAAAAGTTTTGCAGCTTCAACTTTTGTTGCCATATCAGCTAGCTTAAAACCTAAGCCTTGTTGTACACCGATTGGCTTACCAAATTGCTTTCTTTCTTTTGCATATGTGATTGAGGCTTCTAGGGCAGCTTCTGCAATCCCAAGTGATTGAGCAGCTATTCCAATCCGGCCAACATCAAGATTAGCCATCGCAATCTTAAAACCTTCTCCTTCGGCCCCGAGGATATTTTCTGCCGGAACGAGGGCATCTTCAAATATTAACTCGCTTGTATTAGAGCCGTGTAAGCCCATTTTCCTTTCCTTTTTCCCAACTGAAAAGCCAGGAGTATCTTTTTCAACAATAAATGTTGTAATCCCTCTTGACCCAGCATTCGGATCTGTTTTTGTTGAAACAATATACGTATCTGCTTCTCCGGCATTTGTAATGAAAATTTTCGAACCGTTTAGTACGTAATGATCACCTTTTCTAACTGCTGTCGTTTTGATGCTAGCGGCATCACTACCTGCTCCAGGTTCCGTAATCGCGAAAGCGCCGATATACTCTCCTGAAGCTAGCTTCGGAACAAATTTTTGTTTTTGTGCTTCTGTACCGAAATAAAGAATTGGATTTGTACCTACTGAAGTGTGTACTGATAAAATAACTCCAACTGTGGCACTTACTTTTGATAACTCATGAATAGCAATTATATAAGAAATGAAGTCCATTCCAGATCCGCCGTATTCTTCGGAAATAGGAATACCCATTAAACCTAGTTCTCCCATTTTTTTGACGACATCTATAGGAAATTCATCGGTTTCTTCCATATGTTCGATAATTGGGGCAATTTGTTCTTGTGCAAAATCGCGTACCATTTTCCGCATCATTTCTTGTTCTTCATTAAAACGTAATTCCATTTTGCCACTCCCTTTTTAATGTTGAATAAGGTTAAGTTGGTAACTTTCTAGTCATAACTCAATTCAATCTTTCAACATTATTGCATTCCTTTTTTGTTCAATTAATTCAGTCAATTTGATCATACCAATAAATTAGCCACATCAAGCTCTCTAGTATTATCTAGTAATACCTAGTGGCACGATGAATATAAAATTCAGTAAATTAGTTATATTGATAAAATCCTCTGCCTGATTTTTTTCCGAGCCAGCCTGCTTTTACGTATTTTCTAAGTAATGGGCAGGGACGGTATTTATCATCACCAAATCCTTCTTGTAGTGTTTCCATAATTGAAAGACAAGTATCTAAGCCAATAAAATCAGCAAGTGTTAAAGGACCCATTGGATGGTTCATCCCTAACTTCATCACTTCATCGACTGATTCAACTGTCGCAACGCCTTCAAAAACTGTGTAAATCGCTTCATTAATCATCGGCATTAAGATCCGGTTTGCAACAAAACCTGGAAAATCATTTACTTCTACTGGTGTTTTATTTAATTTATGAGTCATCTCCTCAATGAGTTGATAAACTTCATCTGAAGTCGCTAAGCCACGGATAACTTCAATTAACTTCATAACTGGAACTGGATTCATAAAATGCATGCCGATCACTTGTGTTGGTCGTTTTGTATGTGCGGCAATTTCAGTAATTGGGAGTGACGACGTATTTGTCGCTAAAATAGCATGTGCTGGCGCAATTTCATCTAGTTGGGCAAAAATCTTTGCCTTAATCGCCATATTCTCTACTGCTGCTTCAATCACTAAATCAACATTACTTGCATCCGCTAATTGAGTAGATGCTGTAATACGACTGACCGTTTCATCACGAACGCCTTCTTCTAAGCGTCCTTTTTCAACTTGACGGTTTAAATTTTTATTAATGATTCCTAATCCACGCTCAACAAACTCAGGCTTTAAATCATTCAGTAAAACCTGATAACCTGCTTGAGCACAAACTTGAGCAATCCCTGATCCCATTTGACCTGCACCAATGACCATAATTTTTTTGATTTCCATTGTTCATTCCCCTTTTGGGTGCCTGTGGGGGTGGAGCTTATCACCACCCGGCCACCCGATATTTGTCTAACTAATGTTCTTGATATGTGAAGAAAAGTCTGTTCACTGATTTTTTATACTTGAATCATGACCGCATCGCCTTGGCCACCACCGCTGCAAATAGCTGCAATCCCGATACCGCCGCCACGACGTTTTAATTCATAAGCTAATGTTAAAATAATTCTTGTGCCACTTGCTCCAATAGGGTGTCCTAATGCGACTGCTCCACCATTTACATTTACTTTTTCTGGATCAAGGCCGGAGATTTTATTACTCGCTAAGGCTACAGCTGAAAATGCCTCATTGATTTCAAATAAGTCGATTTCATCAATTGATTTACCTGTTTTCTCTAAAAGTTTATTAATAACAAGTCCCGGTGTTTTTGGGAATTGTTCTGGTTCAATTGCTAAAGTTGTGTGGGCAACGATTGTTGCTAGCACATCTTTGCCTTCCTTCTTTGCTCGCTCTTCTGACATAAGTACGACAGCTCCAGCTCCATCATTAATTCCCGGTGCATTTCCTGCCGTAATAGTTCCAGTTGCGTCAAATGCCGATCTGAGACTCGCTAATTTTTCAACTGTCGTGTCTTTTCGCGGTGACTCGTCTTTTGAAACAACAATTGGATCACCTTTTCTAACTGGAACCGTCACAGCGACGATCTCTTCTGAAAGTAGTCCTGCGTCTTGAGCTGCCACTACCTTCTGATGGCTTCGCGCCGCCCAACTATCTTGCTCTTCTCTCGAAATTTCCAATTCAGTAGCGACACTGTTGCCGTACGAGCCCATATGTACACCATTGAATGAGCATGTTAGGCCATCGTGAACCATTAAATCATTGATTTTCCCATCACCCATTCGTAACCCAAACCTTGCTTTTGCAATAAAATAAGGAGCTGTGCTCATTGATTCCATCCCACCTGCGACAACTACTTCGGCATCCCCAACGCGAATTAATTGGTCCCCTAAAGTGATACTTCTCATTCCTGATGCGCAAACTTTGTTAATGGTTTCAGTAGCAACACTCCACGGTAATCCACCTAGGCTAGCTGCTTGTCGTGATGGGATTTGTCCTTGACCACCTTGAAGTACCATACCTAAAATACACTCATCAACATCTGCAGGGTTTACATTTCCGCGTGATAAAGCTTCTTTAATTGCTATACCGCCTAGTTCTACTGCCTTTAGCTGACTAAGACTGCCTCCAAATTTACCAAATGGTGTCCTTGCTCCACTTACAATTACTGTTTTTGTCATCCTTTTTTCCTCCTTTATATTTTAGCCCTTCGATTGAACGCTCGCTCGGTTAGTAGGCATAAATAACTAAACTATCTCAACTAAATTGGGGGTACTACTTGTTAGGCAGTACCTGGTAATTTCATTTTACAATATTTTTAATTTTCTTTCTATTGTTTTCTACTAAATAAGGAAACTTTTTTTAAATGAATGAATTTCATAATACCAAAGACTAGCCACACCAATCTGCATCTAGTTTAATACATCTTAATTTAACTAGATGTTGTATCTTAGTGGCGCTGAATCTCCATTATGAAATTCATTCAAATAAGTGGAAAAGAGGAAAGTAAAAAAGGGAAAGCTGGAAAGGACAAGCAAGGTCAAGTGCTAAGTCAAAAGTGAAAAGTAGAAAGGTGGAAAGGAAAAGCAAAGTAAAAAGATAGGTCAAGAGCTAAACTAACAGTTCTTAAATCTTTTGAACTAATTTCCAACTTTCCAACTTTCCAACCTTCCAACTTTCTCTCTTTCCCGCTTTCCAACTTTCCAACTTTCAAACTTATTCTCTTTAGTTGACCATTTTTAACTGTAGTGATTTTTCAAGAATTTCAACTACATCTAATGTTTGAACTGCTTCGTCCACTTCTTTTGCTTTCGTTCCATCACTTAGCATCGTTAAGCAATACGGACAGCCACTACCGATAATCGTTGGCTTCACTTCTAATGCTTGTTCCGTACGAGCAACGTTGATTCTTGTTCCAACATTCTCTTCCATCCACATTAAACCGCCACCAGCACCACAGCACATCGCACTTTCACGATTTCGCTCCATTTCAACGAGCTTTACTCCTGGAATCGATTTCAAAATGTTTCGTGGTGCTTCATAGCCTTCGTTATAACGACCTAAATAACATGGATCGTGGAAGGTAATCGTCTCATTCACTTCTAATTCAGGTTTCAGTTTTCCTTCGTTAATCCATTTTTCTAAAAGCTCAGTATGGTGAAATACTTCAGCTTCTAGGCCGAACTCTGGATATTCATTTTTAAATGTATTATACGCATGCGGATCGATCGTGACGATTTTCTTAATCGTATGCTTTTGGAATAACTCAATATTTGACGCTGCTAACTCTTGGAATAAAAACTCATTGCCAATTCGACGTGGTGTGTCCCCTGAGTTCTTCTCTTTGTTACCAAGAACAGCAAACTTAATTCCAGCCTCATTCATAACACGAGCAAAAGATTGAGCCACTTTTTGACTGCGGTTATCGTATGCTCCCATCGAACCAACAAAGAATAAATATTCATAGTCTTCGCCTGATTTTTCCATTTCCTTCACAGTAGGAACCTTAATATCATCGCGCATTCCGATCCAATTTTCACGTTCTTTACGATTGATTCCCCACGGATTACCTTGACGCTCAATATTGGTAATAGCCCGCTGTGCATCTGGGTCGAGTTTACCTTCTGTCAGAACCAGGTAACGGCGCATATCAATAATTTTATCGACATGCTCATTCATGACCGGACATTCATCTTCACAATTACGGCAGGTTGTACAAGCCCAAATTTCCTCTTCTGTAATAACGTCCCCAATCATTGATACATCATAACCCGCGGCAACTTCTTGACCGCCAGCTCCTTGCATCGCTAACTGGTTTCCTTTTGTTTTATTAAAAGCAAACTCCGGAAGCCAAGGTTTCCTCGACGTCACAACTGCACCTTTTTCAGTAAGGTGATCACGAAGCCTAAGAATTAAATCCATTGGCGATAAGACTTTTCCTGTTACTGATGCCGGACACACATTTGTACATCGTCCACATTCGACACAAGAATATAAATCTAAGAGCTGCTTTTGATTAAAGCCTTCAATTTTATTGATTCCAAAAACTTCTTGATCTTCATCTTCAAAATTAATTGAAGCTAATTGCCCTACTTTGTGTGTTCTGCCTAAGAAAACGTTTACACTTCCGGCAATTAAGTGGGCGTGCTTTCCTTGTGGGATATACACTAAAAATGAAAGGATGAATAATAAGTGTAACCACCAATTCAGAAAGAATAGTCCCCCTGCGACTGATGTTGGCAACCAACTGAACAGATATGCAATCGCTGATGCAATAGGCTCAGACCAGGTTAACTCATGACCGTGCCAAACTAACCCCATACCGTTCGCTAATAAAGTAGAAATCATTAATCCACCAATTAAAATATAAACCAGTCCAGCTAATAAACTCCGTTTAAGTCGAACGAGTTTTTCAATATAGCGGCGGTAAAAGCCCCAAACAACTGCTACTAAAACGAGTAATACAACAATTTCTTGTAAAAATGTAAAGACAGGATAAAGGGGCCCTAATGGAAGATGTGAATCTGTAGCAAGTCCCTTCCAAATTAAATCGATGGCTCCAAATTGAACGAGTAAAAAGCCATAAAAAAACAGTACATGGATAATTCCACTCTTTTTATCCTTTAAGAGCTTTTTTTGACCAAATATATTGACTACTACTGCATCGATCCGGTCTTTCGTTGTTTGTTTCCATTCTGCTTTTTTCCCTAGTTTGATAAACTCATAGCGAGTCTTTACAAGAGAACTAAATAAGTAAATTGCATAACCTGTCACAATTAAAAATAATGCCCAGTTAACAAATGATAATGAATCCATTTTTACACTTCTCCCTTCGTCTTATCCGAATATGTGTTGCAATACAAGCAAACATTCCTTTTTTTCTATAATCTGAAAATACCAAATTCAATAAATATATTATAGCATATAAATTTATTGAATGAGCATTCAGTCGCATATTTTTTTTAAATTCTTTCAATTTTCATTTTACTAAGTTTTTTCTTATTTGGATAAACTACACTAGACTGTTTAAATGCTTTCGTATAGCCTATTTTAAAAAGAAACGCGGAAATTTGACTGCGATAATTACTGGGCTTTTTTAACATTCTTTTTAAAAGTATTAGAAAACAGATAATTTTTTCCAATAGATCTATTGAAGGAGGTTCACCTTTGCAACTACTATATGTGGCAATAGTAATTTTAATCCTAATTTTATGGATGTGGGTTGACTTTAAGTTAGGTTTTAAAAAACAACTGGAAAATGCCAAACGGCAAGTTCAACAAGTTAGAAATGGTCAGTGCGAAATGTTAACGACGGGGCATGAGTTAATTAAAAAACTTATTGAAGATATTAATAACGCAAAACACCATATCCATATTCTATTTTATATTTTTCGTGACGATCATATTGGAACGCAAGTATTAAATGCTTTAAAAGAAAAAGCAAACGAAGGCGTAAAAGTCCGTCTACTTGTTGATCGGATTGGTTGTCACATTTCAAAAAAAACACTCAAAGAATTAAAAAAGGCTGGTGTTGCTTTTGCTTACTCGCATCCACCTAAGTTTCCCTATCTCTTTTTCACACTTAACCGCAGAAATCACCGAAAAATATCAGTCATTGACGGTCACACAGGTTATATTGGCGGCTATAACGTTGGCGATGAATATTTAGGGAGAGACCCAAAGTTTGGCGACTGGCGTGACATTCACCTGCGTATTTCGGGTGACGGTGTTCAAGATTTACAAGAGCAATTTTTGCAAGATTGGCAAGTAGCGACAGCTGAAGCATTTCGTGATAAAAGGAAATTTTACCCTCCTTTAGCAAAAGGTCTTCACCAACTAAAAATTATTCCTTCGGATGGAGCCTTACTTGAAGAGACGTTTATCAATTTTATAAACGAAGCGAAAACTTCAATTTATATTGGCACGCCTTATTTTATTCCTGGCCATGTTATTAACAATGCGTTAATTGAAGCTGTTAAACGCGGCGTTGACGTAAAGGTAATTGTTCCTAAGCAAGGTGATCACCCGTTGGTGAAAGAAGCTGCCTTTCCTTATTTCGAGCCACTTATCAAAGCTGGTTGTGAAGTATATCAATATTATCTTGGCTTTTACCATGCGAAAACGATTGTCATCGATAACCATGTTTGTGATATTGGCACTGCTAACGTTGATCTCCGCAGCTTCCATATTAACCACGAGATCAACTGCTTAAATTTCAATCGTGATTTTATTAAAAAAGTTATTGAGGTCATGGAACACGATATATCTATTTCTGAGCGACTCACAGTAGCTCAACTTGATGACCGTTCTTTCTTCCATAAAAGTAAAGAAAAAATCGCATCTGCATTGGGGCTGCTACTTTGAAATGAAGTTGGAAAGGGGAAAGTTGGAAGGGAAATTCAAGAGCTTTATAAGTAGATGGTTAGTTGGTTAGGAAGTTCAAACGATTTAAAGCCATACAGGCCGTTGGTTTGGTTTGGTTTGGTTTGGTTTGGTTTGGTTTTTGACTTGGCTTTTCCTTTCCAACTTTCCAACTTTCTACCTAACGCTTTTCCTTTCCCTTTCCCTTTCCCTTCCCCCTCTCCACCTAACCGCTTTTAGTAACAAAATATTTATCTATGTGATATGATGTTAATATAAAATTTAATGAGACGATATTGCTGTCAACCTTTTTGGGTGGCAGCAATTCTTGGTTTATAAGGGTGATGATTTTGATTTTTCTTCTCAATTGAAACATTATAGAAACTTGAAAAAATACGCGAAACGTCTTGTTAGTCTGGATACTTGCAGTCCTTTTACAGCAGCTGTTTTTCGGCTTCCGAAAGGACTGTAGTGACCGATCTCGTTGGCACTAAAGCTAAACATCAATCAAAATTAAGATACTATTCTTATCTTTTAATAGAAGGAGCTGAAATACAATGGCAAACACCTGTGCAGTAGTAAAACAATCTGAGCAACAGGTAGAAACTGAAAAATCTTTTTTTCAAGAACATCAACAACTGATATTTTCTTTATTAGGTGGTGTATTTTTAGTTCTCGCAATCTTTTTTGAAAACATAGGTATGCAAGTAATCTCGATTTTCGCTTTTGCTCTATCATATGCTGCCGGTGGTTTTTTCAAGGCAAAAGAGGGGCTTACTGATTTAATCGTCGATCGCTCTTTAAACGTTGAGTTATTGATGATTTTAGCTGCTGCCGGCGCTGCTGTCATTGGCTATTGGGCTGAGGGTGCGATTCTTATTTTTATTTTTTCATTAAGCGGAGCACTAGAAACCTATACCTTAAACAAAAGTCATCGCGAAATATCGGCGTTAATGAAACTGCAACCTGAAGAGGCGACTGTCCTTATTGGCGATGAAGAAAAAATTGTCGCTGTTACTGCGCTGCAAGTTGGCGATCACGTTCTCGTCAAACCAGGTGAGCGGATACCAACTGATGGCTCGATTATAAAAGGGCAAACGACGATTGACGAAGCTGCTATTACCGGAGAGTCGATGCCTGTAACGAAAAAAATCGATGATCCTGTTTTTTCAGGAACAGTAAATATGAATGGGGCAATTACTGTTTCTGTCACAAAAATGAATGCTGATACTTTATTTCAAAAAATTATTGACCTTGTCCAAACCGCCAAAGATGAAAAATCACCATCTCAGCTTTTTATTGAAAAGTTTGAAGGTGTTTATGTAAAAGGGGTATTAGTCATTGTTACGCTGATGATGTTTTTACCTCATTATTTGCTAGGCTGGAGTTGGACCGAAACGTTTTACCGGGCGATGGTTATGCTTGTAGTCGCATCTCCTTGTGCTCTTGTCGCCTCAATAATGCCTGCTTCTTTATCAGCGATTTCTAACGGTGCGAGAAATGGCATTCTCTTTAAAGGTGGAATCCACTTAGAAGCGTTAAATTCGGTTAAAGCGATAGCTTTAGATAAAACAGGAACCTTAACAAACGGTAAGCCTGAAGTAACCGATGTATTTGTCAGAGAAGGAGAGTCAAAAGCCGAGTTTCTTTACAAGGTCGCTTCTATTGAAAGCTATTCTACTCATCCCCTCGCAGAATCAATTGTCAGTTATGTAAAAAAACAGACTGATAGTTTGCTAGCCCAACCTGATGAAGTTGAAGATATTACGGGCTGGGGGCTCACTGCTATTTTTGATGGCAAAAATTATAAAATTGGCAAGCGAAGCTTTATTGGCGATGAAGAGGCTGATCAGTTTTTTAAAGAAGAGACTGCACAGCTATCTGAAATGGGAAAAACACTTGTTTATGTAGCCGATGAAAATGGAATTTATGGGGTAATCGCCTTGCGAGATACTGTCCGAGATGTAGCGATTGAAGCGATCCGCCGCTTCCATGAAGCTGGTATTTATTCGATCATGATTACTGGGGATCACGAAAAAACTGCCGAGGCGATTGCGAAAGAAACGAATGTCGATGAGTATATTGCAAATTGCTTACCCGAAAGAAAGGTTGAAGAAATAAAAGCTTTGAAGGAAAAGTATGGCTCTGTAGCGATGGTTGGTGATGGAATTAATGATGCACCTGCTTTAGCAATCGCAAATGTAGGGATTGCGATGGGAACTGGGACTGACGTCGCAATTGAAACCGCTGATATTATCCTTGTCCAAAATGATTTATCAAAAATCGCTAAAGCTATTGAACTATCAAAACGAATGAATCGAATCATTAAACAAAATATTATTTTTTCAATATCAGTGATTACTTTGTTAATTATCGGAAACTTTTTACAAACAGTTTCTTTACCACTAGGTGTCATCGGCCATGAAGGAAGTACGATTTTGGTTATTTTAAACGGATTGAGATTGTTGCGGGGTTGATTTAAAAACCTTAAGCTTTTTCTGATAAAAACACCTTTTTTAATTAATTTTAATTTGAATGAATTTCATGCTACCAAAAACTAGCCACATAAATTTACCTAGTGGCGCAGAATCTGCATTATGAAATTCATTCAATCTAACACAAATAAAGACCTCACGCCCGATAGTCGATTAATCGATTAAAAAGAGAGGTCTTTATTTGCGTTAACTAATTGGATTTAACTTTTTGATCAGTTACCATTGAGGTTTAAAGTGAAGCAGCGTCAGTCATTCACCTTATTTATCATCCAGTTTCGATTTTCCGCTTCACAAAATTAGTGATAATTTTATTTAACTCAAGACTATGTTTTGTGGGAAGTTGATGCTTAGCATTGGATATGTAGACGATATCGACTTTTGTTTGGACTTTTTCTAGGAAGATCTTTTGATAATGGTGAACATAGTGATCGTCTGCACCATAAACGAGCAGCAGTGGGGCTGTTAACTCGTGTAGTCGGTTCGTTGACGAGTAGTAAAGGCCTTCGTTATACATGATTTTCAGCACTTCTGGATCCGTTTTTCTGATATAGTCTGCTAGCTCCATTTCAAAAATTTTTGTTTTAGCATGTCCTCTCGCTAGTGCAAATGCCAACAATTTCATTAATTTAAACCGAGCAACGTATATCCCTAAGCGAAACTCATTTTTCAGTAAAAAGCTAGTTACTTCTGGAAAACCACCACACAAAATCACCCCGGCTACGCGATCAGGATAGGATAAGGCAAATTCTTGAGCAATTGAGCTTCCGTTAGAATATCCACAAATCACTATTTTTTTGAGACCAATTTCATCAATAACGGCTAAGATATCTTCAACGATCACTGACATCGTGATTTTCGCTGTTTTATTTCCACTTCTTCCATTACCACGTAAATCGATCGTAATAACTTGAAAGTGTTCGGCTAAAGGGCGCTGTCGTTTAAAGGTCACATGCCCCATTGCCGGGGGATGAACAAATAAAATCGCCGTTCCTACTCCTGTCGTTTCATAATAAATCGCTGTTGTATCTGAATGCGTTGCATAAGGCATAATTTCACCACCAAGGTAAATTTGAAAACGTACGAGTAGCTGATATTTTATAGTCCAATAATTAAGCGCGCGATTCTGATTGTTGATTCTGATTATTCTTTTTTCAATCGTAGTTTTATCGTTTGCAAATCGAATCACTTTTATGCTTGCAGTCTGATCGCTAAATACAAAATAAGACTGATTTCACCGCAGTGAAGTCAGCCTTATTTAAGTTAACAATTTAACGCAGACGCAGCTGAGTTAGCAGCGACGTTACATTTTTTCTGGTGCGGATACGCCGATTAATTTTAGCGCATTGTTAATTGTTTGTTGGACTGCTTTCATTAATGCAAGACGTGCTTTACTTTTTTCTTTGTCATCAGCATCAAGTACTTTTTCGGCATTGTAGAACGAGTGCAGTGCTGCAGCGAGCTCATAAACATAGTTCGTGATGCGGTGCGGGATTGATTTCTGTGCTGCTTCAGAAACGACTTCAGGAAATTCTCCTAATTTTTTCAGTAGATCAAATTCCTTTTCACTGGAAATTAATGAGAAATCAACGCCACTATTATAGTCGATATTCATTTCTTGACCCTGTCTTAAAATACTACAAACACGGGCATGGGCATATTGAACATAAAACACTGGGTTTTCATTTGATTTAGAAACCGCTAAATCCATATCAAAATCTAGTTGTGTATCAGCGCTGCGCATCGCAAAGAAATAACGTGTTGCATCAATACCAACTTCCTCCATTAACTCTCGGAGCGTAATCGCATTTCCTGTACGTTTACTCATTTTGACTTTTTGACCATCTTGAAATAACGATACCATCTGAATAATTTCAACATCTAGTTGCTCTTGATTGTAACCTAGCGCTTGGATTGCTGCCTTCATTCTCGGGATATAGCCATGGTGATCAGCGCCCCAAATATTAATTAACTTTTCAAAGCCACGTTCTAATTTATCAAGATGATAAGCAATATCTGGAGTTATATAAGTGTATGAACCATCATTTTTAATCAGTACGCGATCCTTGTCATCTCCATAGGCCGTTGATTTGAACCATGTAGCTCCGTCTTTTTCATACGTCTCACCTTTTTCCTTAAGAAGCGCAAGCGTATCTTTAACTTTTCCATTTCTATAAAGTGAAGTTTCTGAAAACCAATTATCAAATTCAACACGGTACTGTTTTAAATCGTTTCGTAATTTTTCAAGTTCTTTTTTAAGACCATAATTTCGGAAAAATTCAAGTTGGTCTTCATCTGAGTCATCGACGAAGCGATCGCCAAACTCACTTGCTAAATCGTTCCCAAAACCAATAATATCTTCGCCATTGTAGCCGTCTTTAGGCATTTCAAACTCTATTCCAAGCGCTTGCATGTAGCGTGCCTGCAAGGATAAACCTAAATTATTAATTTGATTTCCAGCGTCATTAATGTAGTATTCTCTAGAAACGTCATAGCCCGCCTTTGCCAGTATATTGCACAACGAATCACCAACAGCCGCGCCACGAGCATGTCCTAAGTGAAGACTGCCAGTTGGATTAGCTGACACGAACTCTACCTGTATTTTTTTATTGTTACCAATATTAGTTTCACCGTATTTTTCCTCGGCTTCAATAATTGCTGGAATTAAATCTGTTAGATAGCTATTATCCATATAAAAATTAATAAATCCAGGTCCCGCGATATCTATTTTTGCAATTGAAGCCTTGCCTTTATCAAAATGGGCAACTAGTTCTTCGGCAATTTGACGTGGCGCTTTTTTGGCAATTCGGGCTAACTGCATCGCTGCATTGGTAGCATAATCACCATTTACTTTATCTTTTGGGACTTCTAAAACAATTTCAGGAATTTGTGCTTTTGTTGCTAATCCTGCTTTTACGATCGAAGCACGGATTTCTATTTGCAAATTTTCTTTTACTTGCTCAACAGTATTCATTCATTCATCCTCCTAAAAGTAATTGATACATGATAGTCGCCTGCATATTGATGCTGCATATGTAATTGGTAGGACATGTTTATCGTTCCTGCCATTTGTTGTTCGTTTATTTCGATTTCAACGGAAGTTGTCTTCGTTTCCATCAGCATTTCACCAAGTGGGCTTCGATATATTCCTGCTGTTGTTTCTCCTAACAGAAATTGCTGCTTCATAGATACTGCACCTTGTCTGGTGACCGCAAGCTTATTACAATCGTCAATTTTGATAATTTGATTGACAGAGCCTGTTTCTTGACGTTCTTCTTTAAATTGTAAATAAAGACTCGTATTCTTTTTGAAGAGCTTGCCGTTGGTGGCAATCTGAACTGTTTCCTCATTTTCACCATCTTTTATCTGCGTGTTCATGATAATCGAAACGGCCACGCCTTCACCTTCATTTATTGCCATTCTATTACATCCTTTATATGGTGCCTGACACCATGTGAAATTTAGTAAATAATACTATAATGGCGCACTTTAATTTTCACAAACTTAATGAAAGGTGCCTGACACCAAAATGGGTACCATTAGGCTATTATAGCTAAATTAGTTAGTATCATTCAAGGGTTAGTGACGTTTTAAGCAAAAAAAGCGTTTAAAGTTGGATTCAATACGTTAAGTATGGTCTCCAACTCTAAACACTTCGCACTATAATATTTACTTTACCCATCCTAAGAGCATTTCTCTAACGAATTTACTAGCAGCAATTTGTGTTTGCTCTGTTGGATCATAGGCAGGGGCAACTTCAACAAGATCGGCACCGACGATGTTAAAATTCGTATCGGCAATTAAGTGGATCGCATGTAGTAACTCTTTTGAGGTAATTCCACCTGCTTCAGCTGTTCCTGTACCAGGTGCTGCTGAAGGATCGAGGACATCAATATCAATCGTTACATAGACGTTACGTCCTTTAAGTGTTGGTAAAACTTGTTTAAGTGGTTGGGCAACATCAAATTTCGCCATATACATCCCTGAATCGCGAGCATATTCGAATTCTTCACGCATCCCCGAACGAATCCCGAATGAGTAGATATTTTCTGGTCCTAGTAATTCACAGGCTTTACGTATCGGTGTTGAATGACTTAGCGGTTCGCCTTCATAATGCTCGCGCAAATCAGCATGAGCATCAATATGGATAATAACTAGATCTTGATATTTTTTGTGTAAAGCCTTAATAACCGGCCAAGAGACAAGATGCTCTCCACCGAGTCCTAACGGAAATTTTCCGTCTGCTACAAGCTTGTCGACAAACTCTTCAATAATATCAATACTCTTTTGTGCGTTTCCAAATGGAAGGGGGATATCGCCGGCATCAAAGTAGTTTACTTCTTCAAGATGGCGGTTCAAATAAGGGCTATATTCCTCTAACCCCAATGAGACTTCACGAATTCTTGCTGGCCCAAACCGTGAGCCAGGGCGAAAACTTGCCGTAAAATCCATCGGCATTCCATAAATAACCGCTTTACTATCTTCGTAAGTGCTGTTCGTTGCTATAAATACATTACCTGAATAGGCTTCATCAAAACGCATCATCATAACCCCTTACTTAATTAAATCTTGAACGAACTTCGGCAGGACAAATGCTGCTTTGTGAAGCTCTTTTGTGTAGTATTTTGTGTCAATTTCATGGAAACGAGCTTCTGGCACTTCTAATGGATCATATTTTTTTGATCCAATCGTAAACGACCAAAGGCCACTTGGATACGTTGGAATATTGGCAGTATATAGTCTTGTAATTGGAAAGACTTCTTTTACATCTTTAAAAACGTTGGTAATTAAGTGCGTGTGAAACCAAGGATTATCAGTTTGTGCGACAAAAACCCCATCTTCTTTTAATGCTTTGGAAATCCCTTCATAGAATCCTTTTGTAAATAAGTTAACCGCGGGGCCAACTGGCTCAGTTGAATCAACCATGATCACATCATAGACATTTTTACTTTTAGCAATATGCATAAAGCCATCATCAACTTGAACGTCAACACGAGGGTCCTCTAATTTACCGGCAATACTAGGTAAATATTTTTTCGAATACTCAATGACCTTGCCATCAATTTCAACTAATGTTGCTTTTTCAACAGAAGGATGCTTGAGGACTTCGCGAATAACGCCACCATCACCACCACCAACGACTAAAACATTTTTCGGGTTCGGATGTGTGAATAGTGGTACGTGCGCAACCATTTCATGATAAACAAACTCATCTCTCTCAGTTGTCATCACCATTCCGTCTAAAATAAGCATGTTGCCAAACTCGGCAGTTTCAACCATTTCTAACTTTTGAAAATCCGTTTGCTCTGTATGTAATGTCCGTTTAATTTCTACTGTAATTCCAAAGTGCTCTGTTTGCTTTTCTGTAAACCAAGTTCCCATTTATATTCACCTCTAAAATTTATTTAAGTCTTTATCATTCCCTAAAAAAAGCCCAATAAAGCTAGTTTTTATGATAAGAAAAAACTTTTCTAGTACAGAAAAAGTATAGCTGACTTTTTTTAAAAATCAAGGATAAACTTCAATCACAACTACCGCTCTTCCAATTTACCCAATTTTAAACAATTAACTTGTATAAAATAAGCATTTTTTTCCAATAATAATCACTATAGGGGCTGTTCAAAAAGTCTGGTAATCACAACTGCCAAATCTCTTCGTTGGCTCTGTTACCTCCTTTTGAACCGAATTAAAGGAGGGCGCACGTGTGGAAGTCATCACTAGAAAAAAATATCATCGTAAGCTTAGTCTATTCCGCGGGCTTTTTCGGTTCTCATTAGTGATGTGTATCTTGCTAATGGGTAGCGCCGTTGGCTTACTTACCTATGCAAAATCACTTGGACCTCCACCTTTGCAAGTCCAGCAAACTACAGTTTTTTACGGTGCTGACGATTCTGTTGTTGGACAGAGGCATATCGGCCAAAATCGCCATTGGGTTTCATTAATCGATATGAACCCGAAAGTTATTGAAGCGACATTGGCTATTGAAGACCGAAAATTCTACCGACATTACGGATTTGATTTTTTCCGAATCGGTGCTGCAGTCATTAAAAATGTCCAGCAAGGAACAAAAGCACAAGGAGCTAGTACAATTACCCAACAATATGCGCGAAACCTCTTTTTAAGCCACGATAAAACTTGGCAACGAAAGTGGAATGAAGCGATTTATTCACTTAGACTTGAAATGAATTATACGAAAGATGAAATTTTGGAGGGCTATTTAAATACAATTTATTATGGTCATGGCGCTTATGGAATTGAAGCTGCTGCTAACTACTATTTCCAAAAAACGGCTAGTGAACTGAATGTTCCGGAAGCATCGATGTTAGTTGGTATTCCGAAAGGCCCCCTCTACTATTCACCAATTCGAAATTACGACCTGGCCAGGTCACGTCAGCAGCAAGTACTAAATGCAATGGCTGGTGAAGGATATATTACCACTCTTGAAAGTGAGGACTTTTTTAAAGCACCGCTAGATTTAGAACATGAGACACCGTTTCATTCGATGTCTGTCGGTCCCTACTTCCAGGATGCTGTTTATCAGGTCTTGACCGAGGAATATGGTCTCGATCCGCAAATCATTGAAGCTGGGGGTTTACATATTTACACGACCCTTGACCCCGCTATGCAAAAAACGGCTGAAAAATGGGTAGCCGATGAATTAATAGACAGCGATATCCAAACCGCACTCGTTGCCATCGATCCTCGTAACGGAAATGTAAAAGCAATGATTGGTGGTAAAAATTACCAAGAAAGCCCGTGGAATCGAGCTACTCAGGCGAGAAGACCTCCTGGCTCGGCCTTTAAGCCGTTTTTATATTATGCAGCATTAGAAAATGGCTTTACTGCAGCAACACCGCTAACGAGTGAAGAAACGACTTTTGTCTTTGATAATGGGGGGGTAACCTATTCTCCTAGTAATTTTGCTGATCAATACGCTAACGATTTTATCACATTAGCAAAGGCAATGGCTTTATCTGATAACATTTATGCTATGAAAACTCACTTTTTTCTAGGATTTGAGTATCTCGTTGACTCTGCAAAAATGTTTGGTATTACAAGCAGATTAGCACACTATCCTTCTTTAGCTCTTGGCGCGAAGCCAGTTGGCGTTATGGAAATCACGAATAGTTATAGTGCTTTTGCTAACGGCGGAAAAAATGTTAAACCGCGATTTGTGACGAGAGTTGTCGACAGTGATGGTAACGTTTTAATTGAGCAAGAGCCTGAGTTAGAACCCGTTATTGATCCAAACTTAGCTTATATTATGACAGATTTAATGACGGGTATGTTTGATTTAAATCTGAGTGGTAGCCATAGTGAAGTAACTGGTCGAAGTGTCATCCATCTCATCAACCGCCCTGTTGCAGGTAAAAGTGGATCAACAGATACGGATAGTTGGATGATCGGCTATACACCTCAACTTTTAACTGGAGTTTGGGTTGGTCATGATAAAGATGAAAAGTTAAAAAGTGGTGAAGGACAGTATGCGAAACGAATTTGGGCTAAATTTACCGAAGAAGCACTTGAGGGGCAACTTAGATTGCCGTTTCCTAAACCAGCCAATGTCACAGCGGTAACAATTAATCCCGACAACGGACGATTGGCCACAGATGCTTGTCCAGTGCAGCACATTAGCTATTTCATTAAAGGAACTGAACCTATTGAATTTTGCCAAGAGCATATTAATGATCTCAATCAGGATACAAAGGCAGAAATTGGCGAAATAGAAAAGGCGAAAAAAACAAAGTTATTGGATCGATTTATTGACTGGTTTAGTGGTGAATAAGCTTGGAAAATGGAAAGTTGGAAAGGCGGAAAGGTAGTTCAAAGGATTTTGAGCGCTGCTCGACTTTTCCTTTCCAACATTTTTTTATCGCTAGACAACCAAAAGCGGGCTAACTTCAATAGAGTTAGCCCGCTTTTGTTATATCTTTACCTTTGCTCATGCTCAAACTGAACGAAGGGCATGATTACCGTGGCACTGAGGTTTCTTTGCTTATTTAAGACAAAATAATTCTTTAGTTGCATGAATTTCATAATTCAGATTCAGCGCCACTAGGATACTACATCTAGTTGAATTAAAACACTTTCAACTAGGGAGTTGAAATGAACCGTTTTCAACTTTGTAGCTTTATGTGGCTAACTAATTGGTATTATGAAATTCATTCAGTTGCCTAATAAATCATCCTTCAACTTTTGTTCTGAATTCTCCCACATTTTTTCATTAAAGCCTTTTAAAAACTTACCTAATATTTCTTTTGAAGCTTGATCGATATGATCGACGATAATTTGCCTTTTTAGTGATTTATCCATTTTATTAACATGCTCTGGCAAACTTTTGTAACCACGACGAGCTTCACGGTCAACAATCATTTCACAAGCTGTAACACCAGCATAATAAGATCCCTTTGAACTATTGGCTACTGATACCCATACGAGCCAATAAGGCTTGCCGTTTGGCACTTCTTCTTTATTAGTCAAAAACTTAATGCCTTTTTCAGGCTCACTTCTAGCATGCAAGGCACCCATATCTACGTAAGCTTCATTTGATTCGATATCAATAATGACTGGTGACATGTTATCAAGGTTTAGTGTTCCAGCTCCGTAGCCATCATGCTTTGATTCTTTACCTAAAATATTAAATCCACTACCTTTTTTCTTGTTATTATTTAAAAGGTCCATTTTAGTCCCACCTTATTCTATATTTTTCAAGTCTATTTTTTCAAGTTTACCACATGAAAAGTTATTATTGCACACTATCAGCTTTATCTGATACTCCCACACCTGAAGGAGTGGCTTTCCCGTTCGGATATTTCTGTAATGGAGTATAATCCATCTCATGGTTAGTTCTAAACAGAGAAACTTGCAGGAATTTTCTTGTCTTTGTTGAATGATCGTATTAAAGTAGTATTAGTGTATCTAAAATTGATTTATTTATAAAGGAGCGAATGAAATCATGCCGATTGTTACTGTAAAAATGTTAGAAGGAAGAACTGATGAACAAAAGCGTGCCTTAGTTGAAAAGGTGACAGCAGCTGTAAGCGAAACAGTTAATGCACCAAAAGAAAATATTTCCGTTTGCATTGAAGAAATGTCAAAAAACAATTTCGGAGTAGCAGGCGTCCGTGCGAGTGACAAATAAGAAAAAAGTTAGCTAAAACAAAGGCAGACCGAATGTGGTCTGCCTTTTCTTTTGTATTCGATCCATAGAGCTACTGTGCCTGCCCCCAGCCCTCTACTTATAAAGAATTTCTTTTATTTGTCTTTTAATTTCTTTGTGCTCGATTTCATCATCAAGGATATCTAACGGAAAATACAATTTATGATCTGTCCGTTTTTTTCCTGTGATTGCTTCAACTACAGTTGATTCCCTTGATAATTCTCGTAATTCTCCCTTTGGAGTTTGTAAAAAAATTGGAATTCGTTCACCTTCTTCTCCTGGACGATAAAAATCGTATGGTAAATCTGAAGAAGAATCCCTAACTAAATAATATTCTGGATCAATACTAGCTTCTTTAAAAAGCTCAATTAGGCGTGGCCAATCACTCATCTGCTTACTTGGATCAAATTCAACGTACTTAAACAACTTTCGTTCAGTAAATCTAATACATAGGTCACTTAGGATGGGATCTTCTTCATCCTGCCAAATTTGAAAATAATACATGACTATCGCTTCATCTAGCTTTAAATAATCATTTAAGGTCAATTTTTCAGCAAAAAGTGAATAAAAATGCGTTGGTGCTTGTTTAAAATGGTAATTTTTTTGATATAAGTGTTTTGCTCTGTGCAAAATTTTACTTAAGATCACTTCAGCACTTCGGGTAACAGGATGAAAATATACTTGCCAGTACATTTGATAGCGACTCATAATATAATCTTCAACAGCATGCATGCCACTTTGTTTAAAGACAGCCTGTTCTTCTGTTGGACGCATGACACGGAGAATTCGCTCCATATCAAAATGGCCGTAGCTTACTCCTGTATAAAACGCATCTCGCTGCAGATAATCCATGCGATCAGCGTCAATTTGACTAGAAATAAGACTTACTACAAGCTTGTTAGAGTAGGTTTTTGCAATAACTTCAGTAACTTTATTTGGAAAATCATCACTAACTTGAAGAAGAACTTTATTGATTTGAGTATCTCCAGAAATAATATTTCGCGTCCATTCTTCATGATCAGTATGAAAAATCTTTTCGAAAGAATGCGAAAATGGTCCATGGCCAATATCGTGGAGTAAAGCTGCCACTAAGCAAAGTAATCGTTCACTGTCGTCCCAATGCTCTTTGCCGCTAAAGTTATCAATAATCCGACGCATAATTTCATAAACACCTAATGAGTGGTTGAAGCGTGTATGCTCGGCACCATGAAACGTCATATATGTAGTTCCTAGTTGGCGAATTCTCCTTAGACGTTGAAATTCCCTCGTCCCAATTAGCTCCCAAATCAACTGATCGCTGACGTGGACGTATCTGTGAACAGGGTCTTTAAAAACCTTTTCTTCTTCTAGCTTACCTAAAATACTTGCCACCACTAACACCCCTTTCAAGCTAGATCATTTATAATTATTATAATTAATAAGAGAATGATATGCTAGCTATGAATGGTGAATTATTGAAGCTTATCCTCATCCTGCATATGCTAAGTTCACTTAATTCTTCTAATAAGAAAAGCGCAAGGCGCCCGGAGCTAGACAAATGAAAAGCCGCCTTTTTAGAAAAGCGACATCATTACTTGAGTATTTTCTTTACTTTTTCAATAAGTTGGTCTTCGTTTTGAGCAGTAAGTGGACGATTATTAACAAAAGCAAAGTTCTTTTTTCGACCAGGTCCACAATATGATTGGCAGCCGATATGTAGTTCTGCTTTTGGATCTAACTTTTTTATTTTTGGCACTAATGTTTTAATGTTTGTCGCGTGACAAACATCGCAAATTTTTATTTCGTTTGTCATTTATCATAACCCCTTCATTGAATTTTTCATTCAATGGTCAATTTCAATCGCACAATCAAGTCTAAACTGTATTTTACACTTGTTTCTGCTTGTTATGCAAATGAAAGATTTGCTATGATAAAAGGACATTAACAAGAAAATCAGTTTCGCATTCGTGATTTTACTTTTTTTGAATATCCTAATAAGGGGTTTTGAAGAATTGAATATATTTCAAATAGATAATTGGCGTTATATTGACCAATCAAGATTAGGCCCCAGCTTTAGCCCGCTGCACTCATTTGCAATTGACGATACGCTTTGTACTTCCGTGGGAGCAGGTAATTGTTTACCGACAGTGAGGACTTGGGTTCATCATCAAACAGTCGTCTTAGGAATACAAGATAGTCGCTTACCTCATATCGAAACCGGCATTAATTTTTTACATGAAAAAGGCTTTCAAACGATTGTCCGAAACTCAGGTGGTTTAGCTGTTGTTTTGGATGAGGGGGTTCTTAATATCTCTTTAATCTTTATGGAAGATAAACAACTTTCCATACATAACGGCTATGATGCCATGGTTAACTTAATTGAAGCGATGTTTGTAGCGACGACTTCAAAAATTGTTGCTCAGGAAATTGTCGGTTCATATTGTCCAGGTAGTTATGATTTAAGTATTGATGGCAAAAAATTTGCTGGTATTTCGCAGCGCCGCGTTCGTGGTGGAGTCGCTGTGCAGGTTTACCTTTGTGTGAATGGTAGCGGCAGTAATCGTGCAGTCGTTATTAAGGACTTTTATCATGAATCAGTCGGTAACTCTGAAACAAAGTTTCAATATCCAAAGATTGTTCCTGAAACGATGGCCTCATTAGCAGAGTTATTAGACATGAAACTAACTATTGACGATGTTATCGCTCGGTTATTAAGCGTCTTAAAAAACAGTGACAATACCCAACTGAAACTTTCACAGCTAAATCAGAGCGAGCAACTGCTACTGGATAAAAATTACGAACGGCTCGTGAAAAGGCAGCTAAATTGAGTTTTTCTCCATTTACATACCTCCTAGCAACTTCATGAGGACACTTATCTGAAGATTTCTCTGTTTTCATACCTCATGGCTACTTCAGTTATGAGAAATTTCACTTAAACGATCAAGGTACCACTTTAGCTAATAAAGCCTATAGATCAATACTAAAAAACACTAGGATAAGTTTAAATCCCTAGTGTTTTTGTTCCAACTTTCTAACTTTCTACTTTCCAACTTCCTACTCATTCATGCCTTGCATCGCCGTAATTAACGCTAGCTTATAAACGTCTTCAACGTTACAACCACGTGATAAGTCGTTTACTGGTTTGTTTAATCCTTGTAAAATTGGACCGATTGCCTCAAATTCACCTAAGCGTTGTGCAATTTTATAGCCTATATTTCCCGCTTCTAAGCTCGGGAAGATAAATACATTTGCTTCACCTTTTAAGGGAGAATCTGGCGCTTTTTTCGCTGCAACTGACGGCACGAATGCGGCATCAAATTGAAATTCACCATCGATAACTAATTCTGGTGCGATTTCTTTTGCCAAACGGGTTGCTTCTGAGACCTTTTCTGTTTCGGGCGACACGGCAGAGCCTTTTGTAGAAAATGAGAGCATTGCAACTTTAGGGTCAATACCAAATACTCGCGCCGTCTTAGCTGCTTCAATCGCCGTTTCAGCTAAGTCACTGCTATCAGGTGCAATGTTAATCGCACAATCACCAAAAATTAATTTTTTATCTCCTTTAACCATTACAAATACTCCAGACGTTTTTTTAATTCCTTGCTTCGTCTTAATGATTTGCAAAGCAGGACGAACTGTATCGCCTGTTGAATGAGCAGCACCACTTACTAAGCCAGCGGCCTTACCTAAATAAACAAGCATCGTTCCAAAATAGTTAACATCTAAGAGTTGTTTGCGCGCTTCTTCTGCAGTCGCTTTGCCTTTTCGGCGTTCAACAAAAGCCGTTACTAGCTCTTCAAACTCACTGTAACTAGCTGGATCTTGTACTTCTACATTTGCAAGTGACATTCCGAGCTCGCCAGCTTTCTTTTCAATCGCTTGATGACTACCAACTAAAACTGGGTGTAACACCTTGCTGTCGCCGAGTTTAATGGCTGCTTCTAAAATTCTTTCATCTGTTCCTTCTGGAAAGACAATTGTCGGAAATTGATTTTTTACATTTTCTTCAATTTGTTCAAATAAACCGCTCATTTTTTCCTCCTAATTATTCGTCTGCTGATCACATATGTCAACAATACTCCTTTTTGCTCGAAAAATAAACCATATCTATAAATCTCAATTAAGTCTAAATTTTCAGATATAATTTTTAATTTTTGTAGTATAGTAAATTTCAACATGCAGATTTTTTCAGCTAGGATACTGCATCTAGTGGCTAGTTTATTAGGATTTTGAAATTCATTCGTATAGTTTCTAGTTTTCCCAAAAAGAATTGCTTAAAACACCACTAATTATCTATCTGAGTGAATTTGATCATGACAATTAACTAGATGTAGCTTCTTAGTGGAGCTGATCAACGCCACTAGGTAGCTCGATGTGGCTAATATAATGGTATTATGAAATTCAATTGTGTGATTGAATTTCATAATCTAGATTCAACGCCACTAGGATACTACATCTAGTTGAATTAAACATTTTCAACTAGATGTAGCTTGATGTGGCTAATGTAATGGTATTATGAAATTCAATTGTGCTAAAATAATAAGAAAAACTGGGGTGATTTTATGAGTCCAAAAATCGGCATGGAGCCAATTCGTCGAAAACAAATTATTAAAGCAGCGAAACAATTGATCGTTACGAAAGGATTAGCTCATTTCTCAATTAAAGATATCGCCAAAGAAGCACAACTGAGTACAGGTGTCCTCTATCATTACTTTGAAAATAAAGATGATTTACTTGTTGATGTTTTAAAAGATTCCTTTATAGAGACAGAGCTACTGGTCCAAGAAAATGTTGATTTAGCTACCAGTTATCAAGAAAAAATCAGTGCTTACCTAACAACTGTTGCAGAAGTTCCAGATAAAAACCCTGATTTTTATATTATCTTGCTCAATTACCTTGCTCAGGCTCCTTACCATAGCGAGTTAAAGCGAATTATTAATCGTTTTTTTGAAAATTTAGGTGATTTTATTGAGAGCATTCTGGAAATTGGTTATCAAGAAGGTGTCATTAAAAAATATCAAAAAGGTACAGTCGCCAATTTAATTCTTTCTCAAGCAATGGGAGTCGCCTTTTTCTACTTAGTTACTAATGATAAAAAAGTAGCTAAAATGAAGATTAATCAAGAATTTATTGAAATTTTCAAAAAATACCTTGAATAACCAATTGACTCCTTTATATAATGGTAATAGATAATAGAGCTTGGTATAACTAGTCTTATTTATATTGAATGTTCAATATAAAAATTATAAGGGGGTACTTAGATGACTTTGCAAACTTTATTTAGTCCGATCAAAATTAACGAGTTAACACTTTCTTCACGGGTAATCATGGGTTCGATGCATGTTGGTTTAGAAGGAGAGGAAAATGGCTTAGAGAAATTAATTACTTTTTACACAGAACGAGCCAAAAATAAAGTTGGCTTAATTGTCACAGGAGGGGCTGCCGTTTGCCCCGAAGGAAGTGGTGGTGACCACTTTATGTCTATGTACAATGATGAAGATATCGGTCACTGGGAGCCTTTAACAAAAGCCGTTCATGAAGTTGATGGCAAGATTGCTTTACAGCTTTTCCATGCAGGACGTTATGCTTACAAGGCACTAACTGGCATTGACGTTGTTGCTCCTTCTGCAATCAAGTCACCTATCAATCCTGATATTCCACTAGCTTTAACAAAAGAGCGAGTGGAAACAACGATTGCTGATTTTGCAAGCGCTGCCAAGCGAGCTAAGCTAGCAGGCTTTGATGCTGTCGAAATAATGGGATCAGAAGGGTACTTAATCAACCAATTTACTTCACCTGTCACAAACAAGCGCGACGACGAGTGGGGTGGTAGCTTTGAAAATCGCATCCGCTTTTCTATAGAAATAGTCAAAGCAGTTCGCCAGGCGGTAGGTCCTACTTACCCAGTTATTTTTCGAATGTCAGGAAAAGATTTTATTGAAAACAGTACAACAGAAGCAGAAACAAAAATTTTGGCGAAAGAGTTGGAAAAGGCTAGTGTCGATATGTTAAACATCGGGATCGGCTGGCACGAATCGAAAGTTCCGACAATATCGATGAAGGTACCACGCAATCATTTTGTTTCGATTGCTGCTGCAATAAAAGAAGTTGTTTCAATACCAGTTGTTGCTAGTAACCGCATTAATAACCCTCTCGATGCGGAGGAAATTTTACAAAAAAGCGGTGTTGATCTTATTTCAATGGCGCGTCCATTTTTGGCAGACCCAGCGATCTTAACAAAGGCTTATGAAGGTAAGTTTGATGAAATTAACACTTGTATTGCCTGTAATCAAGCTTGTCTTGATCACGTTTTTGATATGAAGCCAGCTTCTTGTCTCGTAAATCCCGAAGCAGGTCGAGAATTAGAGTTACAAATTATACCGGCGGTCAACAAAAAACATGTCTTAGTTATTGGTGCAGGACCCGGCGGATTAGAAGCTGCCCGAGTATTAGCACTTCGTGGCCACAAAGTCGTTATTGCTGATGGACGCAATGAAATCGGCGGACAACTTAATTATTCAAAAATAGTTCCCGGTAAGAGTGAATTTAATGAAACTCTCCGTTATTATGATGTTCAATTTAAAAAACTTGGTGTTCAAGTAAGACTCAAGCACAAAGTTGAAGCTCGCGACATTCTGATCGATCAAGCTGAAGTTGTTATCGTCGCAACTGGTATCGAACCAAGAAAACCGGAAATCAATGGGATTGACCAAGATATCGTTGTTTCTTATAAAGATATTTTTGATGGTAAAACTCCTGCTAAAGATCATGTTGTCATCATTGGTGGTGGCGGTGTCGCCTGCGATTTATCAATTTTACTTAAAGAACGAGGAGCAAAAACTATTACATTGCTCCAGCGCGGAAAATCTTTTGCTAAAGGTATTGGTAAAACAACTCGTTGGGCAACGTTAATGGAACTCAGTATGAAAAAAGTTAAGATGATTGGTGGCATCAGTGAATATAAAAATATTGGTAA
The DNA here is from genome assembly GCA_031761875.1 of Bacillaceae bacterium IKA-2. GTDB lineage: Bacteria > Bacillota > Bacilli > Bacillales > Anaerobacillaceae > Anaerobacillus. The sequence continues at coordinate 349,444 of CP134492.1, read as the reverse complement.
CAAGGCAATTACTTTTACTATTAATGGTGAAGAAAAAACAATCCCAGCTGATTTAATCGTTTATGCAAGTGGTCAGCTACCAAACGATAAAATTTACAATACTCTAAAAGAGAAAGGCAAGGACGTCTACATTATTGGTGGCGCTAAGCAAGCTAGCGACTTAGATGCGAAAAGGGCAATCTATGAAGGAACAGTTCTTGCAAGACAAATTTAAAGAGGAGATGACATTATGAAAAATGGAACTGTTTTATTTGAAAAAAATGCAGGAATCGGAACAATTACCTTAAACCGTCCTGAAGTAAAAAATGCGATTAATCTTGCGATGCATGAGGATTTACAAGATGCCTTTACCATAGCCGGAAACGATCCTGAAGTTAGCGTTATTGTTTTACAAGGTAAAGATGGTGCGTTCTCAAGTGGTGCCGACTTAAAAAGCATTCCAATTGAAGATTTTGCCTCTTTTGATCATGGCGATTATTTAGCTCTTACGTATAACAAACTTCTGGAAATTATCGCTTCGATTAATAAACCGATTGTTGCTTATCTTAACGGAATCGGCGTCGGCGCTGGATTAAGTATTGCGTTAGCTTGTGACTTCAGATTCGCAAGTTCTGATGCGATACTTGGAATTAGTTTTTTGAAGATTGGGCTAGTTCCTGATGCTGGGGCTTCCTACTTCCTTCCACGAATCGTCGGCATTCAAAAAGCAATTGAGCTATGTTTAGGCGAATCAATCACTGCCGAGGAAGCGCTACACTGTGGATTAATTAACAATATTGGTAATCCAAACGAATTTGTGGAAAAATTAAAGCATGTTCCGATAACTGCTTTTGGTTTGATGAAACAAACAATGCATGCATCGTTTGATCATTCGTTGACCGAGGTACTTACTATGGAAGTAGCTGCACAACGAAAAGCAGGAAAATCTCCTGAACATCTTAAAGCACTTCAAGCTTTCATTCAAAAAACAAAATAACTATTTTAGGAGAATGCTATTCATCGATAAGCATTCTCTTTTTTATACAAAAATAAACTTTCAATAATATTTACAGTTAAGCTTTCTGTGATTTAAAGTAAATTAAGGGGATTCGTCCTAGTTTTGCTAGAACACCAGCTAAGCAATTGAAGTCTCCACTTAACTTGTTTAGAAGTGCGCTCCTTCGCTTAGAGATGGAGCGCTTTACCCTTAAATAAAAAACGGTTTGTTAAATTTGGTTTTTGCTGGCTTAAATAGTATAATGAACGTTGAAATAGTAATTACCAACTGATAATAAGTTTATTTAAATAATATAATCGTTAATAAGGAGTGAATTTCATGAGTGAAGCAGCAAAGACATTAGATGGCTGGTATTGTTTACATGATTTCAGAGCAATTAATTGGGAGAAATGGAAATACCTATCAAATGAAGAGCGTGAACAAATTACCAATGAGTTTGTATCATTATTAGAAAAATGGGATGATACCGAAGCACAACTAGCAGGTAGCAATGCCCTTTATAGTATTGTTGGTCAAAAGGCTGATATTGCGATGATGATCTTACGCCCAACGATGGAAGAAATAAATGAAATAGAAAATACCTTCAATAAAACTCGCTTTGCTGAGTATACAATTCCTACATATTCTTATGTTTCGGTAGTTGAATTGAGCAATTATATGCCATCAAGTGTCGATCCTAGTAAAGATCCAGAAATTCAAGCTCGTCTAAAGCCTATTTTACCAAAAATGAACCATATTTGTTTCTATCCAATGAATAAGCGCCGCGAGGGCAACGACAATTGGTACATGCTTCCGATGGAGGAACGCAAGACATTGATGCGCAGCCACGGTATGATTGGCCGCGGCTATGCAGGAAAGATCAAGCAAATCATTTGTGGCTCGGTCGGCTTTGATGATTGGGAATGGGGCGTAACGCTGTTTTCCGATGATGTAATACAATTCAAAAAAATTGTTTATGAAATGCGTTTTGATGAAGTGAGTGCTCGTTACGGCGACTTTGGTTCTTTCTTTGTTGGAAACATTCTTTTGAAAAAATCACTTCCACGTTATTTACACGTCTAAATGAGAAAGCGCAAGGCGCCCGCCTATCGGCGAAAAACACTGGAAGGCCTTACGAAGCGGTCAGCTCTTAGACCGCAAGTGCAGGACTGACGTGTTCGAGCCGATAGGGCCTGCTCCTACGGTTACTCGTCGCAAAATCGCTATGTAGTAACTCAAAGATGTGTCTTGGAGCTAGACAATGAAAGGCAACGTACCAACTGAGTGGTGAAAATGAGGCAATAAAGTAACTTTCTACAGCTAGACAAAAGTAAAGCCAGTAAGCCAGGTCAACGGCGACCTGGCTTTTTTCGACGAGTAATTTTATTTTGAAGCCCCTGCCGCACTCACACCACTTAGTTAATGATTTAAGTAAGGCGCCTGTATTGGGGCTACTTTCGTAAAAATGTTTCTAAATTGTTCATTCATAATTCTAACTTACTCTTCATAGTAATAAGATAGTGTTAGCAATGATAAGCATGCTTTCTTAATACAATGTGGCTAATTTTTATAAGTTGTTCAAAAAGTCCGGTAATCAAGCTATTCAATCATTATCTTCCTTTTTGAACACGCACTTTTAGCAGATATACTTTATTAACCTTCGTACCAACAGGCATCTTTGTTATTTCACATAAATTTGGAGGTGAGTAAATGGCAGTCTTTAAAACTAATGAAAATGGTGTTCAAGTGTTAGCTCGTTTAATGAGAGCCGAAGCAGAAGGTGAAGGCGAGCTTGGAATGTTAATGGCAGGAAATGTCATGGTTAATCGCGCGAGATCAAATTGTCTTGATTTCAAAGATATTAACACGATTGACAGAATGGCCTTTCAATCTCCAGGTGGATTTGAGGCTGTACAAAAAGGTTACTTTTATCAACGGGCAAGAGAACGTGACATTCGACTTGCGAGAAAAGTATTAGCTGGGGAACGGCACCATCCAGCTCAGTTTTCTTTATGGTTTTTCCGTCCCGAAGGTTCCTGTCCAGCACAATGGTGGGGGCAATGGAATTCAGGTAGATATAAACTACATTGCTTTTATTCACCATTAGCTAGTGAGTGTCCATCCGTATATTCCACATTTTAAATTTTATTTTATTATAATAAAGGAGTGATTTTATGTATCAACAACAACCTTGGATGCAGCAAGGAACACCAACGGGACAACAGGCACCGCAGCATTCATATCAAGCTCCACAACAGCAACAATATATGCCTGGTACTCCTATGCCTCCGCCACCGGGTTTTACACAACAAGCACCACCATTTACTCAACCTACCGAACCAGGCAGGCTTCCCCTAGAACAATCATATATCGAAAATATTTTACGGCTAAACAGAGGAAAAGTAGGCACATTTTATATGACATTTGAAAATAATCCAGAATGGAACGCAAAAATTTTTAGAGGAGTTGTCGACGAAGCAGGGCGAGATCACATCATTATTAGTGACCCACAATCTGGTAAATACTATCTTTTACTGATGATTAATTTAGATTATGTAACATTTGACGAGCCGCTCGAGTACGAATTTTCTTTTAATGGCGCACCATTAATAGCTTATCCACCTAGATAAAATCTTAAAAGGGTTGGCGGAATTCCGCCAACCCTTTTTTCTTTGTCTAGCTTCAAGACACATCAGTGAGTTACATCATAGCAGGTTTTGCGACGAGTAACCGCAGGAGCAGCACCTAGCTGCTCGAATGTTTCAACTAACCATGCAGAGGCAAATTGCGCCTCTTTATGCTTAGTCTCCAACATACTCGCAGCATACAAGGCGCTGGCGCTTTTCTTACTATAAATTTTTTAATGCTGATAAGGCTAGTAGGACCCAAGCAACGATGAAAAATACTCCACCTATCGGGGTAATTGCTCCTAAAATCTTTATCCCTGAGATACTCAATACATACAAACTTCCTGAAAAAAAGATGATCCCCAAAAACATCGCCCAACCTGCCCACAAAAGCATCCCTGGACTACCTAGACGCTCAGCAACAAGAGCAATAATAAGGATTCCAACTGCGTGAATCATATGATATTGAACTCCTGTTTGGTAAATTTCTAACATTCTTTCAGATAATCTTGCTTGTAACCCATGTGCTCCAAAAGCTCCTAAACCTACTGCTAAAACCATATTAATGCTACCAATTAGTAAAAATAACTTTAACATTTAATTACCCTCCTTTTGTTAGTTTCTAATTCTATGAAATAGGATAGCACAGTTACAATACTAACTCCAAAATTCAATTTCTAGATCGGATAATATGATCTTTAAACTCAAAAAAAGAGACTTTATTTTTATTCAAGTCTCTTTTTAGGAATATTTTATTTGAATGAATTTCATAATACGAGTAAACTAGCCACACAAAGCTACCTAGTGACACCTAGTGGCGAACAATCTGCGTTATGAAATTCATTCATTTATATAATTTATATAACGCTTGAGTGCCGCTATTTTCTTCGCCTTTTTCTGCTAGCTCCTCATAAAGCTGTTTAGCCAACTTCAATCCTGGGGTAAGTAAACCCATTTCTTCTGCCGTTTCAAGGGCAATCGTCATATCTTTAATAAAATGTTTAACATAAAAGCCTGCTTCAAAGTCACCGTCAATCATTTTTGGCGCCAAATTACTTAACAAAAAGCTTCTTGCCGCACCTGTCTCAATTGATTGTAAAACCTGTTCGGGAGAAAGACCTGCTTTTTCAGCATAACTCAAAGCTTCACAAATACCGATCATTGATGTAGCGATAACCATTTGGTTACACATTTTCGTGTGTTGACCAGATCCTGGCCCGCCTTGAAGGATAACATTTTTACCCATTTTTTCAAAAATAGGTAAAACTTTATTGAAGTCAGCCTCGTCTCCACCTACCATAATCGCTAAGGTAGCATCTCTTGCCCCACTCTCGCCACCGGAAACAGGCGCATCTAAAGCGTACATGCCGCGTTTTTTTGCCGCCTCGTGAATATCAACTGCAAGAGCAGGTTTTGAGGTTGTCATATCAATTAAATATGTACCAGTTTTAGCATGATTTAATAAGCCGTTCTCACCTAGATATATCTCTTCAACATCCTGAGGATAGCCAACAATCGTGATAATCACGTCGGCCGCTTCTGCTAATTCTTTTATTGTATTTTTCCACATGATGCCACTTTCAATTAATGAACGGGCTTTTTCCTTTGTACGGTTGAAAACAACGACTTCATAGCCATTTTTCATTAAATTTAAAACCATACTTTTCCCCATAACACCTATTCCAATAAAACCAATAACAGTACTTTTCTTTTGAAAAGCCATTGCTATCCTCTCCTTTATTATATGAGATATTCTTTCGTTGGAAAATAATTCAATATGTGTCCATGTTACATGTTTACTCGGTCCCAGTCAATTTCAGGGTAATCCTCGAGACGTAGAAACTGATTCGTTTTTGAAAATGGCTGACTACCAAAAAAGCCACGATGAGCAGATAGTGGACTAGGATGTGGTGATTCAATCAGATGGTGATGACGCGCAGTTAGTAGTTGTTTTTTTTGCTGCGCGTGACGTCCCCAAAGTATAAATACTAACGATTTTTCTCTTCTATTTAATAATGAGATAATTTGGTCAGTAAACTCCTCCCAGCCAACACCTTTGTGGGAGTTAGCGGCACTATCCCTCACGGTTAGCACTGTATTTAAAAGGAGAACCCCTTGATCAGCCCAGCTTTGGAGGCAACCATGGTTAGGAATATTACAACCAAGATCACTATTGAGCTCTTTAAAAATATTTTTCAAACTAGGCGGTTGCTTGACACCGTCTTTAACAGAGAAGCTTAAACCGTGTGCTTGGCCTTGACCATGGTAAGGATCTTGCCCCAAAATAACAACCTTCGTATGATTGTAAGAGGTCGAATCGAGGGCGTTAAAAATCTCTTTTTGATTTGGATAGATCGTGTTTGTAGCGTACTCTTTTTTTAGAAATTTAGTTAACCTTAAATAGTATGGTTTTTTGAGTTCATCGTGGAGCAATGTTTCCCAGTCATTCTTCAGCAGTTCCATTGTTTCACCCCAAAAAATAAAAGTGAAATGCTGACATGATCAGCATCCCACTTATTATCATACTACATTACTTTACTAAATTCTTCTTATGTCTAGTTTTTAATATCTAAATGATCTTTGTCGCTTTAATCAAATGTCAGAATAATGTTGGGAAATATCGGAATAACTTCAAAAGTTATCGGAATAAACTCCAAACCCGAGTTCGTTATTAAAACGTTACTTTTTCTTCTAAAAATCTTTTTAAATCAGCTATTGCAACTCGTGTTTGCTCCATCGTATCTCGGTCGCGTACAGTTACCATTTGATCTTCTTTTGAATCGAAGTCAAATGTTATGCAGAATGGCGTTCCAATTTCATCATGGCGACGATATCGTTTACCGATCGAACCCGCTTCATCATAGTCAATCATATAATGCTTTGCAAGCTCACTATACACGGCTGTTGCTTCCTCAGATAACTTTTTCGATAACGGTAACACAGCTGCCTTGAATGGAGCTAACGCTGGATGCAAGTGCATCACGGTACGGCTGGTCCCGTCTTCAAGTTGCTCTTCTTCATAGGCATCTACTAAAAACGCTAATGTTACCCGATCAGCCCCTAGTGAAGGCTCGATACAATAAGGAATGTAACGTTCGTTTGTTTCTTGATCAATGTATTTGAAGTCTTCGCCCGAAAATTCCATGTGCTGCTTTAAGTCGTAATCCGTACGTGAAGCAATTCCCCAAAGCTCACCCCAACCAAATGGGAAGTTATATTCAAAATCCGTTGTCGCATTACTGTAGTGAGAAAGCTCGTCAGCATTGTGATCACGCATCCGAACATTTTCTTTTGTCATCCCAAGCGCCGTTAACCATTTATCGGCTGTATCTTTCCAAAATTCAAACCATTTTAAGTCTTCACCTGGTTTACAGAAAAATTCAAGCTCCATTTGCTCAAATTCTCTCGTCCGGAATGTAAAGTTACCAGGAGTAATTTCATTACGAAAACTTTTTCCGATTTGGCAAATACCAAATGGCAATTTTTTACGCATCGTTCGTTGAACATTTTTAAAGTTAACGAAAATACCTTGCGCTGTTTCCGGGCGTAAGAAAATTTCATTCGTACTTGCTTCAGTAACACCTTGGAATGTTTTAAACATTAAGTTAAATTGACGAATTGCCGTATACTCCAATGCGCCACAATCAGGACAAATAATTTTATGCTCATAGATCAGCTCTTCCATTTTTTCAAAAGAAAGACCGTCCGCGACCATTTCAATTCCTTTTTCATTAAGGGCATTTTCGATAATCTTGTCAGCACGGTGACGCGCTTTACATTTTTTACAGTCAATCATCGGGTCATTAAAATTTCCAATATGACCTGAAGCTTCCCAAGTCCGTGGATTCATAAGAATTGCCGCATCAAGACCAACATTGTATGGTGATTCTTGAACAAATTTTTGCCACCAAGCTTTTTTAATATTATTTTTTAACTCGACACCCAGCGGACCATAATCCCAAGTATTTGCAAGTCCTCCATAAATTTCAGAACCAGGAAAAATAAAGCCTCTGTGTTTAGCATGTGATACGATTTGCTCCATTGATTTCATCATTTTAATTTCCTCCTTAAAATTAGTTAAATCTGTGAAAAGCCAACTAAGTCCGGTTTCTTTTTTGCGATAGGCATCCACCGCTCGCGCACATTTGTCCACGAGTGGTGTCAGGCACCATGTGAAGTCGCTCACATTCTCACAAGGATAGACACGCTAATAGAGAACAACAAAAAACTCCCGTCTCTAGGCTTTTCTAGCCTAGGGACGAGAGCTAGCTCCCGCGGTTCCACCCTAGTTGGCGTACGTCTAATCAAAGCCATACACCCACTTTATCGAAAAAAAACTCCAGACTGCCGTTCACTAATTTGCTTCACTAGGCTCACACCGTCCCTAGCTCGCTTGGGAAACTTGATTTAGTTACTATTCGTCTATCATTGTTTTTATATCCAGTTTAATCATTTTATAGCACTAACCTAATTATTAGATTAATTTGTTGTTCATCATACCAAATTCCGAAAGCATTCGTCAAATTTATTTTCTGCTTATCACTAAAATTCATTCATTGTCCGAATCATTTTCTTTACATAATCACCCCTTTTCTAACAAAAAATACGAAAAGAAAGGAGTGATTACACAAATGGGACGAGCCCGCAAACAAAAAACACGCGATAAAAATAAAAACAGCTTACCACAAACACCTCAAAAAGATATCGCTACAGATGATCAAGATCTAGAACTAGCTAAAGAAATGAACCTTTACGATTTAAAAGGAAAACTTGGCTTTCCACCAACTGAAGTAGATAGAAAATAAATTAAAATAAAAAGAGGGGTGACTCAAAAAAGTCACCCCTCTATTATTTTAATTTATTTATTTGTTTTTATTTCTTTTACTAAAGCTGCGCTCAGCGTTATTTCGTGCTGGACGTTCGCCACCGCCGCCGCCTTCTTTGTTGCGTCCACGATTACGATCGCGATCGCCGCGTCCTTTGCTGCTGCTACTACTGCTGCTGCTTCCGCCGCGGTAATTACCTTTATCAGTTCTTTTTCCACCAAAACTAGCCTTTTTAGCTCGAAGTGGCGCTTCACCAGTAATTTTTACAGGTGTTAAACTCGGTTCTTTAGTTAACATTTTTAATGCTGCAGAAACAAGTGTCACTGAATCAACTTCTTCTAACAGTTGCTCAGCACTATTTTTATACCCTTGGAAATCTTTCTCTGCAATCGTTTCTAACAGTTTATCGACTGTTAAGCGTTGTTGACCTTCAATAGCTTCTGCAAATGTTGGTACTGGAAGCTTGACAATTTTACGCTTCGTCATTCTTTCAATTGATTTTAAATGATCAATTTCCCTTGGTGACACAAACATCATCGCAATACCGCTTTTTCCGGCACGACCTGTTCGGCCAATACGGTGAACATAACTTTCTGGATCTTGAGGAATATCAAAGTTGTAAACGTGAGTAACGCCTGTGACATCAAGTCCACGAGCTGCAACATCAGTAGCGACAAGGATTTCGATCGTTCCTTCTTTAAACTTGCGAATGACACTGTCACGTTTCGCTTGATTTAAATCACCGTGAATTCCTTCTGCAATATAGCCTCGCTTTAATAATGCTTCTGAAAGCTCATCAACTCTACGCTTTGTGCGGCCAAAAATAATTGCAAGTTCAGGTGCTTGAATATCTAATACACGACAAAGCACATCAAACTTTTGTTTTTCTTGTACTTCCATATATTGTTGATCGACGTTTTCAACTGTCATTTCCTTCGTTTTAACAGAAATAAATTCAGGCTCTTTTAAAAATTTCTGTGCTAAAGTTTGAATTCGTTTTGGCATTGTCGCTGAAAAAAGTAATGTTTGACGAGTTTCAGGAACTTCTTTCAAAATTGTTTCAATATCCTCAACAAAACCCATATTTAACATTTCATCGGCTTCATCAAGAACAACCATTTTAATGCCTTGAAGACGAATTGTTTTACGACGCATATGATCCATGAAGCGACCTGGTGTTGCGACAATAATTTGTGGGTTTTGCTTTAGTGCTCTCAATTGACGGCTAATATCTTGTCCTCCGTAAATAGGTAAAGCACGTACTCCTTGGAAGTGACCAATTTTGTTTATTTCTTCAGCAATTTGCACTGCTAATTCTCGCGTAGGTGTTAAAATAATTGATTGAATATCACTGCTTTTAACATCCGTTTTTTCAATAAGAGGAATCCCGAATGCTGCTGTTTTTCCTGTTCCTGTTTGTGCTTGTCCAATTAGATCCTTACCTGCTAAAGCTGTCGGGATCGTTTGGGTTTGAATTGGTGTTGCCTCCTCAAATCCCATATCTGAAATCGCACGAATAATCTGTTCATTAATACCAAATTCATTAAAAGTTGTCAAATTCATTTCTCCTTTTTTTTATTAGTTTATCTCATTCTGACGGGCGGTATAAGAGGTTGACTTAACTCTTTAACTAATCGATGTTTAGATCGAAAAGTTTCAACTTGATTGCTGGTTGAGTTCAAACAGATGTTAAAAAGTCCGGAAATGTTAGCCATCAAATTTCTTTGTCGGCTAACATTATCCCTTTTTTTGAACACGCATTTACAGCAATCAGTTTTAAGGAAGGTTATCCTTCTTGTTAAGCTTATGCAACATTTCAAGAATCTAATAATCAGCTGCCTGATTATCGTTCCGACTAAGAGGAATAAGACCCCATTCTTAGTCAACCTCATAACCGCCCATTAGAACGGATTTCTTCCGTTCCAAAAATCTTTTCCTAACAAATGATGTTCAAAAAATTCGCTAAACATAGCGTTCAATCTCCGAGGGATTAATGTCCTAGTGTCAGAAATGCCACAAGACGTGGGGGGCTGCTTGTCCGATGCCGCTCTGATTATCTTTTTTGAACACGTACTAAATAGGTCTATTTTTTAGAAAAACACTCTTTTTGAACGATGTTATTATTCATTCATTCCCTTTTCGAATCGTTCTTAACCAAAAACACTAGAATAAACATAACTTATCTATCTTATCATTTTTAATCAACGAAAGCTACTATTTATTTCCTTGGTTTAAAATTCATTAACAATTATAGAAATATTATTGTCAATTTGAGGATTATTTCTAAGCTGTCAATAGTCTTAATTCGCTTGTTACTATGATAAACTAGGAATAACTTTTATTTGATATGAGAGGGTTTTGTCCTATGTTTGATTATCATGTCCATTCATTGTTTTCTGCAGACTCAAAAATGAAGTTAGCAGACGCTTGCGAGACAGCAATTGCAGCTGGCGTGAGGGAAATTGCGTTCACAGAACATATCGACTATTTTTATCCGAATTGTGATTTGAACTTTGATTTTGATTACGATGAATACGCAAAAGCTATCGATATTGCACAGGAGCAGTTTAAAGGGCGGCTAACAATCTTAAAAGCGGTAGAGATTGGAATTCATCCATTTAAACATAAAGAAAACAGCCAGTTTGCCAATGGCAACTTTTTTGATTTTATTATCGGTTCTGTTCATCTTGCCGATGATTTAGATTTGCATAACGGTGATTACTTTAAAGGAAAAAATTTAAAAGAAGCCGTTGAAAAGTATTTTTTAACAATTAATCAATATGTAAAAGAATTTGATGACTTCAACGTCCTCGGACATTTGACTTTAATTAAGCGTTATTTACATTTTGTTGATGCTCATTGGACAGATGTAAAATGGGAAAATTATTTTGATATTATTGAAGATACGTTTAAAACGTTAATAAACAGTTCTAGGGGAATCGAAGTGAACATGTCAGGATTCCGCTATCGTATTGATTGTCCGCTCCCTGATCTTTCATTTGTTAAACTTTACCATGACTTAGGCGGGGAAATTATTACCGTTGGAACTGACGCTCACAGTAAGCATTTTGTCGGTAAGCATTTAGATTTAGGTTATCAATTGATTGAAAAAGCTGGATTTAAGTATGTAACAACATTCCGAGAACGTAAACCTAGTTTTGTTGCTTTGGATAAAATTTAATGATTTTAGCGATTTTAATGATTAAAACTGAGCTCGTGAAGGAATAAGCGGCCTGATTATCACGTAACGCTGTATTTGGAATGTTACTCTAACCGAAAAAGGCAAAAAAACTGCAAATTAGGGAGCGATTCAACTGAATTGCTCCCTTTATCAATGGAATACCAGCTTTCGGGATGCATTTTCAGCCGCATCCACTGATTTATTAGCCCAATCGGTTGATTTACTAGCCAAACCAGACCATTTACTAGCCAAAACGATTTATTTACTGTCCAAACTAGAGCATTTACTGTCCAAAATTGATGGTTTACTATCCGAACCGCGAACCGCGATTTATCAATCAAACCATTCATTAAAAAAGAAGACTAATTCATATGAGAATTAATCTTCCTAATCTAATGCTTTTTCAATTTGTCTAGCCATGCACATAGCCTTGCCTTGCTCACTACATTTTATATGAACTTTTTAATGAAACGATTTGGTTAAATACTAGTTGACCCTCTGTCGCATACTTCGGATCGACATTAAAATAGCCATGTCTAAAAAATTGGAATTTGTCTTGTGGCTTGGAATCAGCCATGTTTGATTCAATAAACCCTTTTAAAATAGTAAGCGAATTAGGATTAACATTGTCTAAGAAAGATTTCTCTTCAGCATTCGCTTCTGTGCTAGCGTCTGCACCCGCGTCTCCTTCAGCATCTAAAATTAGCGGCTCGTATAGGCGGAACTCAGCTTGTTTTGCTTGAGTTGCTTCGACCCAATGAATCGTTCCTTTTACTTTTCTTCCTGTAAAGCCAGTTCCACTTTTTGTCTCATGGTCGTACGTGCAGCGGAGTTCGACGACATTACCTTCGTCATCTTTAATAAATTCTTCGCATTTAATAAAATAGGCATTTTTTAAACGAACTTCATTTCCCGGAAATAGTCGAAAATACTTCTTTGGTGGCTCTTCGATAAAGTCCTCTTGTTCAATATAAATTTCACGGGAAAATGGAATTTTACGACTACCCATTTCTGGATTTTCTGGATTGTTTTCTGCTTCTAGCCACTCTACTTGCCCTTCTGGGTAGTTGGTAATGACTACTTTTAATGGTTTCAAGACGGCCATTGTCCGCAGTGCTTTCATTTTTAAATCTTCTCGGATAAAATGTTCTAACATTTGACTATCTACTGTGCTAAAAGCACGAGCGACACCAATTTCATGGCAGAAATTACGAATTGCTTCAGGTGTGTAACCTTTACGCCGTAACCCGGAAATTGTCGGCATCCGAGGATCATCCCAACCGTCAACTAGTTTTTCATCAACAAGCTGCTTTAATTTTCTTTTACTCATCACTGTATTGGTTAAATTTAAGCGAGCAAACTCATACTGCCTTGGTGTTGCATCCATATCGCAATTTTCAACGACCCAGTCGTAGAGCGGTCGTTGATCTTCAAACTCTAGCGTACAGATCGAATGGGTAACTCCTTCAATGACATCTTCCAATGGATGTGCAAAGGAATACATTGGATATATACACCACTTGTCTCCTGTATTATGGTGGGTTGTATGTGAAATCCGGTAAATAACCGGGTCTCTTAAGTTTATATTCGGTGATGACATATTAATTTTTGCGCGAAGGACTTTTTCTCCATTTTCAAATTCGCCATTTCTCATTTTCTCAAATAGATCAAGGTTTTCAAGAATTGAGCGGCTTCTAGACGGGCTTTCTTTCCCTGGCTCTGTTAACGTTCCCCGGTAACTTCGAATTTCCTCTTGTGATAAATCTTCGACATAAGCAAGACCTTTTTTGATAAACAACACGGCGCGGTCGTACATCTTATCAAAATAATCGGATGCAAAAAATAACCCATCCCATTCAAAACCGAGCCATTTAACGTCTTCCTTAATGGATTCAACAAACTCGACATCTTCTTTGGCCGGGTTTGTATCATCAAAGCGTAAGTTAGCACGTCCTTTAAACTCACTAGCTAATTCAAAATTTAAGATGATCGACTTTGCATGTCCAATATGTAAGTATCCGTTCGGTTCTGGAGGAAAACGTGTGACAATTTCATCATGCTTACCGTTTTTTAAATCTTCGCTGACAATATGTTTTATGAAGTTAGAACTATTCGTTTTATTATCCATACATTACCAACCTTTCATAAGTCTTACCGCTAATTTAATAGTAGTTATATCATAAAAATACGAATATATCTATTCATGTATGTATTGTATCTTAGTTTCTGAAGCAATAAACCCGTAAATTGAAAAACTAGACGCAATATGAAAAATTAGGAACGGTTAATTATCCTAAAAAAGTTTAAGCTATTTATAGGCCATAAGCTATCAAGGCTCTTGCGCTTTTCTGATCTAGCTTCAGCACCTAGCTTTTCTTATGACCATCTAAAAATTAGGGGAGTGTGCCAAATGTCATTACTTGAAATAAGCGTTATTCCTGTCGGTTCTAATACAGCTAGTTTTAGTAGTAATGTATCTAAAGCTGTCGAATTAATCAAAGGTAAGGGACTTAATTATCAAGTTACTCCAACAGCCACTGTTATTGAAGGCAATATCGACCAACTTATGGAGATAGCTAAAGACATTCATCAAAATGAACTAAACAGTGGAACACAACGTGTTGTTACAAACATCAGTATTGATGATCGTATTGATAAACCTTTGACCCTTACTTCTCAGGTTGAGATTGTTCAACAAGGTGTGAATTAATTTTTTAGTCATTAAATTTTGAGAGAGGTAAATTGAGATAACTTGCCTCTACTACTTTTCCCTAACATCGTTCGTTAAAGCAAGTGCATTTAAATTCGAGCCAGCTGCTTGTAAAATAGCACCTATCGTTGTGAGTGGTTGACCTTCATCCGCTCGCTCCTTTAACTCATAAACGCCACCAATCGCTTCTAGACCTGCTCCTAGTGACTGAAGCCCATTGCCGATAGCGAATATGTTATCAATATCTTTTGATAAATAATCAGCTTTAGCACTTATCGCCGCCCCTAGTGATTGAAATAAATCACCAATAACCGCAAGTCGAATACTATCAACGCCATTGTCTATATCCGTGTACTGAAAATAAGCCCCCAACGAACTCGCTGCTGCACCAGCACCATCGATCCAATTCCCTACAAAGTTCAATGGATCTTCTTCTAAGACCGTCCCAATTAACATTGTTCCGAACGCTTGCAGACCTTCGCCAATCGCTACAAGCTTATTATTACTTCCATCCAATCCTGCCAATGTCCTTACTTCAGCAATGGCCGAAATGATCGTTCCAATAGCATCAATCCAAGCTCCCACAACTAATTTATCATTATCCACCACCTTTAAAACCACCTGTCCAATAATCTGAGCTTATTATATTCTATTCACTTTTCGGATGACTGACACCGCATAAACTCCAGCATAAATTCCCTAACTCTTAGACGTCCGACAATAAGTTCCGTTTATTGTCATTATATTTTATGAATATCCCTCGAAGTTCACTTAGCAAATCCCATTCTTGATGCCGTTGGTGTAAAATAGAAATGGAATACCAATGAACAAATTTACTTTATTTTTAGATACTGAGGGGTGTTAAAATTGGAGCAAGAAATAATTAACGATGAAATTTTACGAATATTGAGTGAAAATCGAGTGGGAACATTAGCGACGATGAAAGGTGAGCAACCATTTGTACGTTATATGATTTTTCGTAATGAGGAATTTACGCTTTATACGATTTCAAGCAAACTAACAGAAAAAGTTCAAGACATCAATAAAAACGATAAAGTACATATCCTCTTAGGTTATGAAGGCAGCGGCGGATATGGGAAGCCGTACATTGATATGACAGCTCAGGCAACAATCCACGATGATCAGGAATTAAGGAATCGCTTTTGGCATGAAAATTTCCTTAAATACCTAACTGGGCCTGAGGACCCTAACTATATTGTCATTAAATGTACGCCAAAATCAATTCGCTTAATTAACCATCCTGATTTAGACGGACCTGCAACATTGAAATTCTAATGAGTATTCCCTTAGCAAAAGCAAGGCGATACTCATAAATTTGAAAATTAACTTCGTACATTTCAAAGTATATTAACCCCAAAAAAGAGGTAGACTCAAACATTTATTGTTTGAGTCTACCTTTTTTAATTCGTATACGTCCGCCACTCGTGGACAAATTACTCTTTTGTCCACGAGTGGTGTCAGACACCTTTCACACGTTCACTTTTTAACACTAATTCTTCCTCTTTATAAATACAACCACTCATTTGTCCTGGTCTTCTTTCGATTAATGTGTGATCGCAAGTTTTACATTCCTCGGTCGCATATGGACATCTTGGCTCAAAGCGACAGCCTGGAGGTAAATTAATTTGATCGGCCACTTGCTCATCAATATCGATTCGTTTACGATCGTAATCTGGATCTGGAACCGGCACTGCCGACAATAATGCTTTTGTATATGGGTGCTGCGGATGATGAATAACTTCATCGACCGGACCAATTTCAACAATTTTCCCCAAATACATAACCGCAATTCGGTCACATAAATATTTAATTGTCGACAAGTCATGCGATATATAAAGCATGCTTAAGCCCATATCTTTACGTAAACGACGCAATAAATTTAAAACGCCAGCGCGAATTGATACATCTAGCATCGATACTGGTTCATCAGCAACAAGAAACTTAGGGTCAATAACAATTCCCCGGGCAATCGATACACGTTGTCGTTGACCACCACTTAGTTCATGAGGGTAACGCTGCATATACTCCTCAGCTGGTCTCAATTCTGCAGTTTCCAATGCTTGGTATACTTTTTCTTCAATTTCAGCTTTATTCTTCATGCCATTAATCTTCAACGGCTCAGCGACTGTTTCTAGGACTGTAAACCTTGGATTTAATGTTTCATAGGGATCTTGAAAAATCATTTGAACATCTTTTCGAAACTGCTTTTCTTCTTTTCGAGCAATATGAAGAAAATCTTTTCCGGCAAACTTAATCGAGCCATCCGTGACATCTTGCAAACGAACCAATATCTCACCTACAGTTGTTTTACCAGAACCACTTTCACCGGCAAGTCCAAGGATTTCCCCTTTGCCGATTTCAAATGAGATATCATCAATCGCTTTTACCGATTTTTTATTGCTATTAAAAATATCACGTAGCCCACCGCCTACCGGGAAATGCTTTTTTAAATTTTTCACTTCAATTAATGGAGTTGTTTCATTCATGTCCTTCCCTCCATTCCTTGTGCTATTAGGCGCTCAGCGACATTTTCCCAAGTTTCAGCTTTTTTCGAAGCTTCACGAAAGTGTTCGACTTGCTCAGGATAATGGCAAGCAACAAAATGATCTTCACTCACTTCTATTAATTTCGGATCTTCATTTATGCACTGATCAGTAACAAATGGGCAACGCTCGCTGAAACGACATCCTGCTTGAGCATTAAGCAAATTTGGTGGAGAACCAGGTATAGATACCAATTCCTCACCAATATCGAGAATACTAGGGAACGCATTTTGCAATCCTAACGTATAAGGGTGATGTGGATTTCTGAAAAAATTACGTGTGCTCGCTTTTTCGACCATTTTCCCCCCATACATGACAATGATTGTATTGCAGGTTTCTGAAACAACCGAAATATCATGAGTAATAAAGATCATTGAACTATTAATGTCTTGCTGAATTTGAATAATTTGATTTAAAATACGGTCTTGAACAACAACGTCTAATGCTGTTGTCGGTTCATCAGCAATGATTAGCGATGGGTTTAAGGACAGCGCCATAGCGATAATCGCTCGTTGCTTCATGCCGCCACTCATTTGATGCGGGTAATCTCTTAATCTTTTACGATCTAGGCCGACAAGTTCAAATAGCTCCCCCGAACGATTCATCGCATCTTCATTACTCATCGAAACATGAGCTTGAATGGCTTCAACGATTTGATCGCCGACACGATAAACAGGATTAAGAGCATTCATCGCACTTTGAGCTATCATCGAAATTTCTTTCCAACGTAATTTACGCATTTGCTCAGGTGTCTTTTTAACTAAATCTTCACCTTTAAAGATCATTTCACCTCTTGAGATCACACCGTTACTAGGTAATAATTTCATGATGCATTTTGCTAACGTTGTTTTTCCACAACCACTTTCACCAACAAGACCTAATCGTTCTCCCTCTTCTAGTGTAAAGGAGATATCACTTACAGCCCTTAACGGACCTTCTGATGTTAGATAATCTATATCTAAATTTTTCACTTCTAATACATTCATCTGTTATCTCCTCCTTAATCTTGGATTGACAACTTCCTCTAATGCTCGTGCTACAAAGAAAATTGAGACGAGAAGCAATACGATCGCTAACCCAGGCGGTACCGCCCACCACCAAGCGTCACGTGAATGCCCGCTAAGGAAGTTATAATGAATAATTTGTCCCCAGCTTGTAGCATCAGGGTCTCCAAATCCTAAGAAGGCGACACTTGCTTCAGCTGTAATAGCCCAGTTTACCATGAAAGCCATTTCTAAAAGTGCGAGTGGAACTACATTTGGTAAAATGTACTTTAACATGATTCTAGTATGACTAGCGCCTGCAACCTTAGCCGCTTTAATAAACGGACGTTTTGCAACAGATAATACTTGTGAACGGACAATCCTGGCAACGGTTCGCCAAGTTAATAGCGAAACTGCTAAAATAACATTCCACAAACTTGGATCGAGCAGTGCAACAAGGACGATTACAAAAGGAATAAATGGTATTGCATAAAATATATCAACGATTCGCATCAGGACATTATCGATCTTTCCACCGAAATAACCAGAGATTATTCCTACCGTTGTTCCTACAAATGTTACAAAAAATGCTGCTAGGCCCCCGACGATAAGAGCTGTTCGTGTACCTTTTACTACTTGGCTAAAGACATCACGCCCAACGTTTGTCGTACCAAAAAAATGTTCCGTAGATGGTTTTTGCAAACGTTTCAGATCGCCTTGTTCGTCACGAATCATTTCATCTGGATCATATGGTGCAATTTGTTCGCTAAAAACACCGATAAAAATAAAAGTCAGCAAAATAATAAGACCAGTTAAAGCAAGCTTATCTCTAAGCACATTTTCAAGAAATAACCTGAGGGCCCCTTTGCTATTTATCTTTGGTCGACGTTTAGTTAGAGTAGGTTTTTTTTCCTGCTCGTTTACTATTTGACTCATTTTAGGTACCCTCCTTAATTATAAGTTATTCTTGGATCTAGGTATGAATAAAATAGATCCGCAACTAGATTCATAAACATAATTAATGCTGCTAAAATTATAAAAGATGCTTGCGCTACTGGATAGTCATGACGCTGTGCAGCTAAGACCATTTCGCGACCTAATCCTGGCCAACTAAATACGTATTCAATTAAGACTTGTCCACCGATAGCCGAGCCGATAAATAACGCTCCTGCCGTAACAACAGGTAATAAAGCATTACGCGCGGCATGTCGATATAAGATGACTCGCTCTGGTAATCCTTTCGCTCTAGCAAATTCAATAAAATCTTCTCCCATTACTTCCAACATCGTATTACGCATGATCAGTAGTGGCGTTGCTAAGAAAAATACCCCTGCCACAATTGTCGGTAAAATTAAATGCTTTAAAAAATCTAATGAGAAAAACACTTGAAAATTTGTATCTGCTATATAACCAGCCGAGCGCATTCCCGAACTTGGGAACCAACCTAATACAACCGAGAATAAGTAAATGGCCATGATACCTACCCAAAACGTTGGAGCAGAGCGAAATATTAGCGCTACCGCTACTCCTGTTGTTTCACGTTTGGAACCACGATTCCAAGCCATCCAGGCACCACCAAAAATCCCAATCCCATAAGCGAAGATCATCGCCGTAAACATTAATACTAGCGTTGCAGGTAACTTATCCAACAAAATATCTATCGCGGGTTGTTTATAATAAAATGAGTTCCCAAAATCAAATTGAACAATCCCTTTCATAAAGGTCGTATATTGAATCCATAAACTTTGATCTAGTCCATAGCGTTCAACAATTTGTTGACGCGCTTCTGCCGAAATTGAAGGATCAACCATAGAAGCTGACATATCACCAGGCATTAAACGAAACATTAAGAAGATAATTGTCGCAATAATAACCAGTGTAAAGAGCATTTGTATTGTTCTTCTAAAAATGAAAGAAATCAACCTACTCACCGTCCTCTCTCTGAAGTGCATTCTATATAAAATAGTTAGTACTTCATTTACCTGAGTGAATTTCATAATACCAATATATTAGCCACATCATCCTACATCTAGTTGAAAATGTTTTAGTTCAACTAGATGTAGTGTCCAAGTGGCGCAAAATCTACATTATGAAATTCATTTACCTGTCAACAAGTATAAATAGAAAGGGCCGACCTAGGCCGGCCCCCATTTCTATATTTTTTCAACTAAATAAAAGCTATTATTGTAATGGAAAACGCAGTTTACCTTCATCATCCCACGTATATCCAGCTTCACTAAGAATTTGACGCGCTTTTTCAGGGTCAAATTGTGGTCTGTCTACATTAGCATTAAACCAAAATTCGTTTTGTGGACTAATTACTAATCCAGCCCCACCAGCAAGCCCATATCCTTGTAGATGAGCATCAAGTATTAAATCATAATCAATTGTATGAGCAATTGCTTGACGGAAAGCAAAATCATCAAATGGAGGTTTCCGCATGTTAAAACTCAAATATTGATAACCGATATCTCCAGCTTCCAATACATTTAAATGACTAACTTCTTCTGCACGCTGAATATGTGCCGGAATAAATTGTTCCGCATTCATATCAATATCACCAGTTTCAAGAGCTGTCATTACCGCTTCTGGTTGAGCATAGATACGATAGATAAAACCATCAATTTTAATATCTTCATAAAAATCACGATTAGTGGAAGTACGTAATTCTTCACCGCGTCTCCATTGTTCAAGCTTGAATGGGCCGCTTCCGATTGCTTCCTCGTTTAAATACTCATCCGGATGAGCTAACCCTTCTTCTTCAACAATATTTTCCCAAATATGTTTAGGGATAATTGGAATTTGCGCAAATGTTACATTAATTAGAGGTGCATATGGTCGTTTTAAATTAAAGCGAACAGTGTCCTCGTCCATTAATTCAACCGATTCGATTACTTCTAGGAAAGACATGAAATAGGCAATTTCCCAATCAATAAAATAATCATAAGTAAATTTCACATCTTCCGCGGTTACTGGTACACCGTCATGGAAAAGCATTCCTGGACGAATTTTAACGTCAACTGTATTGTCATCAACAACATCCCAGCTTTCAGCCGCTGCTGGTTCTACTTCTATTTCTGGGTTTAAGCGTACTAGCTTATCATAAATCAAGCGCATATTTCTCCACTCATATGTGCTGTTTGCACCGACTGGATTTACAGTATCTAAATCAAATTGACTTCCGATTCTCAACATTTTATCATCTGTTAAAGGTTCTGCACGGACAGGAGTCCACTCATTATACATACCTTCTCCAGCCATAATCGTCATATTCGTAAAACGTTCATTATTATAAGCATGAACAAGTAATCGTGAATATAATGTAAGCAGCGGTGCCTCTACTGCTAATATTTCTTGCGCTTGATGAACAAGCGATTGACGTGCCGCTGGATCCATTTCTTCTCGCTGGGCATCTGCTAATACGTCATACTCATCATTCATAAATCCAGTTGTATTATTTCCCCCTGGACCTGCATTGGAAGAGTGGAAAATAGAATGAATGAACATATCTGGGTCAATTCTATCGACACGACCTCCCCACCCAATTGTATAAGCGTCATAGTCATGATCATCGCCATAGATAATTGAAACTAAAGTATTGAACTCAGTTGGGCGGTTATCGACACTAACACCTAGTGCTTCCCATTCTGTTTCAATCATTTTAGCAGCTTCATAGTTTACTTGGTTTGCTTCAGGTAATGAACTAAAAATCCTTACTTCTGGAACCGATTCGCCATGCTCTGTTACCTCACCTGATGAATCTGGGTCTGAGTTTGAGTCTGAATTACTTGAACAAGCGCCTAATATTAGCGCTATCGAAATAAATAACACAAACCATTTTACTATTTTCAATTTTTATTCCCCCTTTTTCTATTTTCTAAATTAATAGATTATTCTAATAATAACGTCATCCGCCAAATTACTGGTGTTTTTATCTTATTTATCTTATTTATCACACTATTTGTAATAAAAAGTTAAAAACCCCTCTGCCTAAACAGAAGCGAAAATTTTTTAATTCTTATCTTTTTAAATGAATTTCATTCTTTTAAAAAAAATAAGCAAAGCATCCAAACTTGGGGTTTGGGTAGCTTTGCTTATTTTAGTCCATGTTATTTATCGACGGCTTGTTCCATGAATAATTATTTTTAGGTCGTCCGATTTCCCCATAATCTATTTGGGTATTAACCATTTTTTCTTCTACTAAATGATTTAAATAACGATGTACAGTAGGATAAGAAATTCCAGTTTTTAAACTAACTTGTTCAATTGTTTGAGGCTTTTTTTGAATTGATACATATTCAGCAATGACAAATAGTGTTTGTTTAGAAATCCCTTTTGCAATAACTTTATCTAAAATTTCTGATAGTGTTTCAATAGACTCTCCGGCCTTCAACCTCTCCGTTCGTCCAGTCTCTTCGGTCTCGTTATCAGCATTATTTCGATCGATTTCTAGTTCTAGTAATTTCAAATGAACATTTATTCGAGAAATAATGTCTGGGGCCTTAATTGGCTTTAAAGCAAAATCACTCGCTCCAGCATCTAAAAATTTATCAGCGATTTGTTGACGTTCATCAACTGTTAAAACGATGATTGGTGTTTTTTGATCCATTTCTCTAATCGTTCGTACCGTGACTAAACCGTCCATGACAGGCATATGGAAGTCAACCAAAATAAGGTCAGGGTTGTGTTCTAAAAATTTTTGAATTGCTTCTTTCCCATCACTAGCAACAATCGGTCTAAAATCTGCAAAAGTACATATTTCTTGTAATGTGTAACGAATATCCTCATTGTCATCAATAATTAAAATTTTCTTAGCGTTCATTTTTGGTACTCCCCTTTGGTAAGAAAAGAGTAAATTTTGTTGTTTGATGTTTCTTACTATCATTACTATCAATTTTAATCCAACCGTTATGATCATTGATAACTTTTTTAACAAATGGCAACCCTAGCCCACTTGACCCTTTCGTACTAAAACGAACATCCCATATTTTGATCTTATCGATCTCACTTATTCCTTCACCGTTATCCGTGATCGTTATTAGTACACCTTCTTGTTTCTTGCCTTTAGCATATGCCTTTGTAACGCGAATATCAAAATCAATTTCCCCATCATCCTGATTTTTAGTTGCATCGACTGCATTTTCAATTAGATTAATTAACGCCCGGACTAGACCAATTCGATTTACATATACATAAGCATCTGGATTATGATTAGTAAAATTTACTGATTGGCTAAGCTGATCAATAAAATTAGCCCTCGTATAATTAACCAACTCTTGAAGTGAAATCTCCCACCTGGCGCTTTCATATAACATTTCAGAGATCATCTCATTTAATTGTTTAATCGAACCATCGATACGATCTATATATTCGCTTGCCTTAAACTCAATTTTATGTTTTTGAAGTTGTAATTCAAGTAATGATATTAAGCCGCTAATCGTTGTTAACGGTGTTTTTAAGTCGTGAACTAAACTATGCATTTCATAATTAAACCTTGATTCCATAGCGCTAATTTTCATTTTTTGGAGCTCTTCTTCACGTATTTTACTTAAAGCTAACTCTTTGTTCCGTAAAATATTAATATGAATTAAAATCAGCGACAAAAAGAACGTAATCGTAAATAAGGTTGTGATGAAGATACTAAGTAATTGTAAAGTATCAGCGCTTTGAAGCTTATAGGCTGCATCTATGATTGAGTAGACAGTTTCACTTTTCCCAAAGCCATATTGCTGAAGAAATGGGTTCACTTCTAACCAATGTATTGCAAGTATTAATTGAAACAAGATAATCGCCTGGTAACGTAATTTGACCTCAAATAGATTCATTTTATAGACTGAAACCAGATATATAACAGTAATCACCAGAGGGGTTGCTAATGCAAACGTATAGTCGAATCTTATTGTTAAAATCAAATAGGAACAGATAATTGTTACTAGAACAATACCTAGAGCTTTTCCTTTCCCATAAAGAATAAAAAATTTCCGCCCTAGGGTAACTGCAGCTAAAAAAATCATCATTTCTGAGACTGTGTATATTAAAACTAGTATTAATACTGCTAATATTAGTTTTCCTGTATCTAACGTGGTTAATGCATTTTGTACGTAATAATCGACCAATTGATAATAAGAAGACATTATCAATGGTACTACCATCAGCCAGATGAATAATAGGAAAAGGATGACTGACGTCCTGAAACCTTTCACGGTCGCTCGTCTATAAGTAAGCATATTTTGTGACCACCTAATATATATTTAAATATTTTCTATTTTATCATATTTTTCGACATATTTCGGCATTTTTTTCAAACAAAAAAATGAACCCGGGTAAATCGGATTCATTGATTATTCTTTAAATTCACTAGCAAATTTGTTGCGCAGCCCCATCAGACACGATAGCTATTTTTCAGCGGTAGTATTTGGTGTTGCCAGATTCTTTCTTCTAAAATTGAGTTAAGCTTCGGCCGTTTTAACATCTTTTCCAAATACACTACCTGTTCTGGTGTATTTTCAAATTTAGACAAGTGCGCCAAAGCAAACTGAGCAAAGTCACGAACCATAAACTTAAACATCGAATCGACTAAGTCGTCGTTTACTTGATACAATTTTGCGTTTTCTAAAACCAGTTGGGCATAAACAGCAACCGTAAAAAGTTCTCCTAGGTGAAGCATAAAGTTTATATCTTTCTGCTGCAGCTCAGTTGGTGGTGCTTTTATAAGCATTTCTCGGTATAGCTCTACTTGTTCTTGGAAAAGCAATGCATTAGCATGTTTTACACCGCTATAACAACACCGGTAATCGGGAAATTTAACCATTGCTAACTTACCAGTTGTTTGTCTGAAAAGGTTTGAATCGTCCTTAGCATCTCGACGTGTTGGGATATCTGGATATACTTTGTTATCAAAAAAATAATTTTTCATAAATTTAATAACTAAGGCCATATTAACGTGGGACGTGCCTTCAAGCCGCGGAATCATGCCAATATCACGAATCGCCAATTCCATAT
Organism: Bacillaceae bacterium IKA-2; assembly: GCA_031761875.1. Lineage (GTDB taxonomy): Bacteria > Bacillota > Bacilli > Bacillales > Anaerobacillaceae > Anaerobacillus. The sequence continues at coordinate 324,575 of CP134492.1, read as the reverse complement.
ACGTATCTTGCTCAAAGCCTTTAGCGGCAACAACATCAAGAAGCATATCAATAACTTCCATTCCTTGTTTCGTTACTTTCATTTTTTGAATTGGATTAAATAATAAATAACGGCGATCCTCTTCAGATGAAGAACGGAAATAATCAACAGCCCGCCGTGCATAGAGCTTCATCGCTATAATTCGCGCGTAAGACTCCGTAAATAAATCCTTCACATGACTGAAATCAGTTACTTTATTACCATACAAAATACGCTCACTAGCATGATCTAGCGCTTCGTAAAAAGCATGCTGACAAATTCCTGCTGAAGCGAAACCTAATTGAAATTTCCCGATATTTACCGTCGACAATGATGAATCCCACGCTGCACGTCCCTCAGATAAAATATCGGCATCCTTAATCGGATAATTCTCAATCGAAAACTCACCAACATATGCCGGCCTGACACCCGATGTATGAATTTTCTTTTCTAAATGATAATTATCATGCTTTGGATCAACAACAAAGAAAACAAATTCATCCGTTTCAGCGATGCGCCCAAAAACAGAAACGAGTGCAGCTTCGTTTGCATTCCCAATATAATACTTTGAACCAGTTCCATGATAAGTGCCATCTTCTTTTGAGTGCAGCTTCATCCGGTTAGAATAAAGGTCCGCTCCGTGCTGTTTCTCGGACATCCCAAAGGCAAAAATGCCTCCTTGCTTCAAGAGCTGACCAGTTTTCTTTTTAATCTCTTCATTATTTCCCATCCAAATTGGACTAAGTCCAAGAATACTTACTTGATAACAATATTGATAGGCTAATGAGTAAAAAGCTGTTAGTTCACTAAAATCACAAATACGTGATAGGTCAAATCTAGAATTTTCATCACCGTAGCCTGTCGGAATGAGTAAGTTGGCAAAGATTTCTTCTTCCTGCAAAAATTCAATAAAATCAGCGTACCATTTTGACTCTCGATCATCTTCTTTAATTTTTTCAAGGCCTTTTTTTTCAAAAAACGCAATTGTCTTCTCGAAAATTTCATTTGTTTTCTCGTCTGTTAACCGTCTTTCAAACTTGCTCGGATTTAAAAAAAGCAAAATATCCCCTCCAATAATATGAATGAATAACCATTCATTATATATTCGCTTTTAGCTGAAGAAATTCCTGCTTACTACTGAAAAAAAAGCAAGCGCTGCTCCTGCGCTTACTCGTCGCAAAACCAATTTATGAAGTAACTCAAGGATGCGCTTGAAGCTAGACAACTTTCTAAGTTGAAACGGTTATAATTTCTTGTCTTAAAAAAGCCGCCTGTCTCCTAAGTGGGACAAACGGCTACATAAATTAATAAAGTTAAGGTATTTCCAAAGAAAATAATTGATCGATCAATGGTCTATTTTCTTTACGAGGCCTAACTATAAATTCTCGATAAATAAACGAATAACATCTGCTCCACCAATGACAGTTCCTAATGTACTTCCGATATTTGCTAACGTCACAACAAGTAGGATCCGTGTTACTTTGTTGCCCCAAAAACCTTTAACAGTGTATACAGCCTCTGAGAGGTTTTCAAAATCTTCTACTCTTGGCCGACGAAAATATGCCTGCACGATCCCTGCAAACCAGCCCGCTGCCATAAGTGGACTTAGCGAACTTAACGGCGCCACCACAAATGCCGTAACAACTGCAAGTGGGTGTCCTAAAGCAATCGCTGTTCCAAGAGCTGAAAATGAGCCATTCCATAATATCCAGCTCAATGTTTGCTGCAGGCCTGCACTAGGATTCGCATAAAACGTATAGCCAATAATACTAATGATTAGTAGTGGAATTAACCATGCAATAACACTTGTTACGTTTGATTTCGGCGGCATTTGATTTAATGCAGCTAAATCTTGTTCTTTGTTAATTTCTACCTTAATACCTGGAATATGTGCAGCACCTAAAACCGCAACAATCTTTTGTCCTGGTGCTTCTTTTATTTTCTGGGCCAAGTACTGATCCCGTTCATCAATTAAAGGCACTTTTAATCTTGGAAAAGATGCCGTGAAATCAGCTAGCATCGCGTTAAGCATATCTTTAGATTTTAATTTTTCTAGCTCTTCTTCTGAAACACTTTCATTATTAAAAATACTAAAAATTATTTGTAAAAGAAGTTTCGCCTTTCCCCATAGCCCAACACCATGCCAAATACGAGCAAACGTTATTTGGATATTTCTGTCAGCTAATACTAAGTCTGCCCCGACCTCTTTCGCCGATTCAATTCCTTGAATCATTTCCTGACCCGGCTTTATCCCGAATTGTTTAGCGATTCGTTTCTGAAAAGATGATATTAAAAGATTCATTAACAGCAATGTAGCTTTCTTTTCTTTAATAACTTTAAAAATATCCATTTCTTTCCATTTATTGCCATCGGTTATTGATTTATATCTTTGCTCATCCAACTCAACGCAAACAGCATCTGGTTTTTCTCTTTCGATAACTTCCTTTACTTGCTCAGCACTTTGCTTTGAGACGTGAGCTGTTCCAATAAGGATAATTTCCTTACCATTTAAATGTATTCTAGTGATATTTTCTTCAGACATAAACTACCTTCCTCATAATAAATTTCTTTAGTGAATGAATTTCATAATGCAGATTCTGCGCCACAAGGACACTGCATACAGTTGAATAAAAAAACTTCAACTATATGTAGCTTAATGTGGCTAGTTTTTGGTATTATGAAATTCATTCTAGTAAAACACTTAATTTTAATCCATAAAAAAATTATTTAAAGCTTATCGAGTCTGATCAAACTCTTATGCAATTATCCACTACATTACACTAAATTTCAATTAAGTTTTCATCAGTTAACTACTTTTCCTTTTTGAACGACTTCTTATGTTGATTAGTTGTATTATTCTGATTTACAATGGACGGAAAAACCGCAAATAAATTGATAGCACGAAGGCTGGAATGGAATCTGGTAGAATTCTTGAGGGCATAAATTCTATTTTCTTCATCAACAAGCGTAACAAGCACACCTTCTTCTGTTAAGGCATGCATATTGTTTAACGCTTCTTTAAATATAAGTGGAAAATAAGTCTGTTAGTCTGTAAATAGTTTTTCAAATTCTGCGTAGCCTTCCGCTATTAAATCCTCTTTAGGGATAAATCGAAGCGCTGCAGAGTTCATACAATATCTTAAACCCGTAGGCTCTGGTCCATCATCAAAAACATGCCCAAGATGAGAATCACCATACTTACTCCTTACTTCAATTCTTAACATAAAATATTTTCGTTCTTCCTTCTCAACAATATTTTCTTGCACAAGTGGTCTAGTGAAACTTGGCCAGCCGGTTTTAGAGTCATACATATCTAGTGAGCTGAATAATGGTTCACCTGAAACAATATCTACATAAATCCCGGCCTCTTTGTTATCCCAGTATTCATTATCGAAAGCTGCCTCGGTTCCATCCTCTTGGGTGACGTAATACTGTAATGTTGTCAGTCTTTGCTTTAATTCTTCCTCAGAGGGTTTATGATATTGACTAGTATCTGGTTTTTGGATGATTTCTCGCTCAGTTCCCCATGTCTTATCTAAAAATTCATCCCTTCCAGAATTACCTCGATAATAGTTATAGCGAATAGGATTTTTCAAATAGTAATCCTGGTGATATTCCTCAGCATGATAAAAAACATCAGCTTCTATTATTGGGGTCACTATTTGTTTATCAAAACGCTTGGTGTCTCGCAATTCTTGTTTTGATATTTCCGCCAAAGTTTTCTGTGCCTCATCATGATAGAAAATAGCTGAGGTATAGGAGTGTCCTCTATCGACAAATTGACCATCTGCATCAGTAGGATCGATCTGCCTCCAAAATACGTTAAGTAATGTCTCATAGGTGATTATTTCTGGATCATAAACAACCAATACTGCTTCAATATGTCCTGTTCCACCTTTTGTAACCTCTTCATAAGTGGGATCAACTTTATCTCCACCTGTGTATCCAGAAATAACGTCAACCACACCTGCTAACTTTTCAAATGGTGGTTCCATACACCAGAAACATCCACCTGCAAAAGTTGCTAATTTATAATTTGAAATATCATAAGCTACAGATGTTTCCGTTGTAAAACCCTTGTTTTTATAATTAGATCCAAAGAAGTAATAGACTGAAACTAAAACAACCAACGCTAACACGAGTGTTGCCATTCGCTTATATTCAGACATAATTATTCCCTCCTTTTTACTTGGTGAAGCATTCAATAATAGCTTTACTATTATTATAAATGACTCAAGGAGAATACTGAAATCTTATCCCTTATCTGAAGTATAATTTTACCATTTCGTTCCAATTCCAGATCAAAAAAAGGAAAACGCTAGCGTCTAGAGCTAGATAACATTCCATGTTAAAGTGGTTTCACTACCTTATTTTGTAAAAAAAAGACTGGCTGCTCCGAGTATATCAGCCAGCCTGTCTTTTCACTATATAATTTCCACGGAAATGTTTGTTCAGAAAGGTAAATGTAGAAATACGCGATTGCTACATATTTTGCGGCTATTTATTCATGTTTGAAAGGAAACCCCCAAGTAAATCATCGACGTCCTCTTCTTCAACACGCTCCTCTAAATCTTCCTTTGAAGAAGCATGCTCTTGTTTAGCTTTATCCCAATCAAAATTCATCAAATCATCTTCTAGTTCCTCATCAGCTTGAAACCCCACTTGATTTAATTCTAATTCAGTTGAGCTGTTATCCTTGTAATCTGCTGTTAGTAATTCTTTTTCTGTCTTTTCAGTCTGATTATCCTGTAAATACAGGGCTTGATCGATATCTAAAGCATTGCTATTAAGAGTTGCTAAAACGGACATCGCTCGAACAGGATCGGCTAACAATTGATAGACAATACTTCCTAACAAGGCTTCTGAATGTGAATGTTTGAGCCAACTCCGCTGTTCTTTAGTTAATTGTTTTGGAAGTGGAATGGTTATAGTTTCTCTTTCCTTGGACAAGGAGTTACTTACCCCATCTAAAATAAACTCTGCAATTTTGCTAGAGAAGTTTCTTCTCTCAGTTTCCTTTAACTTTTGCATTTGCTTAATGATGTGTTCAGGTGTGTTAGCAGGAATACGAAATGTAATCGCCTGCCCCCTTTGAATACCAGTCATTCCCTTTCTTTCCATGAAATCACCCTATTTTTCCGCTGTTTGTTTCTCTGCATCGTTATTTTTTATTACTTTATTATTCTTTCTAACAAAATCAGAGATTAATTTATAATAAGCATTTGCCATCATCCAAATACTTTCCTTTTCGTCTTCAAAGAATTCAATATTATAACCATTTAAACTATTATTTATAGTTTTGAGATATTCCTTTAAAACGATTGCTCCACCGCCGACAAAATAACAGATTTCTGTTTGTGAGTTTTTTTGCCAAACATTACGTAAATGGCGATATTCTTTCTTGGCTAAGTCTAAAAGGATTCTATCGGTAATATCATGGACGCTTGTCCGACTTCCTTTTACCATAATATGATTTCGATCATTTTTTCTAGTGATGATATCAACAACATCTCTACGGCTATCTAATTCAACACCATGTTTTAACCTAATTTCTTCTCTTATCGACTCTAAGGCTTCAGATACGCCTAGGTTAAATCCCTGTGCTTTATCGTCGTCGACATTACGATTTTTGATTACCGCTACATCAGTTGATAGTCCGCCAATATCCTGGATCAAAATACTTTTGTCAATTAAGTCTCTATTAATAATATTTAAGTCATTGTCCATAACCAAGTTAATATAAGCAGCAAACCCCTCGGGATAAACCTTCACTTCGTCAAATTTAATATTTACCTTTAAGCCTTGATATTTAGGAGTTACTAAAAATTCAACTTGATGCACTGAGCCTAATAGTTGCGAACGGTAGCCAACATCTTTACCTTCCTTTACTTCACGAAGCGGTAATCCTGTGCCCAACGTATAATTTGCGTCAATTACATTGTTATTTTTCTTAAAGATTTGAGAATTTTCTTCTCTGACTGCGTCTAATGCCAAAGTAGCAAAAAGCATAATCAATGTTTGATCTTCCTCTGATTTGCTGCTGCCTGGATCTAGTTCACTTGCATTATCACTTTTTGTTGCTAAATTGCCGACACGATAAGTGACATTGTTCTCTCTTAGGGCAGGGGAGTGGACTTTAATATGAATTCCCTCAATTGGATCTTTATCATTTAAATCTTCTATTCCGATAACTGGTCTATCTTCTGTAGCCACTGCAATAACATTAGGTATGTATAATTCATAGTCAGACTTACCAAACAAGGCCTTAATCGAATCGTTTCCTACATCAATTGCACAAATTCTAGAAGTGCTCATTAAATCATCCCTCTCATTTCTATGTTTCTACTTTTTATTATCTTACTTAAAGATTATACCAGCTTACTAGCTGCGTCAATCCATCTATCGGTGTATACGAAAAGAAAATATCCATCTGTGTTTTGTATACAAATAACAAACATTGTGTACATCCCTTCATAACGGCTTGTGTACAGGTTTGTATACTTGATTACGTTAATGTATACATCAAGTATTCTTTTTGTATACTTGTACACAAGTTAAAAACTTTTTAAAATATTGTTATTTCGTAAGTGATTATATTATTTTTTTACTAATAAATGGCTATGATTTTTACCGAACACCTATGTCACTCGATTGATACGAACAATAAATATCTATTTAAATCTTAAACATAACCTATCAAATATCTCTACTTTAAAAAAGTGTTTTATTGTCGAAATAATTATGTACCATAATATAGATAATTATAATATAATTCGATATATTAGGCACTTGGGCTATGTCCAGGTTGAGCGAAATTTGTAATAAATTATTTTAAAATGAGATTAGAGATTAAGAAAGGAAGTGGCTTATGTTACTTAAAGGTCGGTGTGAATCAGGGGAATTAATGGCTATGCGATATTTACACACACGAATGGATTTAAGTGAAAAAGAAAAGTTTTACTATTTAAATCTTGAAAAAGGCTATGAAGGGGAGGTGAAATTTGACGAACTAGCGGAAAATCTCCAAGAAGAAAGGTATATCATAAATGACTTGCTGCTTGAAGTAAACAACTCCTATTTTCAAATTGATACATTGATTATCTCTCAGGGAGTTATTCACCTTTTAGAGATAAAAAATTTTCAAGGTGATTATTACATAAAGAATGACCTACTTTATTCCATGACAACCGATCGCGAATATAAAAATCCTGTAGACCAGTTAAAAAGAAGTACGACTCTATTCCGCCAACTGCTCCAAACCCTCAAACAGAATTTCCTTGTTGAATCCTCCGTTATTTTTATCAATCCTGAATTCAACTTATATCAAGCCCCCATGGACCAACCAATTATTTTCCCAACCCAGGTAAATCGTTTTTTAAAAGGCTTAAATAAAACACCGTCTAAGTTAAATGATGAGTACAAGAAACTATCAGAAAAATTAATTTCATTAAATCAAATTAAAAATCCATTTATGATATTGCCAAAATATAATTATGAACAACTCAAAAGAGGGGTTTATTGTAGAACTTGTAAGTCCTTTTTGATTTCCATACAAAATTATAACTTTGTATGCCTAAAATGTGGAGGAATTGAAAAGACCAAACTATGATGCTAGAATAAAAATAGGACAACCGAAATAGAGATATTTCCTAGATTAGTATAGAATAAAATTACTAAACTAGGGGGGAACTATTTATGGGGAATCGAGGTAAAAGTTATAGTGCTGAGTTTAAGCAAGACGCTGTTAATCACTATTATTCATCTGATAAAAGCATTGAACAAGTCGCAAAGGACTTGAAGATAGGTCACTCCACTTTAAGCAAGTGGGTCAAAGCTGCAAAAGAAAATGATGGTGTAGTTAACCACAGAGGATCAGGTAATTTTAATTCAGATTCAGAGAAGGAAGTTGCCCGTCTAAAGAAAGAATTAAAGGACTCAAAGGATGCCTTAGAAATCTTAAAAAAGGCTATCGGCATACTGAACAATTAACAGAGTCTATTTTTAAAGAAACAATGGACTTATCGAAGGAGCGCAAGATATCTGTTAACAGTGTGCTTAAACTTTTAGACGTTTCTTCATCAGGATATTATAGCTGGTCTAAGAGATCAATATCTAATCAAGAAAAAAGGAAACAAGCCATAAAAACGGAAATAATAAAGATTTACAATGAATCTCATCAAATATATGGAGCACCTAAAATAGCTTCCATACTTCAGTCAAGAGGCCATGAGATAACAACGAAGACCGTGGGTAACTACATGAGAGAAGAAGGAATAAAAGCCATCTGGGTTCGCCCATATGTGAGAACAACCATTGATCCTGACTTCGACAATAAGCTTAAAAACATTTTAAATAGAGACTTCAGACCACCAGTAGCAAATGCCGTTTGGGTCACAGATATAACTTATATTCACACAGTAATTGGATTTGTCTACTTAACTAGTGTCATGGATCTATATTCAAGAAAAATAATAGGTTGGGAGCTATCGGATAG